>CAZPSQ010000031.1:0-36408 GCA_964588755.1 uncultured Prosthecobacter sp. | reverse complement strand
TAGGATCGCTGGCGTCGAACCAGGGGTCTTCCAGGATGACGGCCTCGTAGCTGATGTGCAGGAGGTTGCGGTCCATGGAGAAGGGCTTTTTGGCGCTGGCCTGGACAGGGATTTTCTTTTCCTCGCAGTAGGCGATCATCTCGGCACGACCGGGGAACTGGGTGCGGAAGCGCTCGTCGCGCCAGGGTGCGATGATTTCAATTTCTGGGGCGAGGGCGGCTGTGGTGAGCTCAAAGCGGACTTGGTCATTGCCCTTGCCGGTGGCACCGTGGGCGATGAAGCCTGCTTTTTCAGCCTTGGCAATCTCAACCATGCGTTTTGCAATAAGAGGGCGGGCAATGCTGGTACCGAGAAAGTACTCCCCTTCATAAATGGCGCCCGCCTGGATCATCGGGAAGATGAAGTCGGCTGCGAACTCTTCCTGAAGGTCGTCGATGTAGATCTTGGAGGCACCG
Organism: uncultured Prosthecobacter sp.; assembly: GCA_964588755.1. Classification (GTDB taxonomy): domain Bacteria; phylum Verrucomicrobiota; class Verrucomicrobiia; order Verrucomicrobiales; family Verrucomicrobiaceae; genus Prosthecobacter. The sequence goes on along the minus strand of CAZPSQ010000031.1, from coordinate 35,953 downwards.
GTCTTCTTGGCCTTGGCGTTGAGGCCCTTCAATTCATCGTCCTGGCCGACGTTGGCACAGAAGGCGATGACTTCAGCCTGGTAGGTGTCTTTGATCCAGGAAAGGAGGACGGAGGTGTCGAGACCACCGGAGTAGGCGAGGACGATTTTCTTGCTCATGGGGGCGTGTTTCTTGAAAGAAGAAAGGAGGGGCGGCGAGGATAGGGCCTAACGGCGGGGTGTCGAGGGTTTGTTTTGGCCCCGAAGGGTCAATGCTGGAGAAAGGACCGGTTGAGACATTGGGCGCAGCCGTCAGGTCGGCCCCAGGCAGAGGAGGAGCCATGAGCGGGGCATGTCTTTGGGGGGGGGCATTCGGTGGGTCGGAATGCCCTGCTACAGCCAAGAAATATTCAAAATAAGGTAAATTGTTCAGAAAAGTTAAAGAATAAGCTTCTTTATATTGAAATTATAATTTGTATGGTTAGAATGGTTTCATTCACAAAATTTACATGGAATTGCTTCCGGGATACAGCGGTCATGCATTGAGCCTTCGTCAAGAGGGGTGCAAATCTGCCGATAATCTCCGCACAAATGTGCGGGTGACGGGGGGGCATGCAGGGGGGCTTAGGCGGCGTTTTGGAGTTTTTGGTAGCTTTTTGGCGCTCATTTTGAGCGTGTTGGCCATGGAAGTGGGGGTGTCTGCCCAGACGTCGGACTTCGGGGATTTTAGTTTGTTTCCCATCGCTTCCAGCACCTCTAACAGCTCGCTGAGAATCGGTGCCACGGTGGATGCTGAGTCCTCCGCCACCACGAACAATACTGCGACGGGGGATGACCTCACCGGTTCCGACGATGAAGATGGGGTGATTCTGCCCGTGAGCGTGGTGCAAGGCTCACCTGGGAGCATTGTTGTCACCGTGACCAACACGCGTGGTTCGACGGCCTATTTGAATGCGTGGATTGACTGGAACAACAATGGTGTGCTGACTGACTCCGGCGAGCAGGTGGCCACGAACACCACTGTTGTCACCGGTGTGACGAACTCCAACCGCACGCTGAATTTCACGGTGCCTGCGGGTGCCACGCCTGGCAGGGTGGGGGTACGTGTGCGGCTGACCAGCGTCAGCAGCCCGGGGCCGGACGGCGCAGACGGGATTGGGGAGGTGGAGGATCACATGCTGACCATCGCGCCGGGTTTTGCAATTGTGGTGGTGAACTACAGCAACAACTCGATCAGCCGCTTCAATGGGGGGGATGGCGCGTCGCTGGGGGCTTCAGCGCTGACAGGCCTGAGTTCTCCGAACTACCTGTACCGCCTGAGTGACAATTCGTTCCTGGCTGCGAACGGCTCCTCCAATTCGATCACAAGGTACGACGGCACCACTGGGGCGTTCCTGGGCACGCTGGTCAGTGGGTTGAGCTTTCCCTACCAGATGGCGGCTGGTTCAGACGGGAACATTTACATTGCAAACCATAACGCGGGCACCGTGGTGCGTTTCAACCAGACCACCGGCGCAATGAACGGCACGGTGATCAGCAACATCAGCAGCCCGGCGGGGTTCGCCTTCGACTCCACCGGGAACATGTATGTGACGCAGAACATCTCCGGCGGCACGCTGCGCCTGCACAATGCGGCGGGGGTGTACCAGTCGCCCATCGCCACCTGGGCCTCGGGCGAATATCCGCGTGGGCTGGCCTGGGGGCCGGATGGACGGCTGTATGTGAACGTGCGCAACAACAATGCCAGCAACGGCCGCGTGGACGCCATCAGTTTCCCCTCCAGAACACGCTCGACGTTTGTCACCATGGACGCCGGGTCCAATCCGTACACCGGCATCAAGTGGGGGCCGGATGGAAACCTCTATGTGGTGGATTTTGCTGAAAATGAGGTGCAGGTGTATTCCCCGGAAGGCGTCAATGTACGCAACATCACCTCCACGCTGAGCGGTCCACATGCGGTGGCCTTCACGGATCTGAGCACAGGCACGCTGGACTTCGGTGACTATGCCGGGTTTGGCACGGCCAGCAGCACCTGGTCCAGCAGCATCCGCCTTGGCCTTGAAAGCGACACGGAAACGGCCGCCCGCGCGAACTTCAACGCGAATGGCGACGACATCGACGACATCGACGATGAGGATGGCGTGACCCTGCCGGATGTCATCTATGCCGGCAGTTCCGGCAGCGTGACGGTCAAGCGTCTCAACACCTCCGGTTCCACGGTTTATCTGAACGGCTGGATCGACTTCAACGGCAACGGCGTGCTGACGGACGCCGGTGAGCAGATCATCGCCAACCAGACGGTGACCAATGGCACCAACGGGACCTCCCAGACCTTTACCTTCAACACGCCTGCCGGCGCTGTCTCCGGAAGCGTGGGCGCGCGCTTCCGCATCACTTCCACAAGCAACCCGGGACCCACGGGGCATTCCGGCAACGGGGAGGTGGAGGACTACATGGTGGAGATCATGGCGGCGAGCACCGACTTCGGCGACTACTCCGGCTTCCCCAGCGCCAGCAGCTTGTCCAACAACGCGCTGCGCATTGGCGCGCTGGTGGACGGTGAGGTCACGGCGACGACCAACGAGACCGCGACGGGTGATGACATCACCGGCAGTGATGACGAGGACGGCGTTGTCGTGCCAGCCACGATGGAGCAGGGCACGGCCAGCTCGTTGATCGTGACGGTCACAAACACCACGGGGGCGTCGGCGTTTCTTAACGCGTGGATCGACTTCAACCGCAATGGGTCGCTCGACGCGGGCGAGCAGATCGCCACGAACACTGTGGTGTCCACCGGCACCTCCAATGCCAATCGGACGCTGAACTTCACGGTTCCCGCAGGTGCCAGCCTCGGCACGGCGGGGGTGCGTGTGCGTCTGACCAGCGTCAGCTCGCCTGGGGCAGACGGCGCGGATGGCAGTGGCGAGGTGGAGGATTATGTGACCACGATCAGCTGCGCCGCCATCACGGTGGCCTCGCAGGCGCTGGACGCCGGCGCGGTGGGCACGCCGTACAGCTTCACCCTTTCCGCCACCGGTGGTGCGGAGACCTACACCTGGAGCCTCGTTTCCGGCAGCCTGCCCGGAGGACTTTCGCTGAGCAGCGCGGGTGTTGTCTCTGGCACTCCCACGGCCGCCACCTCCGGCGCCACGGGCTCCAGCTTTGTGCTCAAGGCGATGAACTCCGTGGGCTGCCACACCTCCCAGACTTTCACGTTGAGGATCTGCCCGGTGATCACGTTGAGCCCTGCCACGCTGCCTGATGGCACGATGACCCTGGCCTATAACCAGACGGTGTCGGCCTCCGGCGGATCGGGCGCGTATGTGCATGCGGTTTCTGCCGGCAGCCTGCCCGCGGGGCTGGCCCTGAACCCGAGCACGGGCGTCATCAGCGGCGCGCCGACCAGCATGAGCGCGCAGACCTTCACCCTCACCGCCACGGATGCAAACGGCTGCTCCGGGTCCCGGTCGTACACGATGACGCCTTCGCAGAACATTGATTTTGGTGACCACTCCGCGCTGGGTTCCGCCAGCAGCATCACCAGCACCAACCTGCTGATGGGCACCACGGTGGATGCGGAGCCCGCCGCCACCACCAACAGCACCGCCACAGGGGATGACATGACGAACCTGGATGACGAGGATGGTGTGGTGATGCCCGCCAGCATTGATCCGGGCGCCACGGTGACGATCCCCGTCACGGTGGTGAACAAGACGGGGGCCGCCGGGTACCTGCATGCGTGGATCGACTTCAACAACGACGGCGTGATGAACAACGCGCCGATCTCCAGCGGGGGTGAGCGTCTGGAGGCTGTGCGCACGATTTCCAGTGTCAACACCGGCACGATCCTGCGCCAGTATTGGACGGGCCTGAACAACGGGGTGCTGGTAAGCGACCTGAAAAGCAGCCCGAACTATCCCAACAATCCAACTGGGTTTGACTACCGCACCAACTTCACTTCTCCGGTGGACTGGGCCGAAAACATGGGGCAGCGCATGCGTGGCTGGCTGTACCCGCCGGTGACAGGCAGCTACACCTTCTGGGTGGCGGGAGATGACGAGACGCAGCTCTTCCTGGGAACCAACGAGACGGCGGCCAGCGCCGTCATGATCTCCCATGTCCCCGGCTGGACCACCCCCCAGGCATGGACCGTGTATCCCGAGCAGAAGTCTGCCTCCATCAATCTGGAGGCGGGAAAGGCCTACTACATTGAAGGCATCATGAAGGAGGCGGGCGGCGGGGACAGCATCGCTGCCGCATGGCAGCTGCCGAACACCAGCACGGGGCCTGTGGTGATCGACGGCCAGTATCTGGCCCCCTGGAGCGACACCCCGACCTTCAACAGCGTCCAGCAGATCACCTTCACCGTGCCGGCAAACGCGACACCGGGGGCCAACCGTGCGGTGCGCTTCCGCCTGACGGACTCGGCCTCCACCACCGCAACCGGCGCCTCAGGCATTGGCGAGGTGGAAGACTATGTGGTGACCATCACGGCGCCGCCGGCGGACTATGGTGACTTCAGCCTGTTCAGCACGGCAGGCAGCGAGGCCAGCACCAGCCTGCGCATGGGCGCGCTGGTGGACTCGGACGCCAACCCGGTGCCGAACGCCACGGCCACCAACGATGATGAGACAGGCGTGGATGACGAGGACGGCGTGACCGTGCCGGCCACGCTGACACGTGGCGCTGCCTCCTCCCTCATTGTCAATGTCACCAACACCAGCGGCAGCACGGCCTACCTGAACGCGTGGATTGATTTCAATGGCAACGGCACGCTCACCGACGCGGGCGAGCAGGTGGCTGTGAACACCGCCATCCTCCACGGCACCTCCAATGCGAACCGTACCATCAGCTTCACTGTTCCAGGGGCCGCAGTGCTTGGCACGGCAGGTGTGCGTGTGCGCCTGACCAACGTCTCCTCTCCTGGGGCCGGCGGCATCGTCGGCGTTGGGGAAGTGGAAGACTATGTGACGACGATTGCCTGCGCGGCATCCTCCGTGGGGCCGGCCACGCTTGCCGGTGGCACGGTGGGCACCTCCTATAACCAGACCCTCACGCCGACCGGCGGCACAGGCCCCTACACCACATGGAGCGTGACCTCGGGCACGCTGCCCGCCGGCCTGTCCCTGAACGCCACCTCGGGTGCCATCACTGGAACGCCCACAGCCGGAAACGGGGCGGGCAGCTCCTTCACGGTGCGCGCGTTGGATTCTCTGGGCTGCCCGGCCACAGGAACGATTGCCCTCAAGATCTGCCCGGTGATCACGCTTACGCCGACAACGCTGCCGGACATCGCCGCAGGGCGCGGCTACAGTGCCAGCGTCAGCGCTTCGGGCGGCGCAGGCTCCTATGTGTACACCGTTTCCAGCGGCAGCCTGCCTGCGGGGCTTACGCTGAATGCCTCCACCGGGGCGATTGGCGGCACGGTGAGCAGTTCCGCCGCACGCACCTTCACCATCACCGCCACGGACGCGAACGGCTGCGCAGGCTCCCTTGTTTACACGCTCACGCCGAGCTGCCCGGTCATCAGCTCGGGGCCGGGCTCGCTGGCGGTGGCCACGGTGGGGGTGGCCTATTCGCAGACGTTGGTGGCGACTGGCGGCTCAGCCCCTTACAGCTATGCGCTTTTCAGTGGCACGCTGCCAGCAGGCCTGACGCTGGAGACAGGAGGTGTCATCAAAGGAACTCCCTCGGCGGCAGGTTCCACCTCGGTGACTTTGACCGTGACCGATGCGTCCGGCTGTGCCACCAATGTGACGCGCGCCCTTACCGTCTCCGCCGCGGCCGCCGGCTGCGCTGATCCGCTGGGCCGCACGATGGGCGGTTCCTACCTGGTCACCCGCGTTGGCCGTGACGCGCTGGGCGGCGAGACGGCCACGCAGGCCAACTGCCTTTTCAACATGTCCCCGGACGGCCGCTGGATCACCGGCATCCGCGTGGGAATGAAGACGCGCGGGTTCGTGATGAACACGCTCACCTTCGCCAATGTGGACATCGCGCCCATCGACAACGCGCATCCCTATGCGCTGGGCAGCGACGTCAACGACAGTGGCAATGTGGTGGGCCATGAGAAATGGACCAGCGGCAACAAGTTCAATGTCATCCCGTGGTTCTACAACCGCGCCACCAACACAGTCACGCGCCTGCTCACGCCTTACGACGCCAACGCCAGCGTGTATGCCATGCCGAGCGCCATCACCGCTGACAGCGCCCACGCCTTCGGCATGGTGGACCCGGACGGCAACTCCGGGCCGCTGATGCCCCAGGGCGGGTATTGGAATCTGAGCACCCGCGCCTGGACGGCCATCTCAGGCGTGCGGGAGGTGCTGGACGCCTCCGCAGACGGCACCAGGCTGCTCGTCATCGACAGCAGCGGCGTGGGCAAGGTGATCAGCGGCAGCCCGGCCTCCGGGTGGAACACCACAGTGGCCACCTTCACCGGTGGCGCGCTGCGCGGAGGCCGCATCAGCCCGAACGGCCGCTATGTCGGCTCCAGCCAGCGGATTTCCGGTGTGCCTGTGCCGTTTGTGCATGACACACAAACTTCCACCCGCACCAACCTGGCGCGCGTGCTGCCTGCGGACAGTCTGGGTGGTATCGTGGGAGCTGTGAGTGACACAGGCCGTGCGGTGGGATCGATCTACAGCAGTGGTTCCTCCGGCAGCTTTGCCGTGGTGTGGGACACGCCGACGGACCTCTACACCCGTCTGTCCGAAGTTCTTGTGTCCGACGGCCATGTGGCGCAGGACGAGGCCTACTCCTTCTGGAATCTCTACAACGGTGGCGACGGCATCTCCGCCGACGGCAACGTGCTGGGGGTGTACGGGAACAATCCTGCCGCAGTCGAAGACTCCATGGTCTTCCGCCGCGTGGGCCAGCCGGATGCGCGCCTCTGCCTGGGGAACGCGGTCTGGCACGACCTTGACCGTGACGGCATCAAGGACGCGGGCGAGCCGGGCGTGGCCGGTGTGGTCGTGCGGTTGTTCCATCCGGGCGCGGACGGGCTGCGTGGCGGCACGGGAGTGAATGCGGACTATGAGGTGGCGCCTGCGATCACCACCGGCAGCAGCGGCGCCTACACCTTCAGCTCCCTGGCCGCGGGCACCTATTATGTGCAGCTCACCCCGACGGCAGCGCTGCCAGCCACCTCCGGCGTGGTGGTGCCGCTGGACAATGGCGTGGACAATGACAACAACGGCCTGCAGCCGGGCGGCCCCGGGACGCCGATCTACAGCCCGATCATCACGCTGGCCGCAGGGACGGAGCCGGTGAATGACGGTGACTCCAATGCGAACACCGACCTCACTGTGGACTTTGCACTGAACAACGGGGTGAACGTGGGCGACATGGTCTTTGGCGACGCCAACGGCAACGGCATCTATGAGCCAGGTTCCGGAATCGGGGGGGAGACGGGGATTGCCAACGTCACGGTGCAGCTCTTGAACAGCGCGGGAACCGTGCTGCTGACCACCACGACGGCCGCAGATGGCAGCTACCTTTTTGGTGGATGTGCTCCGGGCACCTACCGTGTGCGCGTCCCCACACCGCCTGCGGGCTCGCCCTGGGCCTCGCCCTCGGTGGACCTGGACAACGGTGTGGACAATGACAGCAACGGCGTGCAGTCAGGCGGCTCCGGCACGGCGGCCACCAGCCCGCTGATCACCCTCGCCGTGGGCACGGAGCCGGGCTCCAGCGGCAGCACCAGCTTCGAGAACACGGTGGATTTTGGCTTCCGCTCCTGCCCGAACATCCTGGTCACGCCAGCCACCCTGGCCCAGGGCACTGTGGGCGCAGCCTACACGCAGGCCATGAGCGCCACGGGCAGCACAGCGCTGCCGTTCACCTGGAGCACCACGGCAGGCACCTGGCCTGCCGGACTGAACCTCGGCACCGGGGGTTCCGTGACCGGCACCCCCACCGCGCCGACGAGCGGTGTGAACGGCGTCAGCATCACCGTGCGCGCCATGGATGCCGGTGCCTGCTACAGGGACCAGGTGGTGCAGATCAAGGTGTGCCCGGTGATCACGGTCAATCCATCCTCGCTGGCAACTCCGACTGTGGGCACGGCTTATTCGCAGACCATCAGCGCCACGGGCAGCAGCGCCACGCCGATCACCTTCAGCGCCAGCGGACTGCCAGGCTGGCTGACGCTGAACGCCAGCACCGGCGCGCTGACCGGCACGCCGACCAGCACGACGGCTGTGACCTTCACCATCACCGCCACGGACGCGAACCTCTGCACCGGATCACGCAGCTACACGCTGACCCCGGTGTGCCCCGACATCACCGTGAATCCCACGCCTCTGGGCGCGGCGACGATGAACGCGCCTTACAGCCAGGCGCTGAGCGCCACGGGCGGCACGCCGGCCTACACCTGGGCGGTGAGCTCAGGCACACTGCCTGCCGGCCTTCTGCTGGATGGGACCAGCGGCGTCATCAGCGGCACGCCGACCAGCCTGGCCTCAGCGACCTTCACCATCCGCGCCACGGACTCGCTCGCCTGCACAGGCACGCGCACCTACACCCTGACACCCGCCTGCCCGGCGATCACCATTGCGCCGACGAGTCTTGCCGGGGGCAGCGTTGGCGACACCTATGACCAGACCCTGACTGCCACAGGCGGAACGGCACCCTACACCTGGGCGGTCAGCTCAGGGGCTCTGCCAAGCGGTCTCAGCCTGAACCCAGGCACAGGGGCGATTGGAGGCAAGCCGACCACCAAGCAGACCTCCAACTTCACCGTGCGGGTCACAGACGCGAACAACTGCCAGCAGACACAGGCGTACAGCATCACCATCAGCTCGCTCACGATTGGTGATCTTGTGTGGAACGACGTGAACAACAACGGCTGGAAGGACGCTTCCGAGCCGGGCCTGGCTGGCGCGGTGCTGCAGCTCTTCAGCACGGGCTCGGACAATGCCATCGGCGGCAGCGGAGCTGCGGCCGACACGCAGGTGGGAAGCAGCTTCACCACCACGTCCACCGGTGCCTATGCGTTCTCCGGTCTGGTGCCGGGCAGATATTACATCAGGCTCACGCCGCCAGCCTCCCACCCGGCCACGGGCGGAACGCCGGTCACGCTGGACAATGGTGTGAACAATGACAACAACGGCTCGCAGCCAGGAGGGCGGGGGACCACGATCTTCAGTCCGGTGATCAACCTCACCAGCTTCTTTGAGCCAATAGATGACGGTGACTTCGACTTCAGCACGGATTTGAGCATCGACTTCGGCCTCTTCAGCGGCTTCAGCGTGGGCAATCTGGTGTTCCTCGACGCAAACGGCGACGGTGTTTTCCAGAGCGGCAGCGAGAGCGGCGTGAGCGGCGTGACGGTGGAGCTGATGACACGCGGGGCGGACAATGTGGCCTACAACGGTGACGATGTCGTTTTCGACACCACCACGACCAATGGCAACGGCGCGTATGAGTTCACCGTGTTTCCAGCAGGTGTCTATTATCTGCGTGTCACCCCGGCGGCGCAGATGCTGCACGCGCTCAATGGCGTTTCGGCGGACAATGGCGTGGACAATGACAGCAACGGCATCAGTCAGCCGGGGGGGGCGGGCACGGCGATCCGCACTGGCACCTTCACCCTGACCTATGGCGGGGAGCCTGGGACCAGCGGCAGTTCGAACACTGAAAACACCATCGACGTTGGACTGCGCGCCTGCCCCACGATCACCATCACGCCGAGCACGCTGCCTTCAGTGGTGGTGGGCAGCTCTTACACCCGGACTCTTTCCGCCAGCGGCGGCACCGGCGCCCTCACCTGGACAGCGACGGCGGGCACGCTGCCTGCGGGGCTGACCCTGGCCGCGGACGGCACCCTCAGCGGCACGCCGACCACGGCGGGTGCCGGCAGCATTGAAGTCACGGCCACGGACAGCCTGGGCTGCAAGGCCACACGCATGGTGTCGCTGCGCGTGTGCCCGGTCATTACGATGAACCCGGCCACACTGCCCGCGCCGGTGATCGGGTTTGCCTATTCCCAGGCGGTGACCGCCAGCGGCAGCAGCGCCACGCCGCTGACCTACAGCGCCAGCGGCCTGCCTGCGTGGCTGAGCTTCAGCAGCACGGGCGTGCTCACCGGCACGGCAACGACGATGACTCCGGTGTCGTTCACACTGACGGCCACGGATGCGAACGGCTGCGTGGGCTCGCGTGTGCACACTGTCACCCCGGTCTGCCCGGTGATCACCCTGGGCGGCACCACGCCGGTGAGCGGGTATCTCAACACGGCCTACACGCATGCGCTCACAGCCAGCGGCGGCACGGCGGCGTATTCGTTTGCCCTGGTCAGCGGCACGCTGCCACCTGGTCTGACACTGGCGCCGAACGGCACGGTCAGCGGGACGCCGACCACCCTGGGAACCTACAGTGTGACGGTGCGCGCCACGGACGCCTACAACTGCCAGAGCGCCACCGGCAGCGCCACCTTCGTGATCAAGCCCATGGGCCTGGGCAACCAGGTGTGGATCGACATGAACGACGACGGCCTGCGCAACTCCACGGAGAGCGGTGTGCCAAACCTCCGCCTGCAGCTTTGGTCCCCCGGCATCAATGGCGTGCGCGACAATGGCAGCGGTGATGACATGATGCTGGCCACCACCACGACAGACTCGAACGGACTTTACAGCTTCAGCGGCCTGGCCCCGGGCGTCTATTATGTGCGCGTGCCGACACCGCCGACCTACTATCCGAGGGTGAGCACAAGCCAGGTGGCGCTGGACAACCGTGTCAACAACGACAACAACGGCATTCAAGCGGCCCCGGGCGATCCAGTGGTAACGCCGCTGATCACGCTGGCCCCTGGCACCGAGCCTGGGGTGGGCAGCGATGGTGATGACACCGACACCGACAGCACCATCGACATCGGCTTTGCCAATGGGAACCCGTGCCAGATCACGAACCTGATCGACAACCCGAGCTTTGAATTCCAAGGGCTGCCAAACACCACGGGCGCGGCCACCACGGTGCTGGGCTACAACGGCGCGGGCACCTCCCTGGGCAACAACATCAACGCCTTCCAGTGGGTGGGCGGCACAAACGGCACCAGCGGCCTGGGCGAGCCAGTGCAGCGTGCGCAGATCAGCTCCGGCAGCACCGGCTCCAGGGTCTCGTGGATGGAGAGCGTGAAGAGCCGCCATGGCAAGCGCATGCTGCTGCTGCAGGGCACGAACTCCAGCGTCAGCCTGCGTCCGGCCGGCGGCGGTGGCTGGAGCAGCGTGCTGCAGGCGGGCAAGGAATATGAGCTGAGCGTCTGGGCGGCGAATGCCTCCGCAGGCGCGGCATCCCTTCTGTGGGATCTCGGGGCGAACGCGCAGATCTTCCAGGTGATCACGGGCACGACGCCCGGGGTCTATCAATACTACACGGTGCCGCAGGGTGAGATGAGCGCCACCGCGCCCGGCGAGCAGCAGTGCTGCGGATTCAGCGGCGGCACGGTGTCCTACCCCATCTTTGGCAGTGCTGACTACAATGGCTGGAGCGAGGCCTCGGGCAACGCCGCGCAGCCGGTGTGGCGTCAGTTCACCTACCGCTTCCGCATCGCCAACGGCGCGACGGCGTCCCAGATCGACACGGCGAGCATGGCGCTGTCCGGCGGGAGCAGCACGAACCCGCTGGTGACGGACCTGGTGTACCTCTGCCAGGTGAGCCCCTCGTCCACGCTGACGATCGGCAACCTGGTCTGGAACGATGCCAACAACAACGGGCTGCGCGACCTCAATGAGCTGGGCATCGGCGGTGTGGCGGTGGAACTCTACCGCAGCAGCAACGATGTGGCAGGTGACGCTGACGACCTTCTCATCGCCAGCACCACGACCAGCCCTGTGGGCGCCTATAACTTCACCGGCCTCGCGGATGGCAAGTATGTGGTGAAGGTGACGCCGCCCAGCAGCATCCCCTCCACCGGCGGCAATGTGGTGACGCTGGACAATGGTGTGAACAATGACAACAACGGCGCGCAGCCAGGCGGCCCGGGGACGGCGATCTACAGCCCGGTGATCACGCTGGCCATTGGGACGGAGCCGGTGAACGATGGCGACACCAATCCTGACACGGAGCTGAGCGTGGACTTTGGCCTGTTCACCGGCATCCAGCTGGGCAACCAGCTTTTCATCGATGCAAACAACGACGGCGTGTACAGCAGCGGCACGGAAAACGGCGCAGGCTCAGGCATCACGGTGGAACTGCTCGGCGGCACGGCGGACACCGTCATCACCAGCACCACGACGAACAGCTCCGGCATGTATGGCTTCACGGTTTACCAGCCTGGCACCTACCGGGTGCGCATTCCGACTCCGCCTGCGGCCTATCCGCTGGCCTCCGGGGTGGCGGACAGCGCGGACAATGGCGAGGACAATGACAGCAATGGCTTCCAGCCCGGTGGCATTGGCACGGCGGTCATCAGCCCGGTGATCACCCTGACCGCAGGCGGGGAGCCGGGCACCTCCGGCAACACGAACGTGGAGAACACGATCGACTTTGGTTTCCGCGGCTGCCCGGTGATCACGATCAGCCCGGGCGCGGTGGCGGTGGCCACCCAGTATGTGGCCTACAATCCGCTGACTCTGACCTCCAGCGGCGGCGCGGGCGGCTACAGCTATGGCATCAGCAGCGGCAGCCTGCCCAGCGGCATGGTCCTGAGCAGTGCGGGCGTCATCAGCGGCACGCCGGACGCGGCGGCCGCGCCGGGCAGCTACACTTTCACGGTGCGCAGCACGGACAGCCAGGGCTGTGCGGGAACGCAGCCCTACACCCTGTTCCTGATGAACGCGCTGGTGTCCGTGGGGCCGCCCACGCTGCCCGCCGCGACACAGTATGCCGACTACAGCCAGGGCCTGACCGCGACGGGTGGCACAGAGCCCTACGCCTGGAGCCACAGCCCCAGCGCGCTGAACGGCGCGGTCGTGTGGTGGCCGGGCGAAGGCAGCGCGGCGGAAATCCTCAATGGCAACCACGGCGCGCTGCTCAATGGCGTGGCCTTTGGCACCGGCATCGCGGGCAGGGCTTTCAGCTTTGACGGCGTGAACGACCACATGCAGGTGGCCGACCAGTCGGCCATGCGTCCGACGCAGATCAGCCTTGAGGCCTGGGTGAGGCCGGCCAGCGCCGCTCCCGCAGGGAACCGCATCATTGTGGCAAAGACGGGGAATGTGACCGCGCCGACGAACGGCTATGGGCTGACCCAGACCAGCGGCGGCAGCACGGTGCGGTTCTGGATCAATGGCCTCAGCTCAGCCGCCTCCACCTCGGAGTTTGTGGAGGCGCCGGTGACTGTCGGCGGTTGGAGCCATGTGGTGGCCACCTATGACCTTGCCAATCTGCGCATCTATGTGAACGGCGTGCAGGTGGCGTCCAAGGCCTTCACCACGGCCATCAATCATTCCAACCAGCCGCTGGTGATCGGGGGCAGCGCCACCGCCAGCACCGCCTGGAATGGTCTTCTGGATGAGGTGGCGATTTACAACCGCGCGATCACAGGAGCCGAGGTGCTGCCGCGCCACACGCTGGTCAGCAGCGGCAACAACGGCTTGCCGGCAGGGCTTGCACTGGACGCCGTCACAGGCGTGATCAGCGGCACGCCGACGGCTGTTCCGGGCAGCTACCTCTTCACCGCACGTGCAGGCGACACGTATGGCGGTGTCGGCTTCCGCGCCTACACGCTGGCGGTTTCCTGCCCTGTGTTTGACATCACGCCGAAGACGCTGGGTGATGCCACGCAGTATGCGGCCTACACCACCGTCACCCTCGCCGCCGCAGGTGGCACGGCGCCTTACCTGTGGGACATCGCCAGCGGCACGCTGCCAACGGGCATGAGCCTCAGCAGCAGCGGGGCGCTGGGCGGCACGCCTGGCTCGGCCCCCGGCACCTACAACTTCACCGTGCGTGCGCGTGATGCGAACAACTGCGTGAGCACCCAGGCGCTGAGCGTGCGCGTGGTGTGCCCGCAGATCACGCTTTCGCCCGCCACGCTGGCAGATGCGAGGCAGTATGCGGCGTATTCCCCCGTGCTGATGGACGGCGCCGGAGGCAGCGCGCCTTACAGCTTCAGCATCACCAGCGGGGCGCTGCCCTCGGGCATGAGCGTCACCCCGGCGGGCCTGCTGCAGGGGACGCCGACAGCGGTGCCTGGGGAATACACTTTCACGGTGCGTGGCACGGACAGCGAGGGCTGCACGGGAAGCCGCACCCACACGCTGCGCGTGACGTGTCCGGTGATCACCATCACCCCGGCGACGCTGGCCACCGCGCGGCAGTTCCAGGCCTACACGCAGACCCTCACCGCGACCGGGGGAAACCCCGCCTACACCTGGACGCTGGACAGCGGCACGCTGCCAGACGGGCTCACGCTGAGCCCGGGCGGTGTGGTCAGCGGCACGCCCACCGTGGCCCCGGGCACCTACAGCTTCCGTGTGAAGGCGACGGACAAGGAAGGCTGCGCGGGCACCCGCGACTGCTCGATCACCTTTGACTGCCCGGTGATCACCATCACCCCGACCACTCTGCCTCAGGCCACCACGACCCAGGCGTATGAGCAGCAGCTCACGGCCATGGGGGGCTCGGTGCCTTACACATGGTCCCTGGCTGGCGGCGCGCTGCCGGCGGGCATCACCCTGGGTTCGGACGGCAGGATCAGCGGCTCCACCAGCGCGGTGGGATCGTTTAACTTCACGGCGCAGGTCAGCGACCTGAACGGCTGCATCAAGCAGCAGGCGCTGTCCCTGGGGGTGAACTGCGCGGCCATCACAATCGCGCCTTCCTCCCTGCCGACGGCGACTGTTGGCACCGCTTACACCCAGCAGCTCACGGCCACGGGCGGTGTGGGCGCGAAGACATGGTCACGCATCGGCGGCGCCTTCCCCACCGGAATGAGCATCTCACCGACGGGGCTGATCAGCGGCACGCCCACCAGCGCTGCTGGCAGCTACACAGTGACCATCCAGGCCATGGACCAGAACAACTGCCCGGGCACGATCAACTACACCTTTTCCCTGCAATGCCCGACGATCACCATCACGCCGACAACGGCGCCGGAAGCCACGGTGGGTGTGAGCCACACCACCACCTTGTCAGCCACTGGCGGCACCGGACCATACGCATGGAGCATCCCGGCGGGCAGCGCACCGCCCGGTCTCGGGCTCAATGCCACCGGAACGCTGAGCGGCACACCGAACGCGGCAGGCACATTCACCTTCACCGCCGAGGCGCGTGACAACTATGGCTGCGTGGGCAGCGCCACCATCAGCGTCACCATCGTGTGCCCCACGCTGGCCCTCAGCCCGGCCAGCCTGCCCTCCGGCTATCGCGGGGTGGCCTACAGCCAGACAGTGACGAGCACCGGCGGTGTCGGCCCCTATTCCTACTCGGTTATCGCGGGCAGCCTGCCGCCAGGACTCGCGCTGGCCGCAGGGGGAGACATCACTGGCACGCCCACGGCGGCGGGCAGCTACAGCTTCACGGTGCGTGGCGTGGACACCGCCACCTGCTCTGGCACGCGTGACTATGTGCTGACGATCACCGGTCTGACCCTGGGGAACCTTGTGTGGGACGACCAGGATCAAAACGGCATCCGCGACGCGGGTGAGCCGGGCCTTCCTGGTGTGTCGCTGCAGCTCTTCAGCTCCACTGACACCGTTGTGGGCAATGGAGACGACGCCCTCCTGGGAACCACCACATCCAATGGGACAGGCGCCTATTCTTTCACCGGCCTGGCCCCGGGGCGTTACTACGTTCGCATCGCCACGCCGCTCTCCACGCACCCGATGTCCTCCGGCGCCCAGGTCAGCCTGGACAACGGTGTGGACAATGACAACAACGGCCTGCAGCCCGGCGGGAAGGGGACTGTCGTCACCAGCCCGCTCATCACCCTGGCCGTCGGGCGCGAGCCTGGGGACATTGCTGGCGGCACGAGCGCTGACAACAGTGTTGATTTCGCCTTCCGTGCTGTTCCGGCATCCCCGACGAACCTGCTGGAATACGAGCTGAACGTCGCCAGCGGCGGCCTGCCCGCGCCGCCAAGCCTCAAGAATCCGGCCATTGTCAACGCGGCCAAGATCCAGATCGAGGACGACATGAACGGCCTCACGGACATCAGTGAGCCAGCCAGCAACGGCCCGATCCGCAGTGGCGCGATGTCCCGCCGGATGCGCGACTGGGACGCCGCGTATGACACCGCCTATGACGCCACCCGAACCAGCCTGACACAGAACCGTGACAGCCTGTGGATCCGTTTTGACATGGACCCGAACGCCACGGGGAACATCGGCAACCTGCTGTTTGACGTGTTCCGCGTGGGCACCACGGCCCCGGTGCAGGGCAGGGTGTTCCTGACCTGGCAGGACGGGGGAAGCCACCGCACGGCGTCGAGCGCCACCTTCTCCCTGCCAGCCACGGGCTCATGGTACTCGCTCAACATCCCATGGAGCAGCTTCATCGGCGGTGCTTCGGCCCTGCCGACGGGTGCTGAGCTGGCGGGCAAGTCCTTCCTGCTGGAGGTTTACCTGTGGGGCGGCGATGGCGCGGGCTACATCGACATCGACAACATCCTCCTTCAGGGGGATGCCACCTGTGATCCGCCATCGATGTCCATCGGCGACTATGTTTGGGCCGACACCAATGCCAACGGTATCAAGAATCCGCGCGAACCCGGTCTACAGGCCCTGACCGTGCAGCTTCTGCGCCCTGGAGCCGACAACCTGAGCAACACCGCGGACGACGTGCTGGTGGCCACCACCACCACGGATGCCAACGGCTACTATCTGTTCACGGGGCTTGCTGTGGGCAAGTATTTCGTGCGCATCCCCACGCCGGACGCGCTGTGGCCAACGGCATCTCCGGCAAATCCAAACGATGATGGAAAAGACAATGACAGCAACGGCCTGCAGCCCGGTGGTCCCGGCACGCCGGTGATCAGCCCCATCATCGATCTGGCGCTGAACAAGGAACCGGGCAACCAGGCGACCGGCGGAGGAAACCAGGAAATGACGATCGACTTCGGCTTCTCCGCCGCCATGACCATCGGAAACCTGGTCTGGTCTGACAATGACAATGACGGCGTGGTGGATGCGGGCGAGCCAGGTGTGGAAGGCGCGCAGGTGGATCTCTTCACCTCCACTGACAGCACGGTGAACAATGGCGACGATGTGAAGGTCGGGAACACCTTCACCACGGGCGCGGACGGGCTGTACAGCTTCACCGGACTGAGCGCGGGACGCTACTATGTGCGTGTGACGCCGCCGATCTCCCACCCGCGCCGCAGCAGCACCAGCAGCAGCTCTGACAATGGCGTGGACAATGACAACAACGGCATCACGCAGGCGAGCCGTGGCGCGCCGATCTACTCGCCAATGATCACGCTCTCCGCGCTGACGGAGCCGGGGAACCTGCTGGCGCCGTTTGGCGGCAACATTGAGAACACCATCGACTTCGGCCTCCGTCCGACCTTCTGCAGCATCGGCAACATGGTCTACAAGGACGGCAACAACAACGGCGTGTACAATTCCGGCGAAGGTGTCGGTGGCGTGCGCGTCGAGCTGCTGAACAGCTCGGGCGTCTTTGTGGCCAGCACGACGACAAGCACAAACACCAGCACACGGGGACGCTACATCTTCAACAATGTCGTTCCGGGCTCCTACTATGTGCGTGTGCCAGCGTCGGAGTTTGCCGTTGGCAAACCGCTGGTGAACTCGATTTCCATCTCCCCCGCCTCCCCGGGCGACACGAACCTGGACGACAACATCGTGGGCAACGACGACGGCATCGACAACGCGCAGCCTGCGGTCAACGGCATCAGCAGCGCGCTGATCCTGCTGGAGGATGACAATGAGCCGACGAACAGCACCGGTGAGAGCGGCGCCTTCAACACCCTGGACGATGCTGATGATGACAATGGCAACATGACCATCGACTTCGGCTTCAAGTCCTCAGGCCCCGCCGCCACGGGCTGCTACCACTTCGTGCTCGCGGACGCCAACCGCGACGGCTTGCTGGCGCGGTCCACCGAGATCACCCCGGGCCAGGCCTATGACTTCGAATACACACCGACAACCGCGCATGTGGACAGCGCCAGCCTCACCTATGACGCGGCCCTGAGCCGTCTGGTGCTCGACCTCACGTTGGACCAGGTCGGCGCGGCGAAGGTGGACGCGCTGACCCTGCTGATCAGCTCGGGGACGAACCCGGCCACAGCGGATCACGCGATCATCATGTTTGATGGCACGAACCGGGCCAGCCCTGTTGTCACTGTCTATCGCCACGATCCGGGCCTCGGCCTGAACAGCTGGCAGTCGGCCTCCAACCTGATGGTCAGCAGCGCAGCAGGCAGCATGACGGCCGCGGACGTCCTGCTGAGGAAGGTGACGGAGACTGGCAGCTCGGTGCGCTACCAGCTGGTGCTGGATGCCAGCCGCATCAACAATGCCTCCAACTGGGCGGCCATGGATGTGAACCCGGACACGTGGGAAGGTGTTCAGGCGGGCGGCAGTGCCGGCCTCTTCCTGTCCATGCAGGATCTGAATGCGACGCCTGCCTATGACGCCGCCGGTGCCCTGTCGTCCTTTGTGCCGGGCGCGCAGACAGTTCTCAAAACGGACGAGGCAGGTGTCTTCACCATCGCCACGGAACCGTGCTCGGTGTCGCCTTGGGTGAGCATTGGCAACCTGGTCTGGAACGACGCCAACAGCAACGGCGTGCGTGATGTGGGAGAGCTCGGCATCAGCGGAGCCACTGTGCAGCTCTTCAGCCCCGGGGCGGACAATGCCATTGGCGGCGAAGGGGACAATGCTGACACCCAGGTGGGGGCGAGCGTGGTGACCAACGCCGCAGGCGCCTACCTCTTCAACAACCTGGTCCCTGGCAGCTACTATGTGCGTGTGACACCACCCGTGAGCATTCCTGGCACCGGAGGCGTGCCGGTGACGCTGGACAACGATGTGGACAACGACAACAACGGCAGCCAGCCAGGCGGCCCGGGCACCCCGCTTTACAGCCCCGTGGTGGCCCTCGCCGTCGGCACCGAGCCCGGCGCTGCTGTGGATGGGGACGGCACGAACAGCAACGGGACCATCGACTTCGGCCTGTTCACCGGCATCACGGTGGGTGACCTGGTGTGGAACGACTCCAACAACAACGGGGTCAAGGACACGCTGGAGTCCGGCATTGCTGGCGTGCAGTTGGAGCTTATGTCCCTCGGTGCGGACGGCCTCATTGGCGGCACGGGACAGAATGCGGACATCGTCCTGCAAACCACCTCCAGCCTGAGCAACGGCAGCTACAGTTTCAGAACCTACAGCGGGGGCAGCTACTATGTGCGCCTGACACCGCCCGCGTCGCATTCACTGGTCAGCAGCGTGGCGGTCTCCACGGACAACGGGGTGAACAATGACAACAACGGCACGCAGCCAGACGGAGGCGGCACGGAGGTGCGCAGCATGGTGTTCCAGCTCACACCGGGTGGCGAGCCTGGAACCACTGGCAACACGAACACGGAAAACACGATCGACTTCGGTCTGCGCTCCTGTCCGGTGATCACGATCACGCCGTCCTCCCTGGCCGATGCGATGAGGGGCTCCAGCTACAGCGCCACCTTCAATGCAGCGGGCGGAAACTCCCCCTATAACTGGACCGTCAGCGGCGGTGCCCTGCCTGCCGGGGTCACGCTGAGCACAGGTGGCCTCCTCGGCGGCATCCCCACGGCGGCACCAGGCACCTACAACTTCACCGTCCGCGTGGTGGACGCCTCCAATTGCACGGCCACCCAGGCGATGGCGCTGCGTGTGGTCTGCCCGGTGATGTCCCTGTCTCCCGCCAGCCTGGCCTCGGTGGTTCAGGGGGCCGGGGTGAGCCAGCAGTTTACCGCCAGCGGCAGCACGGGTTCCTATACTTACACAAGGGCTTCGGGCAGCCTGCCGGCAGGCGTCAGCATTTCCAACGCAGGCCTGCTGGCGGGAACCGTGACCGGTGCGCCGGGCACCTACAACTTTGTCATCCGCGCCACGGACTCCTCCGGCTGCCCGGTGGACAATGCCATCACCTGGACGGTGACGTGCCCGTCGTTGAATCTGTCCGCCAACACGCTGCCGGCCGCCATCCAGCATGCGGTTTATCCCGCGCAGACCCTCACCGCCACGAATGGCTCCGGCACCTACCAGTGGAGCGTCAGCGGCACCATGCCGGCGGGCATGAGCCTGAGCACGGGCGGCGTGCTGGGCGGCACGCCCACCAGCGCGCCGGGCACCTACAATGTGACTATTTCGGCGGTGGATGAGAACGGCTGCTCAGGATCGCGGCCTTATGCCATCGTGGTCAACTGCCCGACGATCGTCATCACCGCGCCTGCGCTGCCCAGCGGCATGAAGAACGAGGTGTATCCCTCCCAGCAGCTTTCGGCCTCCGGCGGCACCACGCCTTACACCTGGAGCCTGGCCGGTGGCGCCCTGCCCGGCGGGCTGTCCCTCAGCAATGCGGGCTCGATTTCCGGAACGCCCTCGGCTGTGCCAGGCACCTACCACTTCACCGTGCGTGCCACGGATGGTGTGAACTGCTTTGCCACCAGCGCGCTGCAGATCGTCATCGCGTGCCCGGCGCTTTCGATTGGTCCGGTGCCACTGCCTGCGGCGGTGCAGTATGCCAATTACAGCCAGCAGCTGGCCGTCGGTGGTGGAACCAGCCCCTATGCCTGGAGTGTGGCCTCGGGCGTGCTGCCCACAGGGCTGACGCTCACGTCAGACGGCAGGCTCAGCGGCACGCCCACCAGCCTGGGAAGCTCCACCTTTGACGTGCGTGTCACGGATGAGGAGGGCTGCCACTCCACCCAGCGCTACACCTTCACGGTGGACTATCCGCCCATCACCATCCTGCCGCCCACCCTGCCGGATGCCACGCGGCTGGTGCCTTACTTCCAGCAGATCACCGCCACTGGCGGCACGGAGCCCTACACCTTCAGCAGGCTCACCGGCAGCCTGCCCACGGGCATCTCCATCTCGAGCACAGGTGTCATTTCCGGCACCACGACCGCCGCGCCGGGCACCTACGAGTTCACCGTGCGGGCGCTGGATGACAATGGCGCGCCCGGCACCCAGCCTTACACAATCGTCGTCCGCTGCCCGGAATTCGTGATCTCGCCCGCGACGCTGGCCGACGCCACGGTGGGGACGGCCTACACCCGCTCGCTGACGGCCACCGGCGGCTCCGCGCCTTATCGCTGGAGCGTGGCCAGCGGCACCCTGCCGACCGGTCTCTCTCTCGATGAATCGGGCCTCATCTCCGGCACGCCATCCCAGGCGATGACGGCGTCCTTCACCGTGCAGGCACGCGACTTGTTCGACTGCGTGGCCACGCAGACTTACACCCTCACCGCAAACTGCCCGGCCATCAGCGCGGGGGCTTCCACGCTGCCCAATGCCTACTATGGCATCACCTACAACCAGCAGCTCACTGCGACGGGGGGCACAGGGCCCTATTCCTGGACGCTGATCGCGGGCACGCCGCCTGCGGGGGTGACGCTGTCTGGTGGCGGGCTGCTTTCCGGCACGCCGGCAGAGTACGGCACCGCCAGCTTCACGGTGCGCATCACTGACAAATTCAACTGCTCCTCCACGCAGTCCTACACGCTGCTGGTGAAGGGCTTGAGCCTGGGCGACACAGTCTTTGAGGACACAAACTTCAATGGCATCCGCGACATCGGCGAGCCCGGGATTCCAAACGTCACGGTGGAGCTGTGGGACCCCGGTGCGGACAATGCCATCGGCGGCAGCGGTCCGAACAGCGACCTGATGCTCAGCAGCGTCGTCAGCAGCACGACCGGACAGTACCGGTTCGACAATCTTCAGCCGGGCCGCTTCTTCATGCGCGTGCTCATGCCGACCCCGCTGAGCATCCCGGGCGGCAATCCCGTGAACCTGGACAACGGCGTGGACAATGACAACAACGCGGCCTCCCAGCCAGGTGGCGCGGGCACTCCCATCTTCTCTCCGGTGGTCCAACTGACCAAAGGCGGCGAGCCCACGGTGGATGATGGCGACGCGGACACCGACTTCACCATCGACTTTGGCATCTTCCGCGGGATGAGCGTGGGCAACCTGGTCTGGCAGGACAGCAATGACAACGGCCTGCGGGATGCGGGAGAGCCGGGCATCGGCGGCGTGGGCGTCGAGCTGTGGGCCGCCGGAGCGGACGACCAGATCGGCGGCACCGATGATGTGCTGCTGCGCACCACCACGACTGACAGCGACGGCGGCTACCTTTTCACCGCGCTGCCTCCGCTCAAGGTGTACGTCCGCATTCCAGCGCCGCCCGCCGCGCAGCCGCTCTCCAGCGCGGTGACAGTGCTGGTGGACAATGGCGTGGACAATGATGACAACGGCCACCAGATCAACGGCGGCGCCACCTACAGCCCGGTCATCACCCTGAACCCTGCCAACGAGCCGGGCACCACCGGGGGCACCTATGATGAGACCACGATCGATTTCGGCTTCCTCAATGTGACGCCGAGCATCTATGTTTCGGCCACGCAGGCAGACTCCGTGCAGACCTTTGACGCCACCACAGGCCTTTACCAGGGCTCTCTGGTGCCGCTGTTCGGCAACAGCCAGAGCCAGGGCAACGGCGACTCGGGCGATGTGCCGTATGCCATCGAGTTCGGCCAGGATGGCAACTGGTACGTGGCGCACTATGGTGCCAACAACATCCGCCGCATCACAGCGACAGGGACGGACCTGGGGCCGGTGCTGGACAACCCCGTGCCAGACCCAGAAGCGGTGAACCCGCCGCCGCACATCAGCCGCATCGCCCATTTTACCATTGGTCCGGACGGCAACTTCTATGTGGTGGATGACCAAAACGGCAACTTGGTGCGCTTCCAGGGGCCGAGCGGCAGCCACCCCGGGCGGAGGATCGACCCCGGCATCTTCCTGAACCACCCCGACATTGAGGACATCAACTTCGGGCCGGACGCCAATCTCTACCTTGTGGTGCAGAGCGGCCTGGACCGCGAAGTGCGCCGCTACAGCGCCACCACGGGCGCCTTCCTGAACACCATCGTCACCGACAATGAGGTGATCGACATGGTGCCGGGCGGGCAGTCCATCGCGCTGATCTCAGGCATCGACATCCAGGAGAACAAGCTCTACGGCATCAACCGCAGTGATGGCGAGGTCTTCATGGTGGACCTCACCACGCCATCCGCGCCTGGCCTTCCTCAGCTTGTGGCCACGCTTTCCAGCGCAGGCAGGGGAGATGTGGACACGCGTGACGTGGAGTTCAACGCCGCCAACGGCAGGCTGTACATCACCGGCTTCCAGTGGGGCAAGCCGCTCAACTCAGGGACCTACCTCAGCGGCGCGCTGATCAGCGTGGATGTGGCTGGCGCGCCGAACGGCACGGTGACCTTCCATGAGGTGCCGATTCCACGGCCGCCCGGACCTAACAATGAAATCTGGTCCGGCCCGCGTGACCTCGCCATCGGCCGCCCGTTTGCGCCGCTGCCGCACTCCGTGGCGATTGGGTCCACGGTGTGGAATGACCTCGACGCGGACGGTGTGCAGGATGCGGACGAACCCGGCATCTCCGGTGTGAAGGTGGAGCTGTGGCGTGATGCCAACGGCCTTGCCGGAGACGGCGCGGAGTCCCTGGTGGGCTGGGTGCAGACGGACACCAACGGACACTACTACTTCTCCGGCCAGGCACCCGGCGTGTACCAGGTGCGCATCCCGGTTTCGAACTTCGTCGAAGGCCTGCCGCTGGCCAACAATGGTTACTCCAGCCCGCTCACCTCCATTCTGGACGATCAGGTGGACGGTGATGACAGCGGACGTCAGCCTGACGGGCCGAAGACGGTGGTGTACAGCCCGCTCATCACCCTGACTCCCGGCACCGAGCCCATGGGCAACGGCATCAATGGGGCGGAGCATGCCCGCGGTGGCGAGCTCGACAACTTCACGGTGGACGCCAACGGTGACATGACCATTGACTTCGGCTTCGTGGAGCCTGGCATCATGGGCATTGGCAACCTGGTGTTTGTGGATGAGAACGGCAACAACCGCTTTGATGTCGGTGAAGGCCGGGATGACGCGGTCATCGAACTCTACCGCTGGGGTGATGTGCCAGGTGTGACGCCGCCGGTGGCCACCGCCGTGACCGCGAATGGTGGACTCTTCCTCTTCAGCAACCTGTGGCAGGGCCAGTACTTTGTGCATCTGCCCGCGCCGCAGTTCGAGGCCACCGGTAATCTGCGCGGCCTCTTCAGCCTGCCTGGATTCTCCATCGGTGACGATGACACGGGCGAAGACTCCCTGGACTCCGACGAGCCGTGGGTGACGGGGATCAGCAGCGGTCTCATCAATCTGGTGCGTGAGCAGGCACCGACGGACGACGGCATCGAAACGGGCCATGACTCCTCAACCGACCTGGACGACCTGAACATCAACCTCACGGTGGACATCGGTCTGTTCCGGCCTGTGGCCGTGGGCAACCTGGTGTTTGCCGACAAGAACTCCAACGGACATTTCGACATGGATGAGGGGCTGGCAGGCGTGCGCATCGAGCTTTACGCGGACACCCAGTTCCCCGGTGTGGACAACCCGCTGGCCTTCATGGTCACTAGCCCCGAAGGACTCTATGGCTTCAACTTCCTGCGGCCTGGCAACTACATTGTCCATGTGCCGGCCTCCCAGTTCCTGCCGGGCGCGCCGCTCTACCAGCGCATCAGCATCCGCGAAGGTCTCATTGATGATGACGATGTGGGCGAAGACGGCATCAACCTGGGGGATCCGACGGTGGACGGCGTGTCCTCCCGCGTGATCAGCCTCTATGCAGGCAACGCGCCGACGGACGACAGTGGTGAGTCCGGCTTCATGCACACCTCGGACAATCAGATGGACGCGGCCGTGGACCTGACCATCGACTTTGGTTTCCAGACGCCGGTGGGCGTGGGTAACCTGGTGTACATCGACTCCAATGAGAATGGTCGTGCTGAGGAGGGCGAGGGCATCGATGGCGTCACCGTCGAGCTTTATCGTGGCGACCAGATGCCGGGGTTCGGCCTGCCGATCTTCACCCGCACCACCTACGGCGGTGGCCGTTACTTCTTTGACTCACTGCCTGCGGGCGACTACCGCCTGCATATTCCTGCCTCGCAGTTTGAGGCTGGACGACCACTCTATGGCCTGACTTCCTGGCCGGGCGCCAGCCCTGTGACCGTGCATGCGGATGACGACGTGGTGGATGGGGAAAATGGCATCGATGATCCAACACCGTTCCTCAACGGCATCAGCACCGCCGTCTTCACCCTGGCCGTGGACGCGGAGCCTGAGGATATCGAGACGGGCAGCAATGGTGAGAGCGGCCTGTCCAAGACCATGGATGAATTTGATGACAACAACTTCAACCTCACGCTGGACTTTGGCTTCTCGCCTTCCAATCCGAACAGCGTCGGTGTGGGCAACCTTGTGTACCTGGACCTGAACGGCAGCGGCACCTATGAGCCAGGCGAGGGCGTCGATGGCGTGAGGTTGCAGCTCTTTGCCGCTTCGGCAGATCCGCTGACCGCCCTGCCGGTGGCCACCACGATCACCAGCGCCGGCGGGCACTACCTCTTTGGCAATCTGCAGGAAGGCGATTACTTCGTCTTCATCCCGGCCTCGGAATTTGCCGCCGGCAAACCTCTCTTTGGCTGGAGCTCCATGCTTGGGCATGGGGGGGACGATGGCATCGACGATGATCGTGACGAGAACGGCGTCGACAGTGTCGATCCGGCCACCACGGGCATCGCCTCCGTGCCGTTCCGCCTGGCCCGTGACGAGGAACCCATCAACTCGATCAGTGAGTTTGGCTCCAACGCCTTCGCGGATGACGTCAATGATGACAACACGGACCTGACCATCGACTTTGGCTTCTTCCGCTCTGTGGCGGTGGGCAACCTCATCTTCATCGACTCGAACTTCAACGGCCGCGCCGACGCGGGCGAGGGCGTGGGTGGCGTGACCGTGGAGCTCTACACGGGGGACAGCGTGATCCCGTTTGACTGGCCTTACGCCACGACCACCAGCGCCGAGGACGGCACCTATCTCTTCTCCGACCTGCCTCCTGGCCGGTACTTCATCCGTGTGCCCGGCTGGCAGTTCGACTTTGGCATGCCGCTGTATCTCCACGCCAGCGTGTTCGGTGTGCAGAGTGGCGACGACAATCTTGGCGAGAACGGCATCGACACCGGCAATCCGCTGGGCAACGGCGTCCGGACGGACGTGTTTGAGCTGACGGCAAGCGGCGCTCCCGTGGGCAGCCAGGAATCCGGCCACCTGGGCAGCAGTGACGATCTCAATGACGCGGCTACCGACCTGACCATCGACCTTGGCTTTGTGCCGCAGGTGTCGATCGGCAACGTGATCTTTGAGGACTACAACAACGACGGCATCTTTGATCCAGTCCGGGAAATGGGCGTCGATGGTGTGACGGTGGAGCTGTGGTCGGACCAGACGCTGATCGCGAGCACGGTGACCTATGGCGGCGGCTTGTACAACTTCAATGTCTCCCCAGGCACCTACAACGTGCGTGTGCCGGCCTCCAACTTTGCCGAACACGGGCCTCTCTACTCCCATGTGCCGTCGAAGAGCGTCTTTGGCGTGACCCAGCCCATCACCACCACGGCGGGTGACGATGACACCGGGCAGGATGGCTACAGCACCGGGCCTGTGGTCAGCGTGGGCGCACGCACCGCCGCCTTCACCGTCGTGCCTGGAAACGCCCCCACGGCCGCGACGACCGAGACCGGTTACTACTCCGACCTGGACGACCATAATGACGCCTATGGTGACCTGACCATTGACCTTGGCTTTGCGCCGAAGCCGCTGAGCGTGGGCAACCTGGTGTTCCGCGACTCCAACAGCAACGGCATCTATGATGGCGACGACTTCGGCATCCCTGGTGTCGTGGTGCGCCTCTACAACGTGGGTGACGATCCTGCCGATGAGAACACACCGCCTGTGGCAGAGACAGTCACCGGCATTGATGGCACCTATGCGCTCAACGCATATGCGGAGGGTGAGTACTTCATCCACATCCCGGCCTCCGAGTTTGCGGCGGGCAAGATCCTGGCGGAGGCCCTGTCCTCCCCCGGCGCTGGCGAGGACGACGGACTGGATGACGATGCGAACGAGGACGGCCTGGACCTGGGCAGCCCGGCAGTGCTGGGGGTGAAGTCCGGCACGTTTGCGCTGGCCTATGGCGGAGCGCCTGTGGACTCAGGCACTGAGACGGGCTTCCTGGCCGATCAGGACGCGCTCAATGATGCCGATGCCAACCTCACGGTGGACTTTGGCTTCACCGGTGGCGACATCCCGGAACTGATGAGCATTGGCAACCTGGTGTTTGAGGACATCAACAACAACGGCGTGGCCGACGCGGGTGAGGGCGTCCCCGGCGTGTGGATGCTGCTTTACACGGGCAGTGGCTCGGCCGGCTCAGTGAGCCCCATCCGCAGCACCTTCACCGACTCCAACGGCCGCTACTTCTTCTCCAACCTGGTGCCGGGGACCTACACCGTCCATGTGGCGGCGGACAACTTCAAGGAGTCCATCAGCATCAACAACGGTCCTGTGGGCAACGGTCCGCTGTTCCGCCGCATGTCGCTGCGCGGCCACCAGACAACGGTGGGGGATGACAACTTGGGCGAGGATGGCGTGGACGCGCAGAATCCGGAGCAGGTGGGCATCTCCGCGCCGCCGGTGACGCTGGTGGCGGCGTCGGCGCCTGTGGGCGCGGTGGAGGGCGGTTTCCAGGGCATCAGTGATGACGCCAACGATGCGAATGTGGACCTCACGGTGGACTTTGGCTTCGCCACCCGTGTGGGCATTGGCAATCTTGTCTTCCGCGATGTGAACGCCGATGGCAGGTATCAGGCCGGCGTGGACACCGGCATTGCAGGCATCACAGTGGAGCTGGTGCATGTGAGCGGTGCTGGTGCGGAGTCTGTGGTGGGCGCCACCACCACCAGCAGCAGCGGCACCTACATGCTCTACGGCCCGCCTGCGGTGGCGCCGAGCACCTACAAGGTGCGCATCCCGGCCTCTGAGTTCAGCGCCGCCGGGCCGCTCAACTTCCTGGTTCCGACCCTGCTGATCAACAGCGGCCATGATGACAACATGAACCAGAACCTGCTGCCTGCCGAGAATCCGCAGGCCACCGGGGCCAGCACTGCCGTTTTCACCACTGCTGCGGGGGCCATGCCGACGGATGCCGACGGGCGTGAGGCCGGCCATGACAGGGCAAGTGACAACGCGGACGACTCGAACAATGACCTGACCCATGACCTGGGCCTGAAGCCGAAGGCCATCATGGTGGGCAACCTGGTGTTCCGTGACATGAACGAGAACAGCACCTTCGAGTCTGGCATTGACCAGCCGCTGGCGGGGGTGACGGTGCGGCTGTTCCAGCAGAGCCAGCAGGTGACGGACACTCCTGTCTCAGAGGCGGTGACGGCGGCCAATGGCACCTACATGCTCTATGCCACCACGCCAGCCGCCTACTATGTGCATGTTCCGGCCTCGAACTTCGCCACAGGCGGCGTGCTCAACGGCCTGGCCTCCTCGACGGGCCTGGGCAATGTGCAGCTCACCAACAATGCGGACACGGGCAAGGACGACCGCTTTGATGAGAACGGCTCCGACTCCGCCACGCCTGCATCCACAGGGGTGTCCTCCGGCATCATCAACCTGGCCTACGGCACCATGCCGGTGAACAGCGCCTCCACCGCTGCCAGCGGGGAGAACGGCTATGAGGCCTTCATGGATGATGCGGCCGACTCCTCCGGCATGATGACGGTGGACTTCGGCTTCAAGACCTCCGCCAGCCAGGCCAGCGGCCAGAGCGCGCGCCGTGACCTGGGCGGAAACGGAGGCACCGCCCCGGCCGCCCTGCCTGCCACGTTCAGCGCCTGGCAGGCACAGAACGGCCTCGGCGGACAGAACCAGCCCAATGACGATCCTGACGCCGACGGCCATACGAACCTGCTGGAGCATGCCCTGGGAACACCTGCGGCAAGCGGCCTGCAGACCGCACGCTTCCGCCTGGAGACCAATGCGGAGACAGGCACCATCGACGCCCTGGTGACGCGCCCGGCCGGTGAGCATGCCGACCTGCGTTACAGCCTGGAACGCAGCACCGACCTGGTGACCTGGAAGCCGCTGCTGATGGCCGCGGCGGTGACTACCGGCAGTGACCAGACCGTGACGCTGCGGTATGTGGACATCGAGTCCGCCGCCGGTGTGCCGCAGGGCTTCGTCCGCCTGAAGGTGACGCTGGATGCGGACCTGGACGGCACGGCGGAGGCCACCGCCCATGCCCCAGCCCTGGGCTATGCGCGCCGCACCTTCCCGGTGGGCCGCCAGACCTTCTCCATGCCGCTGCTGAAGCCGGCGGTGTTCACGGGGCGTGTGGCCAGCATGAACGGCACGCAGATCAAGCTGCCGGTCACTGTGGCGCTTTCCGCGATGCCTCACTATGTCGATGTGCTGGAAGGCCCGCTGACCGGCCAGACCTTTGACATCGACGCGGACCTGAAGCTGTCCTCCGGCCTGCCGCTGGCGGGGGTGCGGGTGAGCATCCGCCCACACTGGACGCTGGGCATGCTGCTGCCGCACGGCATCTTTGACGCTGGTGTGGATGAAAGCTCCGCTGACCGCGCGCTGACCTTTGACCCGGCCACGAACGGGTTCCTGAGCCATGCGCTGGCGGATGAAAACGCCACGGCGCGGGTGGTGAGGCCGCAGGAGGGATTCTTTGTCCAGCTCCGCACGCAGGCCACCACGGTGGTGCTGCTGGGCGAGGCGCGCACGGTGCCGCTGGCGCTGCCGCAGTCCGCAGGCACACGCTTCCTGGGCACGGGAGCGGCGGTGCCGCTGGCACCGGGGGCACAGCCACATGCCGCAGGCTCCCGCATGCGCCTATGGGGTGGTGACGCGGATGCCGCCACCGGCGCGTATCACAGCTACCTGCTCAATCCGCAGTCGCGGTGGGTGGATGAGGCCACGGGCGCCGACATCACCACACAGCCTGTGCTGGATGGATTCCGCGCCTATTTCCTGGTCAGGCCTTGATCTTCGAACGTAATCGGTGCAGTCACATCAAACGGAGACTGCCCCGATTCCTTCTTTCATGAGCCGACCCACACGACGCGCGCGTCCGCCCCGCCTCCTTCTTCTGCTGGCATTCCTGGCCCCGGTGCTGCTGGTGCAATGCAACACCATGTCAAACGCAGGGTATTCCACCGTGCGCTACGGCCAGCAGTTCTTTGGCCAGACGGTGCCGCGTGTGGCGAGGGGCGGCTACAATCGTGTGGCCGGGATGTTTGGTCCCAATGACGGGTCTTTCTGGTACGCGGACCAGATGCGCGGCAGGCCCTCCATCGTCATCAATCTGGGGGAGCAGATGGTTTATCTTTTCAAGGGAGGGGAGCTGGCTGGCGGGTCGCCGATCTCGTCTGGCTCCGAGGGGTATGGCACGCGGCCTGGGCGCTACAGCGTGATCGAGAAGGACATCGACCACAAGTCCTCCATCTACGGCGACTACGAGGACTACTACGGCAATGTCATCATGACCAACATCGACAACCGCAAGGACCGCCGCCCGCCGGGCACGCGGTTTGAAGGGGCCAAGATGTACTACTTCATGCGCATTTATGGCGGGGTGGGCATGCACCAGGGCTACCTGCCGGGCTACCCGGCATCCCATGGCTGCATCCGCCTGCCGGGACACATGGCGGAGAAGTTTTATGCGGCGGCCCCGATGGGCACGCCGGTCTCGATTGTGCGGTAGGTGGGAGTCACCGCGGCCGCTTCATCTCGAACATGTCACGGGTGCGCGCATACCAGTTCGGGCTCTGCATGCGGGCGATGGGGTGGTAAAACTCGGGTTTCACGTGCCATTTTTCAGTGTCAAAGACGCGGTCGTCGCGCACGTGGACGCGGAGAACCTCGCCGATGATGAGACGGTTGTCGCCGATCTCGATGATGCTGTGGCTGCGGCATTCCAGGCTGGCGGGGGCTTCGGCGATGCGCGGAGGCTTCACCACGCTGCTGGCGGCCTGGGTGAGGCTGGCGTGGACCAGTTCGCTTTCGCCGGGTGGCAGGGTGGCGGCGCAAAGGTTCATCTTTTCGGCGATGGACTCGTCCACCAGGTTCACCACGAATTCATGGGTGAGGCGGATGTTCCGCGCGGTGTCCTTCGGCACGCCGGGCGCGCGGTCGCCGGGGCAGAAGCCGACGATGGGTGGCGAGTCCCCCAGCACATTGAAGAAACTGAAGGGGGCGGCATTGACGCGCCCTTCAGGATCCACGGTGGTGACGAGGGCAATGGGGCGTGGCGTGACGAGGCCCGCGAGGATCATGTAAGCGTCGTCGCGATGCGGTCCGGTGAGGTCGAGTTCCATGGGAGAATGGAGAACTACGAGTGACGGCTCAAGAAGGAGACTTTTCCGCCCGGTAGGCCTGGGCAAGGAGGGTGACAGGCTGGGTGACCTCGTGGCAGGCGGCGCCCACGCTGGCGCGGAGGCCGCTGGCGATCTGGAGGTGGCAGCCGGGGTTGCTGGTGGCGACGACGGGCGCCTTGGTCTGCTCCAGGTTGGCGAGTTTCCGCTTCAGCAGCTTCTGGCTCTGCGCGGGCTGGGTGATGTTGTAGATGCCGGCGCTGCCGCAGCACCAGTTCGACTCCGGCAGCTCCTTTAGCTTCAGGCCGGGGATGCTGGAGAGGATCTGGCGCGGCTGGCTCACCACCTTCTGGCCGTGGCAGAGGTGGCAGCTTTCGTGGTAGGTGACCTCCTCCACACCCGCGCCTGCGGCGGGCTGGCGGAAGCGGATCTGCACCAGGAACTCATGGATGTCCTTCACCTTGCTGTCCCACTGCCGGGCCTTGGCGGCGTAGAAGGGGTCGTCGTGCAGGAGGTGGCCGTAGGTCTTGAGATGGGAGCCGCAGCCGCCCGCGTTGGTGATGATGGCGTCGAGGTTGTCGAGGTCAAAGGTGTCGATCTGCTTGCGGGCCAGCTCGCGGGCCAGCTCCAGCTCGCCATTGTGGGCGTGCAGGGAGCCGCAGCAGTTTTGCACGGGCGGTGTGGTGACCTTGCAGCCGTTGGCCAGCAGGACGTCGGCGGTGTCGCGGTTGATGTTGGAGAAGGCGAGGTCCTGCACGCAGCCGGTGAGCAGGCCCACGCGCAGGCCACGATCCTCCCTGGCAGGTGGCAGCTCCACGGGGTCGATCAGCTCGTTGGAAAACTTTTCCGCCATCTTGGGTGTTTGCGGCTCCAGCGCGGCGAGGGATTTCGGCATGAGGCCGAAAAATTTCACGCGGCGCATGAGGGCCTCCATGCCTGTGCGCTGGTAGATGCCCAGCACACGGCCCACCAGACGCAGGATGCGCGGCCGCATGAAGATGAAGTTCAGCGTGAGCCAGCGCCAGAAAGTGCGCTGCGTGCCGGTGTCCACCTGGGCCTGCTCCACCTCGGCGCGGGCGGTTTCAAACAGCTCGGCGTAGTTCACGCCTGCCGGGCAGGCGGTCTGGCAGGCCAGGCAGCCGAGGCAGTAGTACATCTCGTCGGAGAGAGCCTTGCTGACCTCCAGCTCGCCATCGGCCACGGCGCGCATGAGGGAGATGCGGCCGCGTGGGCTGTTGCGCTCCAGTTTCGTCTCCACGTAGGTGGGGCAGGTGGGCAGGCACATCCCGCAGTGCATGCACTGCTGCAGCACGGAGTAGTCGATGGTTTTGAGGAGAGAGGCTGGAGTCACAGAAGAGGGCTTGTGTAATAAGCAGCAGCGGGCAAAAATTTACCATGCATTTTGATGAAGACGCTGTCCGCAAACATCTGCGGACCTGGGGCTGGCTGCTGGAAAACTTCGGCGGCGTGGCCGATCTGAGGGGAACGGGCCTGATCCTGCCGACGCAGGAATTTTTTCCCATCCGCCCCACCGGGGACCATGCCTTTGCGCAAAAGACCTTTGACCGTGTGCGGGAGCTGATGGGCATGAGCGACTGGCCCTGTCGGCTGGAGCAGTTCAAAGATCCGCATGCCAAGGAGGCCGGGGAGAGGCGCACGACACACGGTGAGTGGACCACTTCGGGACCCGCCGGGCTGTACATCAAGACAGACGAGGAGACAATCATCGCCTACTCCGAAGGCCAGCTGGAAAAGCCGGGCGCGCTGGTGGCCACGCTGGCGCATGAGCTGTGCCACTACCTGCTGGGCACGGCGCGCAGCCACCCGCCCGGCGGCTGGGGCGACCATGAGCTGCACACGGACACGGCGGTGGGTTTCATGGGCTTTGGCATCTTTGCCTGCAACAATGTCTTTGAGTTTCGCCAGTGGTCGGAGGGGAACAGCGGCGGCTGGTCGGCCTCCCGCCAGGGCTATCTGAGCGAGAGCGAGCACGCCTACGCCCTGGCTGTCTTTTGCACGCTGGCGGGGACGAACCCGCGCACGGTGGTGGAGCACCTGAAGAAAAACACGCGGTACTACTTTGAGCTGGCGATGCAGGATCTGGCGAGCCGGCCGGAGGATGTGACGCGGCTGATCAACACCCGGCTGCTGCCGGAGGCGCTGCCGCCGATCCTGAGTGTGGAGTCCGAGGAAGACGCGCCACCCGCCCGGGTGGTCACCTTTTCGCGGGAGGATGTGGCCGCGCTGGGACCGCTGAAGCCGTGGTATGCGCCGCTGGCGGATTTTTACGAGGGCCTCGCCTCGGTGCAGCCGGGGCAGAACTGGAATGAGCAGGAGTTTGCCGCGCTGGGCAGCGTGCAGCCTGCGCTGAGGGATGCGCTGCTGGTGCTGCGCTTTCACAAGCGTGTCGAGGAGCAGGGGCTGCAAGGTGCGATCATTCTGGAGGATGCCGAGGACACCGCGCCCACGCTGCGCATGCTGGAGATGACGGCCGCCGCGTTTGGGACCCTCGGCGACGAGCGGCGCGCCATGTTTCTCGAAGCGCTGCTGCCACAGGTGGGCACGCACTTTGAGGAGCTGGAGCGGGCGGAACGTGAGGACGCGCTGGACGGTTTTTTCTCCCCGCTGGACCAGGATGAGACGTGGAGCGGCCTGGGCCTGGAGTGGAACCACGCGCTGCGGAAGCACGTGCGGGACAGTCCGGAGCTGTTTGTGCATCCGAGGGGGGAGGAGGAAGATGAACGATAGCCTCGGGTGGGTTGTTCACGCTGAAGCGTGAGCGGCGTGCCCCAGGCGCCCGGCGCTCAATCAAAGATCTTCCCGGGGTTCAGCAGGCGCTGCGGGTCGAGGGCGCGTTTGACAGTGCGCATCAGCTCGTAGCTGCCTTCGCCCAGCTGGCGTTTGAGGAAGCCTTTTTTGGCCAGTCCCACGCCGTGCTCGCCGGTGACGGTGCCGCCGAGGC
Organism: uncultured Prosthecobacter sp.; assembly: GCA_964588755.1. Classification (GTDB taxonomy): domain Bacteria; phylum Verrucomicrobiota; class Verrucomicrobiia; order Verrucomicrobiales; family Verrucomicrobiaceae; genus Prosthecobacter. The sequence continues at coordinate 1,593 of CAZPSQ010000031.1, read as the reverse complement.
GGAGGGTTTCATCCACGATCTCCTCCAGCGCGGCCTCGATGCGGTGCATCTCCTCATGGTCGCGCTCGTTGGTGAGAAAGGTGGGGTGCAGGTTGCCATCGCCAAGATGGCCGAAGGTGCCGATCTGCAGGTTGTGGCGCCTGGCCACATCCGCGATGTGGGAGACCATGCGGGCCAGCTCGCTGCGCGGCACGGTGACGTCTTCCAGAATGGTGGTGGGCCGCACGCGGGCCAGGGCGGAGAAGGCGCTGCGGCGGGCGGCGGCCAGCTTGGCGCCTTCAGCCTCATCGGCGGCGGCGCGCACGTCGCGCGCACCGTTGGCCTTGGCCAGGGCCATCATTTGCGCGGCTTCTTCCTCGACCACGGCGGGGTGGCCGTCGGTCTCCATGAGCACCAGGGCCTCCACATCGGTGGGCAGGCCGATCTTGGCGAAGTCCTCCACGCATTGCACCGTCATGCGGTCCAGGAACTCCAGCGTGCAGGGGATGATCTTGGCGGCGATGATGGCGGAGATGGTTTCGGCGGCCGCCTCCATGGAATCATAGAGGGCGAGCATGGTTTTGCGCGCCTTGGGACGTGGCAGCACCTTGAGGATGACCTCCGTGATGATGCCCAACGTGCCCTCGCTGCCGACGAAGAGATCCTTCATGGAGTAACCGGCCACGTCTTTGACGCACTTGTTCCCCAGGAAGGTGGCGGTGCCGTCGGGCAGCACGACCTGGAGGCCCATGACGTAGTCGCGGGTGACGCCGTATTTCAGGCCGCGCAGGCCGCCGGAGTTTTCCGCCACATTGCCACCGATGGTGGAGATCTTCATGGAGCCGGGGTCGGGAGGGTAGAAGAGGCCGACGCGGGCGCAGGCGTCGTCGATCTCCTTGGTGATGACCCCGCTCTGCGCGTGCAAGGTCAGGTTCTTTTCATCCAGTTCGATGAGCTTGTCCATCCGCACCAGACAGATGACGAGGCAGCCCGCCAGCGGCACGCTGCCGCCACTGAGGCCGGTGCCGGAGCCGCGCGTGACCACCGGCACGTCGCTCTCGCGTGCGAGCCGCACACAGGCCGCGACCTCGGCTGTGGTCAGGGGGAAAACGACGGCGCCAGGACGCTGCTTGAGAGCCGCCGTGCCGTCGAAGCTGTAGGGCAGGATGTCCTCGTCCGAGGTAAGAATCTGATCAGCGGCTAAGATTCTCTTCAGAGACTCGATAAAGGTGGCTTCAATTTGGTTCACGGCGGGGGACTTTGGCGAGTTAGCAGTGGAGCGTCAATGGAGGCTGTGGTTCATTGATTGGTTATGTTTTTGGACCAGCCCATCCTCTTTCCTCCGATCCACCAAAGCCGCGTCTGGGGCGGCCGCCGCATGGAGACGCTGCTGGGCCAGACGCTGCCGGATGCGACGACTCCTTTCGGCGAGGCCTGGGCTGTTTCCGACCGGCCGGAGGCACAGAGCACCACGGCGGATGGTGTGACGTTGCATGACCTATGGACGAATCACCGGGCCGAGGTGTTTGGCGAAGACGCGCCGTCTTCTGAGCGTTTTCCGCTGCTGATGAAGATCCTCGACGCGTGCGATGATCTCTCCATCCAGGTGCATCC
>CAZPSQ010000030.1:0-37697 GCA_964588755.1 uncultured Prosthecobacter sp. | reverse complement strand
CGTGGCCACACTGTAGATCAGCCGCCAGTACGTCTGGTAGAATTCGTTCCAGGTGCGCTGGTCTTCCCAGTTGTTGAGGCGTTCGATCAGGCTCTTGCGGGTTTTCTCCCACAAGCCCTTGTCTTTCTTAACGTCCTCCGGGATCGGAATGTCTGGCACCGGTTCACTCATTGGGGCTTGATTGTCAGCGGGTGAACCGCGCTGTCAAACCTTTGAAACCCTTCCCTGCGGTGGAAAATTGCCGAAAGAGAAGCGGGTTTTATGGCGGGGTGGCCGCCTGCGGCCATCAGCGCCGCTCATGAAAGCAATGAAGTCATTTCATCCATGCTGGCGGCTTCCTTGCTGCATCGTGGTTGCCATTGGGTGGCGGCGGGTTAGTCTGCCAGCCCCGACGCCTCCCTTGCTTGGTGTGTCACAGCTTTCAAAAACCATGCCCGAACTGGAAAATCCCTTCCAAGAAACCCTGCTTTCTCGTCACCGTGCGGAGCCCTGCACGGTCGTCATCTTTGGCGCCACCGGCGACCTGACCCACCGGAAGCTCATTCCCGCCATTTACAACATCGCCGCCGCAGGCGACCTGCCCCCGCAGTTCAAGGTGGTGGGCTTTGCCCGGCGGGACAAGACCGACGAGGGCTTCCGCAAGGAGCTGGAGGAAGGGAACCGCAAAAATAGCCGCCAGGGCCACAATGAGGAACTCTGGACGAGCTTTGAGAAGTGCATCCACTACCATCGCAGCGAGTTCGAGGACGCTGAGGGCTACAAGGAGCTCAAGGATCTGCTGGAACGGTTCGACAAGGAGCGCGGCACCCCGGCCAACCGCCTGTTTTACCTGGCCTCCGCGCCGGAGGCCTTCAAGCCTATCTTGGAGATGCTGAAGAAGGCCGGCCTGAATGAAGGTGTCGGCGGCAAATGGGCGCGCGTGGTCTGTGAGAAGCCTTTTGGCAAGGATCTGGCCAGCGCCCGGGCGCTGAACCAGGTGGTGGCCGAGACGTTCGACGAAAAAGACACCTACCGCATCGACCACTATCTGGGCAAGGAGACCGCCCAGAACATCATGGTGCTGCGTTTCGCCAACGCGCTGTTTGAGCCCAACTGGAACAGCCGCTACATCGACCATGTGCAGATCACCTGCGCGGAAAACCTGGGCATGGAAGGCGGCCGCGGCGGCTACTACGACACCGCCGGCGCCCTCCGCGACATGGTGCAAAACCACCTATTCCAGCTCCTTTCCCTGGTGGCCATGGAGCCGCCGACGGACCTGAGCGCCGACTCCGTGCGTGATGAAAAGGTGAAGGTCATCCGTGCCCTGCGCCCCCTTGTGGGACCCGAGGCCGTCGGCGCCAATGTGGTGCGCGCCCAATACACCGCCGGGTCTGTCGATGGCGTGCCCCGTGTGGGCTACCGCCAGGAGGACCGTGTGAACCCGGAATCCCAGACGGAGCCCTACGTGGCCCTCCGACTCATGATCGACACGTGGCGCTGGCAGGGCGTGCCCTTCTACATCCGCGTGGGCAAGCAGCTTCCCAAGAAGGCCACCGAGATCAGCGTGCACTTCAAAAAGCCGCCGCAGGTCCCCTTCGCCACCGCCACCATGCTCAACAACAGCGAGAACACGCTCGTCATCCGCATTCAGCCGGATGAGGGCATCGCCCTGCGCATCCTCTGCAAGCAGCCCGGTCAGGCGCTGAACATCCAGCAGGTGAAGATGGACTTCCGCTACAGCAGCAGCTTTGGCAAGGCCAGCCCCGAGGCCTACGAGCGCCTGCTCCTGGACGCCATGGCGGGCGACGCCACCCTCTTTGCCCGGCGTGACGAGGTGGAGAGCGCCTGGAAGTTCATCGACGAGATCGAAAAAGCCTGGCACAAGAGCGACAACCCGCCGCCCATGCGCGAATACCCCGCCGGAAGCTGGGGACCCAAGGAGGCCGACGACTTGCTGCGCGCAGATGGCAGGCAGTGGCGTTTGCTGTGAGGCAAAATGACGGATGGTGAATGACGAATGCGTCTGCGAGGTCAGACCATTCGTCATATCCTTCCTCAGTTCGTCGTCACACTCAGCCGCACGAACTTCTTGCCAGCCGTGCTCATGTTCGGCGTCACGCGCACCGTGACCGTTTCTGTCACACCATCCCCGGTGGGCACGGCGGACATTTCCTGCACACTGGCCCCTGTGTTGTCCCACGTGGTCAGGTTCGTGCTGGTCTCCACGGTGTAGGTCAGTCCATTGCGCTGCAGGCGGCGGCGGAACTGCAAGGTCAGGAATTTTTCCCCCGTGCCACCATCCGTCTGCACCGTCGCGGCAGGGAGCATCGCGCGTGGATTCGCCGCCGCCGCTGGAATGCCCAGCGCGTGCTCCAGCAGTGAGCTGATGCCGTTGCCGTCCCCATCCCCCGTCGGGTTTGCAATGCGGTAAACCACAGCGGTGAGGGACGTGGTGTTTGCCGGCACCGCATTGTCACTGGTGGAAACGGTGAAGGAGTTCGATCCGTTCGAAAGCCCCGTGAGCCCGCGTGTCCAGCTGGCAAAGGCATTGGCCGTGCTCGCCGCGCTGCCATTCACCGTGACCGTGGCGACTCCGCTGATGGCGTCAGTCGCCGTCCCAGCAAGGGTCGCGCTGGCGCCACCGGTCGTCAGCTCAGGAATGCCCAGCACCGGCGGCGTCGCGTCCTGGGTGGAGGAGACCGTGTTGGACCAGGGGGAAAGGGGCACGGTGCCATCGGCCATCGGATAGGTCAGCGACCAGTCGAAGAGCGAGGGCGTCGTTGTTGTCGTGGTCGAGAGATTCGCGCGTAGTTTGAGGCTGTCCACCGCCGCCACCGCAGGCAGGGAATTGAGGTCGGTGCCGGAGGTCACATCGGCCGCCAGCACGGCATTCGTGGTGCCGTGGAGGACATCCACAGAGAGGGAGGTTCCCGGCGGCTTTGAAGAATTAAAGGCAAGTGTGCCCCAGCGCAGTTTGGAGAGGGGGGCGATGGCGGGCGAGATGATCGTCCCGGAGGCAACATGGTCCCCGTTGCCCTTGGTCACGGTCACGTCATCAAACGCAGAGTAGGCGGTGGCCGTCTGGCTATTGTAGATCCCCGCCACGCCGCTGGTATAGGCGTAGTCGGTGCGTATGACCGTGCCTGCCAACGTCTCAGAAATGGAACCGGAAGTGATCTTCACCTTCCACACCTCGGCCACCAGCGTCGGACCGGTGGCGGAAAAGCGCATTTTCCAGTGCTCATTCACCGCCAGCGTGGGCAGGGAGACGCTGGGGTACAAGATGCCATTGATGCCGCTCGCTTCGGCTCCGTTGACCACGCGGGATATGGAAACACTGGATGAGCCCCCCACCGAGGTGAGAACTATGGCCTGATAGCCGTTGATCGTGCCTCCAGCGCCGCTGCGTGAGGCCCGCAACAGCAGCCCGCTGTAAATAAAGGTGGAGGTGTCCTCAGGGCCAAGATAGGCCTCGATGCTGCCGTCCGTGAACACATTGTCCGCCGTGGCTGGCATCAAGGCGGCCGCTTTGCTGCCGGTCAGCCTGCCTTCCATGTCGCCGCCTTGGTTGATGGGAAGTGCCGGCGTGGTGGCCGGGCCGGTGGAGAGTTCGGACCGCTGATGGGTGGCGCTTCCAGTGTCGCTGAAAATGGTGGCGGAAAAATCAGCATCCCCGACGCCATCGAAGTTCTCCACCGCAATGACAGCGGCCCGTGCCAGCCGTGCCTCAGTGGTCGGCGCGCTGATGCACACACCGCTTGAAGTGTTCGTCAGGAACTCGCTCACCAGGGTCTGCGACCATTTGCCTGCCAGGGAGACAGCGGGCGCCGAGGCCTGCAGCCGGTAAAAGTACTGCTGGCCGGAAAGCAACGCGGTGAAGTTCCTCGAAAGAAGCACCGTGTCGCCACTGTCCTGCAGCGACTGGGAGAAGTCCGCCGCCGTGGAAGACTGGATCCGGTAGGCTGTGGCGGAGGGCACCGCTGCCCAGCTCAGCGTGTTGCTGGTGCCGCCGCTGAACGCCGGCTCGTTGGAGATCGTGGGCCTGGCAGGCACCACATCAAAGGCGTTGCTGGCAACAGAGCCACTTCCTGCCGGGCGGACTGTAAGGCCCGCCACCGCCGTGTGTACGGTCACATTTCCTGTCCACTGTCCGCCGGACAAGGCGCCGGTGCTCGCCGGTGTCGCGCTCACCTGATAGTCGCGCATGAAAGTGGCCACCGGCACTGCGGCGGAGGACGAGCCGCCACTCACCGGTGTGCCATAGGTGAGGACCGGGTTCATGATCGTTCCAAGGACGGAGGCGGATCGGAAACCTGCGGGGCTGAAGGTGCTTAGCGCGCCGCTGCCGGCCTGGCCGCCCGTGTTGAGGAAGCTGAGGTCCACCATCAGGTTGTTGACGCCATCGTATTCAAACGGAGTGGCGAAATCAAACGTCGCGGTGCCGACCGGAAGACTGGCCAGATTCCCCGAATACACAGTGGTCCAGCCGGTGTCTTCAAAGGGAGGGGAGGAGGAGGGAAAAGTCGCCCGGGTCGTGTGCTTCATACGGATGGTGAAGTTGTTGACCACCCCTGGTGGAGCTGTGGCGACCGTCAGCACCAGGCCTCGCATCCGGAATGCCGTGCCCAGTTCAGAAGCCAGATAGAGATGCTGGCTGCGGGCTGTGGAGCTCACGGTTGCCAGAGCCAGGGTGGCGCTTCCTGTGGCGGTTCCCACCTGCACAGAGCCGAAACCGCTGAAACTGGTGAAGTCCAGTTTAGCCGGGCTGCCTGCATAATTGGTGATCGGGTTGTTAATCGCGTCCTGAGCCACGACCGTGATCGGGAATGATTGCCCCACTACCTGCGGAGAAGGAATGGAGGACACTCCGAAGTGATGGAATGCGCCAGCACTCACGGCGAATGCATTGCTGCTGCCGGTGGCACCTGCCGCCGTGTCGGCGAGGGTGAGCACGGCATTGGTGGCAAAGGTGCTGACAGTGACCAGTTGGGTGCTGACACCTGCCACAAAGCCGGTGACGCTGCCTGGAGACAGGCTCAATGCCGTTGCCCCGTCCAATCCTGTAAGGGCAGGACTTCCTGCATAGCTTGGTATGGTGACATTGTTCACGTCATGTGCGGTGAAGGTGACGCTGAAGGGGGCGTTCCTCAACTGGGGGGCGGCGATGGTGGAGATGAGGAAATGATGCACGTCATCATCGGCGATGCTGATGGTTCCCGTGCCGCTGGTGGCGTTGGCAGCCGAGGCTGTGATCACCGCGCTCTGTGTTCCATCCGTCAGAGTGTCATTCAGGATGTTCAGCGTGAAGCTGGTCGAAGTAGAACCCGCAGGAATTGTCACTGAGCTGCTGGCAGGCACGGCTTCAGTCGGGTCCCCTGAGGACAGGTTTACGGTGAGCGCGGCAGCCTGCGCCGCCGAGATGTTGACCGTGCCGGAGACCGTGCCGGCAGATTCGACCGTCGAGCTGGGAAGGGAGACTGAGAGGACTGGGCGGTTGAGTATGAACCCGCTGGATGCACCCGTGACAGCGCCGCTCGTTGCAGTCAACACGGTCGTTCCAGACCCGGTGATGCTCACACTGCCAGACCAGGAACCATTCGAAAAGAGTCCCGTGCTGGGCGGGGAAACCGGGGTCGACACATCGAAGATGGTGGCGGACAGTGCGGCCGTCCTGCCGCTGAATGCGGTGGCCGGCTGGTTGTCCACCGTGCGCGCATAGATGGTGACGGGAAAGTTCGAACCAGAGGTCTGCGACGCCGTAAAACTCGACCATGTGAAGCTGCTGGGGTCGTCATCCACCACTGAGATCGTTGTCGTGCCGCTGACCACTCCGCTGGCGCTGGCGGTGATGATGGCGCTTTGTGCCCCGTCTGTTAATGCATCGTCGATGATGTTCAGCGTGAAACTGGCGGAGGTAGCGCCTGCCGGAATGGTGGCTGTGGCATTGGCCGGCCTGGCCGCCGTGATGTCGCTGGAACTCAAGCTGACCACTAGATCCGAGGCCTGGGCCGCAGTGACGGAAACAGTGCCAGAAACTGTGCCCGCTGCTTCACCAGCCGTCGCTGGCAGTGTCACTAAGAGGGAGGGCGGCGGGGAAATCGTGAACGTGTTGGACATGCCGGTGATGGCACCGTTTGCTGCCTGCAGCATGATGCTGGAGCCGGCAGATGACAGGGACAGATTGCCCGTCCACACGCCTGCCGTAAAGGCACCCGTGGTAGCGGGCGAAGGAGCCGCCATCTCTGTCATGAAGCGGATGTCCGGCCGCGTGGACGTCGAGGTCGGCGTGGGACTGCCGCCGCTCCATGTCACTGGATCGGTGGCACTGATAGAACTGTAGTAGAGCGTCCGTGCGGTGGGCCCGTTGGTGGCACGCACGCTTCCGCCAGTCACATAAGATGGCTGTGAATTGCTGTAGGAGACGTCCACCATGACATTCTGGCTTCCGTTGTAAACGAAGGGGGTCGTGAACGCGAAATAGTTCCAGCCCGTGGAGGAGAGGGTCTGCGTGCTTTGCAAGCAGGTCGTCCAGGCCGTGGTTTCCCAGGTGGCGTTGCCAGCTCCCAGATAGTCGCTTTTGGTGGTATGACGCAGGCGGATCTTGAAGTTGCTCATGGTCGCCGATGGCAGGCTCTGAAGATCCAGGGCAATGCCGGTGATGCTGCTTGCCTCGCCCAGTTCCGCAGCCGTGTAAATGATCTGGGTGCGCGCCTCGTCGTTGTAGGTGTAAAAGGGATGTGTCATGGTCGTGGCTCCCGAGCCAATGCCGAGGGTGTTCAGGGCGGAGAGGACGGCTGTGCCGGTGAAGCCTGTCATCGTGTTGCCATAGTTGTCCTGAGCCGTCACGGTCACCGGAAATGCCGTGCCCACCGGCTGCGGGGAACTGATCGTGCTCCAGCCAAAGCGGGTGTGCGCACCCACCCCGAGGGCAAACGCATTGGTGGTGCCGGAGCCTCCTAGCGCGGGATCAGTCGCTGTGATGGTGGCGCTCGACGCCTGGCCGTTGATCGTCACACTTTGTGTCTTGGATCCGCTGCTGAAACTCGTCAGAGTGGACGGTGTGATGGGGAGGGCGCCTCCGCTGCCGCCCACTGTCAGAGTGGCGGAGCCGGTGTAGGCGGAGATGGTCACATCGTTCACATCTTTGGCCGTTGCCATGATGTTGAAGGGCGCATTGGTTGTCTGGGTGGCTCCCACGGCAGACATCGCAAAGTGGTGCGCGTCGTCGTCCAGAATGGTGATGGTCCGGGTGGCGTTGGTGAAGGTTGCCGCGCTGGCGGTCAGGGTGACCGTCTGCGACCCGTCATACAGATTGTCGTTCACCGGTGTGAGGGTGAAATAGTTGCTGGATGAGGCCCCTGCGGGAATGGTGACGGAGGTCTGCGTGGTGAGCTCCGTCGTGTCGCTGGAGCCAAAGCTGATCATCAGCGGGGAGGTGACCGTGCCCGTCACGCTCACCGTGCCGGCCACCACGTAGGGGGCCGCTCCCTCGCTCAGACTTGAAAGGTTCAGGCTGATGGAAATCGTTCGGGCTTCATTGTCCAGCACCTGCACGGTCCCTGTGCCGGCGGGGGAACCTGCCAGAGTGGCGGTGATGAGGACATTTTCATTTCCGTCAAGGATGCCGTTGTTGGGTGCAGTCAGGGTGAAGCCGACGCTGCTCTGACCGGCAGGAACTGTGACAGTGGCTGGCACTGTCAGCCTGGCGGCCGAAGATGAAACAAGCGTGATGGTCAGGTCCGCTCCCGCCACCTTGGCCAGGTTCACCCTGGCCTGGCCTGCCGTGCTGGTGGTCGCTTCATCCAGCGTGGCTGGCAGGGTCACTGTCACTGTGGTCGTGTCATTGTCCAGCACGCTCAGGCTGGCGGTGGCTCTGGAATAGGCGGGTGCCGTCGCTTTCACGGTGACTGGCTGCGGGCCGTCCAGGAGGGTCTCTTCCGGGAGGGTGACGGCAAAGGCAGCGGTGGTCTGTCCCGCAAGAATAGTCACCGTGGCAGGGACGGTGGCCTCGCTCGTGTCACTGGAGGAAAGGGTCACTGTCATGTTCGATGCCGGCGCCGCACTGGCTGTCACACTGGCGTTCAATGTGCCGCCTTCCGTCCCTGTTGTGGGAATGGAAAGACTCAGTGTGCCGGCGGAGTTCGTGGCAAAGACGTTGGATTCCCCCACAACCTCAGGCCGGGCGGCAGAAGCAACCAGCAGGGAGGTCTGGCTGTGGGCGCTCTCCACGGCCATGCTGCCCGTCCAAACGCCGTTGGTGAAAACGACGGATGCGGGGGAGGTGGACATCTGTGCCCGGCCTGTGAAGCGGACATTGGGCAGCCACGTAGTGGTGATTGGTGCAGGCGTGGTGCCTGCCCAGGTAAGGGGCGGTGGTGAGTAAAAGTCCGCGGCGACCAGACACCTGGTAGCAGAGGCGTTTGGGGTTGTGCGTATCACTCCAGAGGTGATCTGGGTCACGTTGTCGAAGCTGATGTCCAGCATGAGGTGGCTGGTGCCGTCGTAGTTGAAGGGCATGGACAGAGGCAGGCTGACAAAGCCTGTGGATGTGCTGTTGTAGGCGTCGGAATAGACAGTGGTCCAGCCGTCCGTCTCCCACACGGCGGCTCCGGACCCCGCATAGCTGGCTTTATTGGTATGCTTGGCACGCACAGTGAAGTTTTTGAGCACTCCTGGGGCCGAGGCGACCTCCATGGCGAGGCTTTGAATCAACTGGGCCCCGCCCATTTCTGCCGGGGTGAAAATGATCTGCATGCGGTTCTGGTAGTAGGTGCCAAACATAGGGTAGTTGGTCGTTCCAGTTCCGGTGCCGGTGACCGTGTTGGTCACCGGCCCCTGGGCGGTGATGTTTGCCCTGCCGTTGAAGGAGGAAGCGGTGCTGCCGCCCGCGCTTCTGGCCGTCAAGGTGGTGGAGAAGGGGGCGTTCGCGGATTGCGGGGACGGCACAGTGCTCCACTGGAAGGAGGCCACAGCCGGCATCACGTTCAGCGTCACGGGCAGGTCTTGCTGTGGGGAGGCCGGGTCGTTTGAGGTGAAACGCACGGTGGCCTGGTGAGCGCCCTCTGGCATGCCCGCTGAGCTCACCAGGGCCTGGATGCTGGCGTTGCCGCCTGCAGGCACACTGCCCCCAGTGGAACTGGTGGTCAGCCATTCCGGTCTGGCAACCAGATCCAAAAACTTGTCCATGATGGCCTGGGTCTGGGCATCGCTGACCTGCGATCCGTCCACAGTTGAATAGAGCAGATAGTATAAGCGGGTCACACCCGTGAGGTTGGAGAGCCGGTGCTGGTCACTATCTGTGTTGGCGGACGCGGTGTGGGAGGCGGCACCATTTTCCTGGACGATGATGAGGTGATTGACAGACGGGTCCGTGGTGCCGTACACCCTTTTGACGTAGCCTTTGAAAACCGCGCCAGCCCGGGGCGAGGTCAGCACCGTGGTGTTGGTAAAACCCGCACCGTCGGCTCCCAGTCCGCCGGTGATCTCGAAGTGGCTCAGGCCGGCCACATCAGCGGCAAACACGAAAAGGCCCGGCTGCTTGCGGGTGAAGTATTGGCCGCCGGTCCCCATGCCCGCGTGCGCCACGATCACATTGTCGGAATAGCTCAGTGCGCTTGTGGTTAGGCTTGTGTTGAGCAAATTGCCGTTGTCATACATGTCACCCCCGCCATCGGTGATGTAGGTGCCGGTCACGCCTTCTGTGAAGTTGTAACGATTCGGAATCAGGCTGGTGATGCTGGCGTGTTCCGTGTTGATCTTGTCAAGGACGGCGGCCAATGCGGTGTGGTTAGCCTGTGCCGGGTAGCTTACTACAGCGCTCCAGCTCGTTGGGTGTCCTCCTGGATTGGACAAGGTGATGGTCGCCGTGGTCCCGGGCTCGCCCGCCGGCACGGTGGCATTCAGGCTGGGAGGCGAGATGACTAGGCGCGCGGTTTCGGAGACGTGAAACCCATTGCTGTTGCCCGTAGCACCGCCTGCGCCTGTCGCGCTCAGCACAACTCCTGTTGCGGCGTTTGGGAAGGTTACCTGCCCGGTCCATGTGCCATCCACAAAGTTCCCGGTGACCGATGGAGTGAAGGGCATGGGGCTGCCGCCGCTGCTGGCAGACAGCGAGGCCGTACCGGTGAAGCCGGACAACAACCGGCCATCGATGCTGCGTGCCCGGATGAACACCGCAAAGGGTTGCTGGGCTGCCTGCGGCGAGGCGATCTCGTCCACGGTGAAGTGGTGCAGCTCATCGTCCTGCACACTGATCTCATGCGTGTCGCCGGTGATGCCTGCCGCAGCCGCAGTCACCGTCACCACCCGTGTGCCGTCCGTCAGGGCATTGTCCTGCGGGGTGGCATGGAACGGCACGCTGCCGCTGCCTGCGGGCAGCGTCACGGTGGCAGGCACGCCTAGGGCGCCTGCGTTCGAGCTGCCCAGTCCGATCACCAGCTCCCGGCCGCTGAGGATGGGCGGCGCAAAGCCCACACTGCCCGCCACCGGTCCGGCGGACTCGGACACTGAGGCGGGCAGGGTGATGACCAGCGGGACGGCCGTGTCATTGTCTCCCAGGGTGACCACTGCCGCGTCTGCGGAGGCTCCCAGTCTGGCCGTCACCTGGGTGCTGGTGGATTCGAGAACCATCTGGTTCTCCGGCTTGGACAGGGGGACGAACACGCTGGTGGAGCCTGCTGGAATGGTCACCATGGCAGGCAGCGTCAGGCCGAGGCTGGGCACGGCGGACAGTCCCACAGGCAGATCGAACAACGACGGGTTTGAGATGGAGACACTGCCGTTGACCGTGCCGCCCTCCGCCAGCGTGCCCGGCATCACCAGATCAAAACCGGCGGCGGCCTCGTCATCCTGGATCTCGATGGCGGCTGCCCCTCGGCGCAGCCCCTCCGCGCTGGCCACCACCTGTGCCTGCTGGGCGCCCGTGAGCACAGTGTTCTGCACGGCTGTGATCATGAAGTCAGCGGACACCAGGCTGCCTGCGGGAATCGTCACGCTCGCCGGCAGCGTCAGGCTGCCGGGCCGGTTGGTGGTCAGCGTCACCACAGTGTCCTCGCTCCGGGTTGCCGGGATGCGCGCGCGTGCCGTCACCTGCGATCCTTCCGTGATGGCTGCGGGCGCCTCCAGGGCCAGCGCCTGCACCGGGCGTCCTGTGATCGTGATGTCATCAAAGGCGAATCCGTCCCCACCCACCCACGAGTAGTTGTCAAAATGGTTGAAGCGGATCTTCAGGCCCGGTCCGTGGGTCAGACCCCAGGTGTTCAGCGCGGCGTCGATATCCACCGTGAATTCCTGGTAGCTGTTCGTGCTTGCGGTGCCACGCAGGGGCTGCACCTCATGCCATGTTGTGCCATCCACGCTCACGGCCACGCCGTCGTAGTCCGCGCCTCCGGTGAAGGGATTGCTTGGCGGTGCCTGGTCCTCGTCTGAGTTTTCCTTCATCCAGAACTTCAGGACCACGTCCTGGTGTGCGCTTGTGTCCAGTGTCAGCGTGGCCTCGTTGCGGGAGTCGCTTGTGGTGTGCGCGTCCATCACCATGTGGAGGCTGCCACGCGGCACGTGCTGGGCGGTGATTTCCGTCCGGTGGTTGTTCGTGCCGGTGATCGCCCACTGCGGCTTGAAGACGCCCGTCTCAAAATCGTCCTCAAACAAGGTCACCACAGGCTCTGGTGGCACAAGAGCATTGGCCTCCACCCGGATGTCATCGAAGGCAAAGCCATCGGTGCCATAGGTGTAGTCATCGTAATGGTTGAAACGAATCTTGAAGGCCGGGCTCAGTGTCAGCCCGCGTGCCGCCGCCGCCGTGCTCAGGTTGATGGTGAACTGCTTGTAGATGCTGCTGATGCCGTCCGCCGTCCGCAGTCCCTGCACCTCGTACCAGGTGTTGCCGTCAGCGGAGATGGCCACTCCGTCAAAATTCGCCCCGGTGATGAACGGCGCCGTGGGTGGGCCGTGGTCCTCATCTCCAGACTCCTTCATCCAGAAGGAGAGCACAACGTCGGACTTGCCCGCCAGGTTCAGCGTCAGTGTGGCTTCGTTGCGTGCCATGCTGACGTCTGTGGAGGAGTCCATCACCAGATGCGCCGCTCCGGAGCGTGGGCCGTTCTCCCCTGAAATCTGCGTGCGGTGTGTCCCCGTGCCGCTGATGACCCATTCCGGTTTGAAGCTGCCAGACTCGAACCCGTCCGCAAACACCAGCTCTGGCGGTGGGTGGGAGATGAGGCCGGGGGCGACGATGGAAAAGGTCGAGCCCTGTCCTTGCAACGTCCCCGTGCCGCCCACCAGTCGCACGGAGGGGAGGGAGGCCGGGACGAGGAATGTCGTGGTGGCGGAGCCATTGACCAGGGTGAGGCTGGCAGATGCCACGACGGTGCCTGCCGGGACGGTGACGAGGCTTACCGTGACCGGCCCGTTTTCCTCGTTGACCAGCACGCCGTTGGTATCCACCGCGCGCACCCGCACCGGGATGGGCGCGCCCGCGTTTTGTGGCTGTGGCACAGCGTCGAAGGCCAGCGCCACGGCTGCCCCGCCGGAGAGAACGTCAAATGCGTCAGAGATTCCTGTGGCCCCATCGCTGCCGGTGGCCAGCAAGGTCACTCCGGTCCCCGTCTCGCCCACGGTCACATCGCCTGTCCACACGCCGTTGACAAAGGTCGCCGTGGTGGTGGGCGTCACTGAGAGCGCCGACGCGCCCGCCTTGGCCGTCAGGGTCACGGTGCCATGGAAGCCGGTCACGGTGTTCTCCGTCTCATCCTTGGCGGTCAGCGTCACGGTGAACGGCACGTTGCGTGTCTGGGGGGAGGGGATTGCCGTCCATTCGAAAGACGCCGGATCATTGTCCAGCACAATGAAAGTCGCGGTGCCCGTCAGCATGCCGGGCGTGCTGGCGGTGATCGTCACCGTCTGCTGCCCGTCCTGCAGGCTGTCTTCCACCGGCGTGGCCAGGAAGTTGGCGGAAAGCTGCCCGGCCGGGATGGTCACACTCGCTGGCACCGTTGCCTCGGTCACGTCGTCCGACACCAGGCTGATCACGGTGTCTCCTGCGCGTATTCCTGCGATGGCCACGGAGCCGACCCTGGCAGCCCCGCCTTCCACCAGCGTTGGTGGCGGGGTCACGGTGATCGTGGCAGTTTCATTGTCCAGCACGTCAACAGTGCCGCTGGCGCTCACCATCCCCTGGCCGCTGGCGGTGATGGTCACCACCTGGGTGCCGTCCACCCGCGTGTCATTCACGGGAGCGACTAAGAACGAGGCGCTGTTGACGCCTGCGTTCAGCGTCACATGGCTCATGACCAGGGCCTCTCCGGGGGCGCTTGAGGCGAGGTAGATCATGGTCGCCTGGGTTTGTGCGGGCTCCAGGCTCACCGTTCCAAGGCCGCTGCTCCCGCCCTCTGTCACGCTGGCCGGAAGCGTCATGGTGATGACAGGCTGCTCATCATCCACGACGCGCACATGGTGGTAGGCTGTCGTCTGGCCGGTGGCCGAGGCGCTGATCACCGCGCCCCGGCCTCCTTCGGCAAAGAAGTTCTGCGGGGCGCTGATCGTCGTCGATCCAGTCGTCTGCCCGGTGGGAATGACCACCGGGGAGACCACGCTCAGCCGCCCAGGAATGTTGGAGGTCAGTGTTACCGTGGTGCTGCTTGCCGCCGCCATCGGCAGGCTCACCGTCACCGGCACATTCAGCGTTCCTTCCTCGATGGTGGCGGGGAGCGATAGTCCAATGGATGCCGCAGCGTTGGCCCTCAAAGCAATGTCGTCCAATGCGATGCCGTCATCCGGCATGGCTTGGTCGTCATACTGGGAGAACCGGATTCGGAAGGAGTTGTTGTAGTCCCAGCCCATGCGTTGGATAATGGGGTCCAGCGCCACTCGGCTGACAGTCGCGCTGTAGCTGACCGGAAGGCTGCTCATGGCTGCGGCTTGCACCCATGTGACGCCGTCCGGGCTGATCGCCACCCCGTCATAGTTGCTGGTGGATTCCATGGTGCCCAGCGGTCCCGCCAAAGGCATGATGTGGGAGTCTTCCAAAAACCCTTTTTGATACCATTCCAGCCAGACGTTTTTCTTCCCGGTAAGATTGACTGTCAGTGTGGGGCGGTTGGCGGCAAAGGTTCCTGTGGACGTGCTCGTCGTGTCCATGGTGAGATGATAAGAGCCTGCCCTGGGCACATTCGCTGTCGTCACCTGGGTGCGGGCCGTTGCGCCGCTGTTGTCGGCAATGCTCCATCCCGTTCCCAACGAGCCAGTTTCAAATCCATCGCTAAAAATTGCTTCTGTGCTGGCAAGGTTGGACGGGATGATGCCGAGCACAAAGCTGCTGGTCCCCCACACTCCCGACTGAGCGGTTGCGCGCAGGTAGCCGGAGACCGGTATCAGCGCCTGTCCGCTCCAGGCACCGTTTGCAAAGACCGCCGGAGAGGCTGGCAGCGGCCCCACGCTGCGGGCAATGTAGAAGCCCAAGCTCGGCAGTTCATTGGAGAGTGTGGGCGCGGGGCCTGTTTGAGCCGTCCAGGTCAGAGGGCTGCCGTGTGCACTGTTGCTGCTGCCATGCAGCACGCGGTTGCCCGTGGCGGGCACCTGTCGCACCAGGCTGGCAGTGGATGCGCTAGTGTTGTCAAAGCTGATGTCAATCATTAGGTTGCGCACGCCATCGTAGGCAAACGGTTTGATGAAAGTAACCGCCGTGCTGGCGGCTGGATAGCTGCTGGTTGTATACACGGTGGTCCACCCGCCTTCCTCCCAGCTACGGCCGTCGAAGTTTTCGAGCGTCGTATGCTTCAGCCGTAATGTATAGCCAAGCATTGGCTGTCCGCCTACCACGGTCTTGTACATCACCAGATTGGTGAGTAGCTGCGGGGTGTTTCCGATTTCAGCCGCCGTATAGATCATCTGTGCCCGTGAGTCGTGCGCCGCAGTGTTGTGAATGTTGGCCGTGGTCGCGGTGGCGCTGACGCTTCCCACCGTTTTCAGGAAGTGGGACACCAACACATCCAGCACTGTTGGTTGTGCGTAGCCAAGGTAGGTTGTCCCCTGGTCATTCACCGCCGTCGCTGTCGTATTGAAGAAGGTGTCCGCGCTGGCTGAGGAGGGTGTGGTGAACACAAATCCGGCGTGAGTCACTGACAGCACATTGAAACTGTTGCTCATTCCTGATTTGCCGCCAGAATCGGTGGCCCTCAGCGTCATGGCCGTGGCAGCCTCCGTCACAGTCACGTCAACCCTGGCCATCCCCTGGCTGAAAATGGCCGTTCCAGAGGTTGTGAAGGGCACAGGTCCTCCGGGGGAAGAGGAAGTCAAGGTCACGCCGCCGGTATGGCTGGTGATCGTGTTGCCTTGAACGTCCCTGGCGATGATAGACACCGGAAATGCCATGTTTCTCTGCTGGGGGGAGGGGATGGTCCCTAGGGTGTATGTGCTGACGTCATTGTCCTTCACGTCCACGGTCAGCACGCCTGCCGTGTAGCCTGCCGCGCTCGCGGTGAGCACCACTTGCTGCAACCCGTCAAGCTCAGTGTCGTCCATTACCGTCGCGTCAAAGGTGGCGCTGAATTGACCTGCTGGAATGGTAACCGTGGCCGGCACTGTTAGCTCACTCACATCGCTCGACCCAAGGTTCAGGATGCGGTCCGTGGCCTGCACCGTGTTGACTGCCACCGTGAAGGTGAGGGGGGCGCTTCCTTCATGCGTGGTCGTAGGGCCGGTGAGCGTGATCGTGGCAGTCTCATCGTCGGTGATTCCGATGACCGCGCTGCCGTCCGCCCAGCCAGCCACTGTTGCGGTGATTGAGACATTCTGCGGGCCTTCGGCCAGCTGGTTGTCCAGCGAGTCAAAGGTGAAGGGCACGGGGCCTGTGCTGTTGGCGGGAATGGTCACGCTGGTCGGCAGGACCAGCCTGTTGGAGCTTGCGGAGAGCTGCGCCGTCACCGCCCGGGTGGGCGGGGCGCTCACCATCAGGGTGGCGCTGTGGCCGGTGCTGCCTTCGTTGACGCTTGCCGGTGCCGAAAGACTCAGCGTGGCCGTCTCATCATCATTCACCGCCAGCAGGTGGGATGCTGTGGCGATCCCTGCCGACGTGGCGGTGATGAATGTCGTTTCCACCCCGTCCAACGCGGTGTCGTCCACCGGTGTGAGGGTGAAGGTCTGGGTCACCTCGTTTGCGGCCAGTGTTATCGTGGGCTGAACGGTCGCCGCAGCAGGATTACTGGAGTTCAGCACCACGGTCACGGGGCCAGGCTGGGGCAGGTTCAGGTGGAGCGTGCCTGTCACCGGGGCGGAGCCTTCGGAAACCGAGGCGGGAATGTCCAGGGTGAACTGGGAGCTGGATTCTCCCAAAAACTCAATGTCATCGATGTTCCAGCCTGAGTAGGCCGTCGTGCTGACGAGGTTTTGATAGCCCCACCGCACCTGCACGGCAGGCTGCTGGTCGGCGATGGATGAGATGTCATACTCCATCGTCTGCCACGCGTTGTCAGTGATGACCGCACCGGGATTCACGAACAGGTCCCGCCAGTCGGTGCCGTTCGTGGAGATTTGCACTGTCATCCGTGTGTTGGTCAGCGTGTGGGAGTTCAGCCAGCGTTTGAAGCGCAGCCGCGTGGCCCTGCGCGCGGTGAGGTTCACTGGACCGCTGGTCAGGTAAAAGGGGCCGCTCACCGTGGTGCTGGCGTTCCCCCCCAGATTCACCCCGTACACGTTGCTGCCGGTGGCCCCGGCGGTGGGGTCGGGATTGCCCGCCCCGCCGCTGGCCGTGCCCCCCGTGCCAGTGGGTATCCCGTGTGCCCACTGGCCCGTGACGGACCAGCCAGGATTGCTGCTGAGATCAAAGGCATGCACGACGGGTGGCGTGACCGTCAGGCGCACACCCACCGGCTGCAGGAACCCGGTGGCGGTGTTGCCAAAGACGATGTTGGTGCTGTGAAAACCGGCCGGCATGGCGGTCGCCTGGGGGGTGACGGTCACGCTCACATTGGCGCCTGGGGCCAGGCTGCCACTGGCGGGGGAGATGAACAGCCAGGAGGCATTTGGGGCCGCTGTCCAGTTCACCGTGGCGGCGCTGTCATTGCTCAACGTCAGAACCTTGGTGGCTGGCAGAAAGCCACTGGCGGCGGAGCCCGTGATGTTCCAGCCGTTGCGGTCGCTGATCTCCAGCCCGTCCGGCACATCATACTGCTCGGTGATGCCGGTGGTCGTCGTGCTCACCGGGGCGGCGGCCCCATCCCCCATGCCGCGTTTGGCAAAGGCCGTCCACACCTCCCCGAGGTCCGCCGGATGATTGACCAGGGCCGCCTGCAGGATGCCGTCACGGGCCTGGATGAAGTTCGGATTCGCAGGCCCCAGCTTCATGCCTTCCGTCACCAGGAACAGCGCCCGCTCATTGCCGATGGCAAAGCCATGCTTCAAAATGAGATTGGCCCGGATGTCCCACAGCGTGGTGGCCCACACGGTGCCCACATAATGCACCTGGCTTGCATCTTGTGTGGCGGCGTAGGTGGGGTTGCGCGGCACGCTCACATGCCAGTCCACCTGATTGGGGTCGATGTCCCGGAAGGTGTGCGGGTTCTTCGTCATGTCGGTGCTGTAGCTGTAGCGCCGGGCCCCGTAATAGTAGTTCTCCGACAGCCAGTTGCTGGTCAGGTAACGGCTCCACCCTGCGCGGGCCCAGTTCCCATGCGGGTTGTCCGTGGCCTGGGCCGTCAGCGCCAGACCATAGAAGTCAGACCACCCCTCCCCCATGCCGCGCGAGGCCAGGCTGGAGATGGTCACCGAAGGGCCGCCCACCAGCCGGTTGCTGACCCCGTGCGCATATTCATGCAGCACCACCTCGGCCTCGAAGGATCCATCACGGTCCGGCGTGGGGCTGGTCCAGTTGAACATCTGCATGCGCCCGCGGCCACCGTCCACGGGGGTGGAAAAGTTGGCGTTGTTGGTGCCGCTGCCATCCTGCGCCTCGGCATTGACCGGGTCATTGCCCACGCCGCCACGTCCAAAGTTGTCGGTCTGGAAGTTCCCGGCGGCCTCGGTGAACCCCAGTTCATACATCCGGTCGTGCATGAAATTGGTCCAATAGAAAAGCTGCGTCACGGAGGCGTCTTTCAGGTTGGCGGGCTCCTGGGTGAGGTCGTGGGGGAAGTCGAACACCCGGTTGGGGGAGCCTGTGGTGCGCGGCAGGTCGGCCACGTTGTTGTTGTCCACGTCGGTGTAGGCGTCCGCGTTGTTGCCGCTGGTGATGTTCACACCGTCATTGATCCACCCGGCCGGGGATGCCGTGGTGTTCAGCGCGGGTGTGGTCACCAGCACGCGGCTGACCGGCGGCGGTTGCAGGCTGGAGGGCGTCAGATGGCCGGGGGAGAATGGCGTGGGGCTTTCCGTGGTGAAGACCCGGTAGGTGGCGTCGCTGATGTAGGCCGTCATGGCATGGCGCACCAGCACATCCCCGGTCTCCGCATCGACCAGCACGCGGTACATCTCGGCACGGCTGCGGCTTGTCAGGGTGATGTCCCAGGTCAGGCGCAGCGTGTGGGTGTCCATGGGCAGCCAGCCCAGCCGGGCATCCGCATCCGTCAGCAGCGCCGCGCGGAACTGCTGCCGCCGGTCAGGCTGGTCGCTGGCCGGTCCCATGGGCCGTATGGATTCGGCCTGGATATTCTCGCCCAGGTTGCGGCCTGCCGCCGCCACCGCCTGCTCGACCCCGATGCTGGGCGCCGGGGGCAGCGCCGCCTCCGCCGCCTGCGGGCTGGCCATGAACTGGCTGCCAATGTTGATGAGTGCGGAGTCGGAGGACAGGTTGGCCTGTAGCACGGCCTCGAAAATGTCGATTCCCAGATGCTGCTGATGCCAGACCACCTTGCGGGAATTGCTGCGCTCGGTGGTGTAGTCTGTCACCCGCCGGGCCTGGGCCAGTGCTTCCGCGCCATGACCAAACACCTCTCGATGGGCATCGATGAAGCGTGTGATGGGCGCGTCCTTGTCCTGCGCAGCCAGCTCTTTCTGCGGCCCGGTCAGCAAGCGTGAGTTGGCTCCGATCCACTTCGGGGATTTTGTCACCGGATCGAAATCCACCACCACGCTGGGAATCTCCTGCTGCAGGCGGTCTATCCCGCGTCCTTCCCCGTCAAACATGGCCGCAGGCTGACGTCCGGCCCGGACATCCAGGTCCTGCAGGGGGCCAGGGCCTTTGGCTGCGGCCTGGCTAGGTCTTTGAACAGCCGGCGTGGTGTCTTTTTTGCTAATTTCCCGTGCGGTCGCCCGTTCCTCACCGGCAGTTGCATCAACAGGCTGTTGCCAAACTTTCACTGCGACCAATGCTCCTAAAAAAACCAAGGAAACAAGCAGGGGAACCCAAAGGCGAGAAGATAAAAACTTCATGCAATGTGCAAGGTAAATAATAGTGCTGCATCTTAAATAATTTTGGATTCCAAGGGCAAGTTTTTGTTTCGCCTGTTGAGGTGTTTGAAGCTACAAATGTTCGATTAATGGACGAGAAGCGCGGAATGCGGCTTGAGAGCCGTTTTTCATGCGCCATCTTCCATGGCATGGCCTCCTCCGCTCCTTCCACCTACGGGCTCGACCGGCTCGGTCTTGAGACGCCCATTCCACGCATTGATCGTGCTCTAAAGGAGCTCTGGGAGAACAATGAGTCCAAGACGCGGGCCTCGTTGATCAATCTGGCGATCTACACCGAGGACAGCCAGGTGCTGGCGGAGGACAGTGACCTGCTGGAGCGTGTGGCTGCGGAGCACGCCTGCCGTGCGCTGCTGGTGCTGGCGCTGCCTGAGGCCCAGCCGCCCCGGGCACGGGCATGGATCCAGGCCCTGTGCCGTCCCTACCAGGGGAAGGAAACGGTGTGCAGCGAGCAGCTCAGCTTTGTGCTTGAGGGGGGGGACGCCACGCAGGTGCAGAACATCGTCTTCGCCCATCTGGACTCCGATCTTCCGCTCGTCGTGTGGTGGCAGGCCGACCTCACCCAAAACTTTGAGGAGCGCTTCTACAGCCGCATCGACACGCTGATCATCGACTCCAGCCGCTGGAGTGATCCCGCCCGGCAGTTTGACGCGCTGCTGGCGGCCATGGCCGCTGAAACGGCCGACTTCGACGTGCGTGACCTTGCGTGGACACGCTCCCACTTCATGCGCACGGCGCTGGCCAGCTGCTTTCAGGACACGCCGGCCCTGAGCCACCTCGACAAGCTGGACACCATCCGCATCACCCACCTCAAGGGGCAGCGCATGACCGCCCTGATGCTGGCCAACTGGATCAACCAGCGGCTCAAAGCCTCTTTGAAGATCGATTTGATCGAAAAGGAAACCGGCCCGGCTCTCCACAGCGTGGTGCTCTCGGGTGACGGCGTGTGCGGCGAGGTTCGGCGTGACTGTGACTCCCCCTTCATCCACGTCTGCACGTCCTGCGGTGAGCATGAGCACAAGGACCTGCTGCCTGCGGATGTGGACACCGACGCCGACCTTGTGAGCGAGCAGCTTTCCCGCTTCCACGGCAGCACGCTTTATTCCTCCATGCTGCCGCATGTGCGGGAGATGCTGAAATAAGACGGCATGCGCCCCTGGTTACAGCTCGCCCGCATTTCCAACCTGCCCACGGTCTGGACGAATGTGACCGCCGCATGGCTGCTCGCAGGCGGGCAGCTCCAGGATCTGCGCCTGCTCTGGATCATCCTGGGTGGATCTCTCCTCTACACGGGCGGCATGATCCTCAACGACGCGGCCGATGTGAAATTCGACCGCGAACACCGGCGCGAGCGGCCTATTCCGGGTGGCCAGGTCAGTCTGCGCACGGCCTGGGGTGTGGGCCTGGGCATGCTCGTGGCGGGTTTTGCCATCGCGTGCTCTGCTGGGGCGCATGTGGTCATCACGCTTGCCTTGGTGGCGGCGATCTTGTTTTACGATTTGTACCACAAACCGTGGGCGGGGTCAGTGCTGGTCATGGGGGCCTGCCGCGTTCTTTTATACCTGATGGCGGCGTCGGTCATCGCCGTGCCGGGCGGGGCGGGCCACGCGGTGCTGTCGCATGCCCTGGCGCTGGGCAGCTACGTGGTCGGCATCACCCTCGCCGCCAGACTGGAGCACAAGCAGAAGGGCGCGTTGCCGCTCCTGTCCTCGCTTGTCGCTTTGGTCCTCCTGAGCCAGCCGGGAATACTCTGCATCACCCGGGTCGCCATCGGGGGAGGGGACGTGAAACAATACCTCATCCTGCTCATCTTCGGCCTGTGGGTGCTCCACGCCCTGAATACCCTGCGCAAGGGCGGCCCCAGCATTGGCAGGGCGGTGGGGCTGCTGCTGGCGGGCATTGCCATTGTGGACGCTCTCGCCGTCTCCATGGTGTCCATTCCGCTGGCATTTGTGTTTGTGGCACTGGCTCCGGTTTTGCGTTTCTGGCAGCGCTGGGTGGCGGCCACTTGAAAAAGAGCATCTTTTTCGGCCCGGAAGCTCATCCCGGTCGTTAGAAATGTGAGGCAGCGCCCGTTTTGCCTTTCCCTTTGACCTTCAAGGCTCTTGCAGGCAAAGAACCGACCCCCTTTGATGCTGGAGAAGAAGATCAGGCTCGAACATACGCACCGCATTCTGTTCACGCGGGATGTTTTCATGCCCAGGAACGACACCATCCGGAGCCTGGTGACGCTGGACCATCCGCACAAGCTGCCGCGCGTGCTCGTTTTTGTGGACGAAGCCGTGGCCACGGCCCACCGCGATCTGATCGACGACATTGTCGGCTATGGGGAGGCTCATGCCGAGGCCTTCACACTGGCAGACACCCCTGTGGTGATCCCGGGCGGTGAGTCCTGCAAAAACGATCTGCGGCTGGTTGAGTGCTGCTGGGACGCCATCAATGAGGCCGGGCTGGACCGGCACAGCTACGTCTTTGTCATCGGTGGCGGTGCCGTGCTGGATCTGGTGTGCTTTGCCGCGTCAACGGCGCACCGGGGCATCCGCCACGTGCGTTTCCCCACCACCACGCTGAGCCAGGGCGACGGCGGCGTGGGTGTGAAGAACGGTGTGAACTACTTCGGCAAGAAGAACTGGATCGGCAGTTTTTCGGTGCCTTTCGCCGTGGTGAACGATTTTGCCTTCCTGGAATCCCTGCCCAAGCGGGAACGGCGGAACGGCATCATCGAGGCCATCAAGGTGGCGCTGATCCGAGATGCTGAATTTTTCGGGCAGATTGAGGCCATGGCCGACGATCTGGCCGAGCTGAAGCAGGAGGCGCTGGAAAAGGTGGTGCAGCGCAGCGCGGAGCTGCACGTGGACCACATCGCCACCGGGGGAGATCCGTTTGAGCTGGGGTCCGCGCGTCCGCTGGACTTTGGCCACTGGGCGGCGCACAAGCTGGAGCAGATTTCCCGATTTTCCGTGACCCATGGCGAGGCTGTGGCCATCGGCATGGCGGTGGACCTCGTCTATTCCCGCATGCAGGGCATCCTGGATGCGGACACCTGCGAGCGCGTGCTGCAGCTTATTGAGCGCATTGGCTTTACCACCTCTTCTCCCCACCTGCTTGACAACGGACGCAGCGGGGAGCCTGCCATCCTGGAGGGGCTGGAGGAGTTCCGCGAGCATCTGGGCGGAGAGCTCACCATCACGCTGGTGCCCAAAATTGGCAGCAAGCTGGAGGTGCATGAGATGAACCGGGTGAAGATTCTGAACGCCCTGGTGGAGCTGAAAAAGCGCAGGGAGAGTTAGCTTGGGTGATGCGGTTTTTTGAATACCGCTTGCGCTTTTGCGTCTTTGACCGCAGCTTTTTCACGCATGACCCGCCTGCGTCCGCAACGACTCATTGTTGGACTGATCGCCCTCCTGGCGATTGGCTGGGCGCAGACGTTTGGCCTGCATCGCGGCTGGATTTGTGACTGCGGAGGTGTGGAAAACATCATCCAGGTGGACCACTGCCATGGGCCGCATTCCACAGCCTGCCATGACGAGGACAACGAGGACCACTCCGTGCCGCATGGCCATGCTGAGGACGATGGCGACACACATGAGCATGCGGTGGTTGTGGACTCGCTGGTCGCCAAGCAGCAGAGTGATTTTGCCTTCAGCATCGCCGCGCCGGTCAAGGTGCTGTGCGTGCTGGATGCCTGGGAAAGCAGCCTCCGTACGCTGTCCCAGGTGAGGCATCTGGCCGAGACTCCGCCATCGAGGGCGGGGCCGGCGCGCGAATGGCCGCGTGTGATCGCGCAGACCATCGCCCTGAGGATTTGAGGAGCACCGTCTGGTGCTGGCAGGCGCGTGCTCATCACGCGTGGCCGGCCGCTGACGTTTTCGCGCCCACGGCCATGCATCGCCGGGGGCGCATGGCTCCATCTCAATCCTCATTCTCATGTCACGTTTTTTCTTGTTGCTTTTCGTGCCTTCCCTGGGCCTTGCCGGGGATGTCACGCTGCCGTTGTCCGCCGTTGCCGGACGCGTGCGCACCCAGCATCCGCAGCTCAAGGCCGCCCGCCTCATGGTGGCGGAGGCGCAGGGCCGGGCGCTAGGCTCCGGCCGCCTGCCGAACCCCACGGCAGGCTTCGATTTTCGAAGTGAAAGCCGCCTGAGTCCGGTGGCTGGGGAGTTTTCCTTTGAGCAGGCCTTCCCCCTGACCCGCCGCCTGTCCCTGGAGAAGCGGCTCACCGCGCAGCTTGTCACCGCCGCCGGGTTTGAGGTGCGGGACGCGGAGCGCAAATTCATGGCTGAAGCACGCGGGCTGGCGGTGAGGCTGCTGGCCCTGGAGAAACAACGGGCGCTGCGGCAGCAGCAGACGGAGCTGGCGCGCAAGTTGTCCGAGTTCACCCAAGGCCGGGCCTCCAAGGGGGAGCTGTCCCCGCTGGACGCCGCGCAGGCCCAGGTGGACGCCCAGCGGCTGCTGCTGGAAGGGCGCCGCATCGAGGTGGAGCGCGTGGCCTTGCTGGGGGCGCTGAAGCCGATGCTGGGCATCGCGCCGGGGGACTCCTTGAACCTGGTGGGGGAACTGCCGGCGCTGGTGGTGCCTGGGATCATTCCCTGGCAGCACAGGGCGGACTATCAACTGGCCAGGACCAAGGAGCAGGCAGCGCAGACGGACTCCGCGCTGGCGCACTCCAAGCGTCTGCAGGATGTGAGCCTGGGCGTGGTAGGCGGACCGGAGCAGCAGCATGTGGCCGACCAGGGTTATCAGCGGACCGGCTATGTGGGCTTCCGCATCTCCATCCCGCTGCCGTTCTGGAACCGCAACCAGGGGGAGATCGCGGAAAAGAAGGCCAGCGCCGAAAGGCAGCGGCTGGAAACCGAGGCACTGGGCAAACAGATCGCCAGCGAGGCGGACACCGCCCGGCGGGAGATGCAGGCCAACGCGGCCCTGGCACGGGAGACACGCGGCACGCTGCTGCCGCTGGTGCAGGAGCAGACCGCCAAGCTGGAGAAAGCCTACGAGAGCGGGCAGACCGACCTCCTCACCGTGCTGCGCGCGCGCGAACAGCGCCTGCAGCTTGAAGCCGCCGCGCTGGATGCCGCGCGTGACTTCCATCTGGCCCGCATCCGCTACGAAGCCGCCACCGGAGCAGCCCTGCCATGAACTTGAAATTTTATCTTTTGTTCTTTCTGGCCGGCCTGTCCGGCATCGCCGCAGTGTCCGCCGCGGACGGCATCGCCAAACGCGCGCAGAACACCGTCGTCCTGGATGAGACCGGGGTGAAAAACCTGCGCATCGAGACCGTGGAGGTGGAGGAAACCACCTTTGAGGAGACCATTTTTTCCCTGGGGCATCTGGAGGTGCTGCCAGGGAAAAAAGCCATCGTCAGCAGCCGCATCCCGGGGCGCGCGTTCTCCGTGCTGGTGGTCCCGCACCAGGAGGTGGACGCAGGCGCGGAGGTGGCGTGGGTGGAAAGCCGTCAGCCGGGCGATCCCCCGCCTGTGGTGAAGCTTGAGGCGCCGATCACTGGCGTGGTGTCCAAGGTGAGCATTGCCCAGGGGCAGCCCGTCTCACCCGATGCGGAGCTCATCGAGATCCTTGACCTCAGCACGGTGGAGGCGGTGGCCAATGTGCCGCAGCATCTGGCCGGAAGGCTGAAGCTGGAGCAAAAGGCCTACATCAAGGTGCATGCGCTGCCGGACAAGGTCTTCGAGGCGAGGCTGGCACACATGGCCGCGACGGCGGACGAAGCCGCAGGCACGATCGAGGCCGCGTTTCATCTGAGCAATCCAGACAAGACACTGCGCCCCGGCATGCGGGGGGAGTTCAACATTGTGCTCTCCACCCGGGAGAACGTGACCAGCGTGCCGCGCAGCGCCATTCAAGGCAGCGCGCAGGACCGCTTCGTGTATGTGAAGGACTTTGACCTGAAAAACGCCTTTGTGAAGGTGCCAGTGGTCGTGGGCACGATGAACGACCGCTATGCGGAAATCCTGAGCGGGCTGCTGCCCGGGGATGAAGTGGTGACGCACGGCGCGTATTCGCTGTCCTTTGCCGGTGCCAGCAGCATCTCGTTGAAGGAGGCGCTGGACGCCGCCCACGGGCATGAGCACGCGGCCGACGGTTCGGAGCTGAAGCCTGGAGAAAAAGCAGACGGCCATGATCACAAGGCTGGCGAGGGGGCGCACGAAGAGGCCAGCCCGGTGTGGATGTATGTGAGCGGTGTGCTGTTTCTGCTGCTCCTCATCTCGCTGATCACCCGCCAGGGCGGCACGCAGCGTGAGGATGAGGAGACTGCGGCCACGCCCGCGCAAGGGAAGGAGGAAGGCTAGCCATGCTCAACCGCATGATCGAGTGGTCGCTCGCCAACCGGGCGATCATCATCGGCCTGTCCCTCATCCTCATGATGGCGGGCCTGCGCACAGCCACACAGCTGCCGGTGGAGGTGCTGCCGGACCTGACGAAGCCCACCGTGGTGATTTTGACCGAGGCGCCGGGCCTTGCGCCGGAGGAGGTGGAGATCCGTGTAACGCAGCCGCTGGAGAGCGCCCTCCTGGGTGTGTCGGGGCTGACGCGCCTGCGTTCCAATTCCGATGTGGCGCTGTCCCTGGTGTATGCCGAGTTTGGCTGGGACACCGACATCTACCGCGCGCGCACCCTGGTGCAGGAGCGGCTGCAAAGCGCGCGCGACCAGCTGCCTGACAATGTGCAGCCGTTCATGACGCCGGTGGCCTCCCTCATGGGGGAGATCCTGCTGGTGGGCGTGCGCAGCACGCTCAAGGAGGGGGAGCCGGGCTACCTGCCGCCGCGCGAGGTGCGATCGCTGGCAGACTGGACCATCCGCCGCCGCCTGCAAAGCATCTCCGGCATTGCGGAAATCCTCAACATGGGCGGGGGCGTGAAGCAGATCGAGATCCGCCCCGATCCTTCCAAGATGCAGGCCCATGGCGTGACCTATGACGAGCTGGAGCGCGCGGCGGCGGAGGCGGCGAACACGACCACAGGCGGCTTTCTCAACACGGGGTCCACCGAGATCATGGTGCGCAATCTTGCCATGACCGTGGACCTCCATGATCTGGGCCGCACCGTGATCAAAAAAGCCGATGACCGGCCCATTGCCATCAGTGATGTGGCGGAGGTGACCTGGGATGTGCAGCCGATGCGCGGTGACGCCACGGTGAGCCAGGCACCGGAAAAGAGCGCCACCTATGGGGTGATCATGTCCATCACCAAGGCGCCGGGCTTTGACACGCGCAAGCTGACGGAGCAGATCCAGGCCGCGCTGGAGGAATTGAAGGCCACCTTTCCCCAAGGCGTGGAGACCACGCTGCTGTTTCAGCAGAAGGATTTCATCGACCATGCGATCGGCAACCTGACAGAGGCCATCCGTGACGGTGCGGTGATGGTCACCGTGGTGCTGTTCCTGTTTCTACTGAACTTCCGCACCACCTTCATCACGCTGATGGCCATGCCGTTGTCGTTTGGCATCACGCTGCTGACCTTCCAGGTGCTGGGCATCAGTGTGAACTCGATGACGCTGGGCGGCCTTGCCGTGGCGATCGGCATGGTGGTGGATGATGCGATCGTGGATGTGGAGAATGTCTTCCGCCGCCTGCGGGAAAACGCGGCGCTGGGCGAAAGGCGGAGGCCAAAGCTGGCCGTGATCGCCCAGGCCTCCGGCGAGGTGCGGAACTCCATCCTGTACGCGACGGTGCTGATCATCCTGGTGTTCCTGCCGCTGCTGGGGTTGACGGGGGTGGAGGGAAAGCTGTTCGCGCCGATCGCGGTGGCGACGATCATCTCCATGGTGGCCTCATTCATCGTGTCACTCACGGCGATCCCGGTGCTGTGCTCGCTGCTGCTGAATCCCAAGCCCGGGCATGAGCATGTGGACGGGCGGCTGGTGCGTGGCATGAAGTGGCTGCTGGAGCGGACGCTGCTGCGCTTTGCCCTGGCGCGGCCGTTGCTGGTTCTGACCGCCGCGCTGGTGCTGATGATCGCGGCATTTTTGCTGTATCCACAGATGAACAAGGACTTCCTGCCGAAGTTTCAGGAGGAGACAGCAATGGTTGCCGCGACCACCGCCCCGGGGACTTCCCTGGAAGAGGTCAACAAGATCTCCGACGTCCTGGAGCAGCAGATCCTCAGCGTGCCAGAGGTGCGCAAGGTGGGGCGCCGCGTGGGCCGGGCGGAGCGTGGTGATCATGTGGTGCCGGTGTCCACGGCGGAGTTCGATGTGGATTTCCGCGACACATCCGGAGCCGCGGCCCAGGGACGCAGCCGCAAGGAGATCCTGGCGGACATTGCGCAGAAGGTCAAATCGGTGCCGGGTGTGTTTGCCGTGGTCAGCGGCCCGCTGGCGGACCGCATCGGCCACATGATGAGCGGGGTGTCCGCGCCGGTGGCGGTCAAGATTTTTGGCCCTGACCTGGACAAGCTGCGGCAGATTGGCATCGAGATCCAAGGCATTGCCAAAAGCATCCCCGGCTTTGAGGACTGCAAGCTGGACCAGACGTCGGCGATCTCGCAGCTGCGCATTGAGGCGGACCGCGACCGAGCGAAGGCATATGGCATTTCCCCGGGGCGTCTGAACGACCAGCTTTCGGCGCTTCTGGGCGGGAAGGAACTGGCGGAGCTGCGCGAGGGCCAGCGAGCCGTGAACCTGGTGCTGCGCCTGCCGGTGGAATGGCGTGACTCGCCGGAAAAGATCGCACAACTGCCTATTGAGCTGGAGAACGGCCAGCGGGTGCCGTTGTCCCTCATTGCGGATGTGCGGGAGGCGCGCGGGCCGAATGTGATCTTTCGTGAGGGCAGCCAGCGGCGCTTTGCGCTGGCCATCAAGCCCACCGTACGGGATGTGTCCAACCTGGTGGTGCGTTTGCAAGACGAGGTGAAGGAGAAGGTGAGGCTGCCGGAGGGCTATTTCATCACCTTTGAAGGCGAATTCCAGGCGCAGCAGGAGGCGACGCAGCGCATCGCGATCTTCTCTGCCGTGGTCTTCGCAGCCATCTTTTTGATGCTGCATGGCTATTTCCGCAGCGGCATGCTGGCGCTGCAGGTGCTGGTGAACATTCCGCTGGCCCTCATGGGCGGTCTTGTCTTCACGTGGATGAAGCTGAACAACATCAGCATTGCCACGCTGGTGGGCTTCATTGCCGTGGGCGGCGTGGCCGCGCGCAACGGGATCATGATGATCAGCCATTACCTGCACCTCATGAAGCATGAGGGCGAGGGCTTCACCCGCCGGATGGTGGCACGCGGCACGCTGGAGCGTCTGGTGCCCGTGCTGATGACCGCGCTGAGCGCGGGCATCGGCCTCATTCCGCTGGTGCTGGCGGCGGACCAGCCGGGCAAAGAGATCCTGCATCCGGTGGCGGTGGTCATCGTGGGCGGCCTCATCTCCTCAACCCTCCTCGACATGGCCATCACACCCGCAATGTTCTGGCTCTTTGGCCGCAAGGCCGCCGCCAAGGCCATCGCGGGAAACGCCGCTGCCGCGCACTGACCTGAATTTCCAAGGCGGCGGCGCGTCCCGTGCCGCCGCCCGGATCAACAAACGAACAAACAAACACAACCCAGCAGACAACACCATGAAACTGAAAGCCCTTATCTTCGCGCTCGTCGCCTCCGCCGCCTTTGCCCATGAAGGCGTTGAGCTTGGCCCCAACGGCGGGCGCATCCTTGAGTTCAGCAAGAACGAAACCATGCACGGGGAGGTGACAGTGAAGGGGGAGAAGTTTCACATCGCCCTCCTGGACAAGGACATGAAGCCGGTGCCCCTCGCCGCGCAGAGCCTTGCCGTGACCACGGGGGACCGTGGGAATCCGCAGAAGCTGACCGTGGAGAAAGATGCCACGGGCTTTGTGGTGCCCAAGGTGAAGGCCGGTGAGTGGCTGATCCTCCAATACAAGAACGCGGCGGATGCCAAAGCCATCACCGCGCGTTTCGAATACAACACCGTCATCTGCGAGGAGTGCAAGGCGGAGGAGTGGGTCTGCAAGTGCAAGGAAGCTGAAGAAAAGAAGAAGTGACAAGATCATGACAGCGCCAGCGATGCCTGAGCATCGCTGGTGCCTTTGTGCCGATCGCGATGTCAAACAGGACAACAAAAAGCGCGCTGGAGAGCACTCTCCAGCGGGCATCCCTGACGAGGATCAACCCTGCCTGTCAACGGCGATGACCGCCGCGGCCAAGATCCATGTGTGCTCCCGGGCGGCCGCCATGGCTGTGGCCTGGGCGGCCATGGGAGAAGCTGGGGCGGCAGCTGTGGGACACCGTGCGCCAGCCGTAGGTGGCGCAGCCGTGGCGGTCGCGACCGACAACGACTCGCTCACGAAAGACGCCGGTGCCACAGGTGCGGCAGGAGTGGGAGAAGCTGCGGCTGGAGGAGCGGCCGTGGTCGTGACCGCGGCGGCTGTCGTGAGCGTGGGAAGCGGCAGGAGCCATGACAGCGAAACCGGTGGCGATGGCCAGGAGAGCGATGATCTTTTTCATGATGTTTGGTCGAGGTTTGATTGCTTTGTTTCTGATTTGTTGCCGCATCATTTGCAGCTGTGGGATCAGACGAGGGCGCTGCGGGTCTATTCGAGGGCAATTCAAATATTTTCATTTTATCTGACTGAACCTGAATCAACTAACCTTAAGATTAGATGAAGACGCATGAGCAACACAAGGACAAGCCGGGGGTGTGCGGCACCTGCGAGCATGGTCATGATGACACGCCGCTGCCACGCAACGCGCTGGTCATTTCATCCGGTGTGCTGCTGGCGGCGGGACTGCTGCTGCAATGGCGCGCATGGGGGCCTGAATGGCTGGCCACGCTGTGCTTTGCGCTTTCATCCCTGGCGGGCGGGCTGCTGGTTTTCCCTGCGGCGTGGAACGCGGCAAGGAAGCTGCGGCTGGACATGAATGTGCTGATGACGGTGGCCGTGGCAGGTGCATGGTTGGTGAAGGAGGGTGCGGAAGGCGCGGCTGTGGTGTTTCTCTTTGCGCTGTCGGAACTGCTTGAGTCCTGGAGCGTGGGCAGGGCGCGGCGCGCGATCAGTTCTCTCATGTCGCTGGCCCCTGAGACAGCGCTGGTGCGCCGTGGCGGGGAGACTGTGGAAGTGCCTGTGGCAGAGGTGGAGATCGGCGGAGAGATCAGCATCCGCAGTGGCAGCCGTGTGCCGCTGGACGGTGAGGTGATGGCGGGCGCGTCTGCTGTGAACCAGGCACCCATCACGGGAGAGTCCGTGCCGGTGGACAAGAAGGCGGGCGACATCGTCTTTGCAGGCACGATCAATGGCGAGGGAACGCTGACCGTGAAGGTGACCAGGAAGGCGGGTGACTCCACGCTGGCGCGCATCATCACGATGGTGGAGGAGGCCGAGGGGCAGAAAGCACCGACGCAGCGTTTTGTGGACAGGTTTGCCCGCATTTACACCCCGGCGGTTTTTGTGGCGGCGCTGCTGGTGGCACTACTGCCGCCACTCATCACCAACGGGGCGTGGGCGGACTGGATCTACCGGTCCCTGGTGCTGCTTGTCATTGCCTGTCCGTGCGCGCTGGTGATCGCCACACCGGTTTCCATTGTGTCCGGCCTGACGGCGCTGGCCCGGCGTGGTGTGCTGGTGAAAGGGGGCGCGTATCTGGAGGCGGTGGGGCGGCTGCGCGGGCTGGCGGTGGACAAGACGGGAACCATCACCCAGGGAAGGCCACAGGTGACCCAGGTGATCGTGACCGGAAGCCTGTCCGAAGAAGAGGTGATGAGGCGTGCCGCGGCGATCGACACGCATTCAGAGCATCCGCTGGCAAGGGCCGTGGTGGCCGCAGCCAAAGACCGGAAGGTGACGTGGAACGACGCGGTGGAGTATCGCTCTGTCACCGGGCGCGGGGCCACGGCGGTCATTGATGGGCATCCGCACTTCATCGGCAACCACAGGATGGCCCATGAAATGGGCGTGTGCAGTCCCGAGATCGAGGCGCGGCTGGCGGAGGTCGAGGCGCGTGGAGAGTCCCTGGCGATCCTGGGCCATGCGCCGCATGAGGGATGCGTGGGGGAGGTGCTGGGCATTCTGGCGATAGGCGACATCATGCGCGTCGAGGTGCCGAAGGCGCTGCGGCGGCTGCATGAGGCAGGTGTGTCGAAAGTCGTCATGCTGAGCGGTGACAACCAGCGGACGGTGGACGCCATCGCCAAACGCGCGGGGATTGACGAGGCGCGGGGGGACCTGATGCCGGAGCAAAAGATCGAGCACGTGAAGCGGCTGATGGCAGAGCTTCAGCACGTGGGCATGATCGGGGATGGTGTGAACGATGCGCCCGCGCTGGCGCAGGCGAGCGTGGGCATTGCGATGGGGGCGATAGGCAGCGACACCGCCATCGAGACAGCCGACATGGCGCTGATGAAGGATGATCTGACGAAAGTGGCCGATGCGGTGAACCTTGGCCGCAGAACCCTGCGCATCATCCAGTTCAATGTGGCCTTCGCGCTGGTGATCAAGGCGGTGTTTCTGCTGCTTGCCTTCACCGGGCATGCTGGGCTGTGGATGGCCATTCTGGCCGACACAGGGGCCACGCTGCTGGTGATCCTGAACGCGCTGCGGCTCCTTGCCGCGCCCCTGCTGGGCAAGGAGTGCATTTAAAATGGGAATAGGGGGCGCGAGAAGGGAGGGGGATGGGCTGTTCCCGCGCAGGCACAAAAAAACCGCTGGAGGGTGTGCTCCAGCGGTGGGTGAACGAGGGCCCATGATGCTGATCAGAAGCGGCCGAAGCCTGGGAAGATGATCGAGCCTCCGCGCCCATGGCGGTGGTGGTGATGATGGCGGTGACGCGGGTGGTTGTAGTGGCGATGCTGCGGGCGGCAGTGGTGGCCCATGGTGCGCCAGCTTGTGACGGGGCGGCCCCAGCGGTCGCGGCCGACGATGACACGCTCGCGATAGACGCCCGTGCCGCAGGTGCGGCAGGAGTGGGAAAAGCTGCGGTCATAAGAACGGTGGTCGCGCGCCTGTGTGTCCGCAGGGGCCATCACAGCAAAGCCGGTGACAATGGCCAGAAGAGTGAGTATCTTTTTTATGGTCTTGTTTTTTGTTGGTTTTTTTCAGCCGCGACAACGCGGTGACATGAGATGTGACGGACTGTCGAAGGCGGGCATTCAATGACGGCAGTTCCTTTCATTTTTTGAGGAAGGTCAGAGGCGTTGCTGATTGCATCTTGTGCAGGTTGATTTCAGCATGGAACTCGTCTGCCAGCGATCTGGCGTGTGTGTCCCTGATGCCGGTGTCAGGGGAATGCCCTGGTGCTGACAAGGCCTGCGGCGCGCATGACAAGGAATGGGACGTGCGAGATTTTGACATCCATGGATTGAAAGATATCGTTATCTTTATCAAGCCCCGATCCTGCCGTGACTTTCCTGCGCCTCCTGCTGACAACCCTTGTGCTGCTGGCACAGGGATGGCCTGCGCAGGCTGGTGTGAACATGAGTGAAACGGCATGTGAGATGGGCTGCTGCGCGTGGCTGGCCGAGGCGGAAATGAGCGTGTGTGCCTGCACGGACGCCCCTGTGCCAGCCAGCCCGGCGAGCACTCCGCCTGCCGCTGTGCGGGAACTGGTGCCGCAGATCACCTGGGTGTCCGCCGAGGATCACAAGCCTGACGTGCCAGCCGCCCGCGGTGCTGACAGCGCCACGTGGAGTCTGGCGGTGAGTGATGCGAAGACGCGGCCGCATGTGCGGCTGGCCGTCTTGTTCTGCTCCTTTTTGAATTGAGTCCGCGTCTTTGACAGACGCATTGTGCCCACGCCGCACGGTCCGCCGTGACTGTGGCATGCCGTGGGCAGGTTCCATCAACCTGACAGGACTCGATTTTTGTGAGAACACTTTTTTTATCCATGCCGATGGTGCTGCTGGCGCCCGTGGCCGCCCTTGCCTGCGACCAGTGCAAAATCAGCGCTGCCGCCCCGGGGCAGCGAGTGGTGGAGCATGACCTCCGCATTGCTGAGCAGACGGTGTCACCCGCCGGAAAAAAGGTGAAGGGCTTCACGATCAATGGTGGCATTCCAGGCCCGACACTGCGCTTTCGGGAGGGGGATTTTGCGCGCATCCGTGTGCACAATGAGCTTAAGGACCGGGAGACATCCACGCACTGGCATGGGCTGCTGCTGCCGAATGTGGAGGATGGTGTGCCCTATGTGACCACGCCGCCGATCCTGCCGGGGAAGACGCGGACCTTTGAGTTCGCGCTGAAGCATGCAGGCACCTATTGGTACCATTCCCACACGCATCTGCAGGAGCAGAACGGCGTCATCGGCAGCATCGTGGTGGAGCCACGTGGAGGGGAGCCGGTGAAGGCCGACCGCGAGAAGGTGCTGGTGCTTTCCGACTGGACGAACTACGACCCGCATGAGGTGATGCGCATGCTGATGCGGGGCAGTGACTACTTTGGTCTGATGCGGCGCAACGCGCAGTCCATCCTGGGCGCATGGCAGAAGGGGATGCTGGGGGCCTATTTCAAACGTGAGTGGGACCGCATGATGCCGATGGACATCTCTGATGTGGGGTATCATGCCTTCCTGATCAACGGGCTGCGGCAGGAGCGGATCGAAGGCCGCCCGGGGGAGCGCGTGCGTGTGCGCATCATCAATGCCTCGGCGGCGACTTATTTCCTGCCGCACTCCTCCGCTGGGCCGATGACCATCGTGGCGGCGGATGGGCCGCCGGTGCAGCCCGTGCAGGTGGACCGTTTCTTGATGGCCATTGCGGAGACTTATGATGTCATCATCACCATCCCGCCCAGCGGACAGCATGAGCTGCGCTTCACCACGCAGGACGGCAGCGGCCATGTGTCCGCATTTTTCGGCTCGGGAGAGCTGAGGCCTGCGAGCGATCCACCACGGCCCAACCTCTACAAGATGGATGAGATGCTGCGGCTGGCGCTCACGGAGCAGGAGGATGATCCGCGCGCCTCTCTGCGGCTGCCCCGGCCGGGCTCGCCCTACCGGGTGCTGAAGGCGGTGGGGGACACCACGCTGCCCGCCGGGCTGCCACGGCGGAAGATCACGATGCACCTCACGGGGGACATGAACCGCTACATCTGGAGCTTTGATGGCAAGACCATCGCCCAGGACCCCTATGTGATGATCAAGAAGGGGGAGATCATCGAGCTGGAACTGGTGAACGACACCATGATGCACCACCCCATTCATCTGCACGGGCACTTCTTCCGCCTGCTGATGGGGCAGGGAAGGCGATCACCCCTGAAGCATACTGTGGATGTGCCGCCGATGAGCAAACGCGTGGTGGAGTTTGAGGCGAACGAGGAGAAGGACTGGATGTTCCACTGCCATATCCTTTATCACATGATGAGCGGCATGGCGCGCGTGTTTCGCTATGAGCCGGAAAGTGGCGGAAGCGTGAAGCATGGGCATGCCCATGCAATGAAGCCGGAGAACCACAGCATGCACCGCAGCGCGTGGCTGGGCGGTCTGCCCGGCATGCAGCACGGGCATGGTGGCGCCCTGGGGGAGCACAGCCATGACATGGCCTATGTGTGGGGTTCCGCTTTGGTGCAGAGCAACATGAGCGAGGGGCTGGTCACGGCCATGAATCCCAAGAATGACCTGCTGCTGAGCTGGGAGGTGGGCTGGGAGCGCGTGCGGCGGCCGGAGTATGAGATCGACGCGGTCTATCAGCGCTACTTCAACCTGAACTTCCAGGCCTTTGCGGGGATGCGTTTCACGAACGATGAGGATGCAGGGAACCGTGCGATTGCGGGCTTCAACTACCGGCTGCCGCTGATGGCCTGGGCCACGGTGACGATCGACAGCGAGGGCGATGCGCGGCTCACACTGGCCAAGCGCTTTCAGCTCACGCCGCGTCTCGGCGTGTGGGGGGAGACCTTCTATGACACCGGCACCCGCTGGGAGTGGAGCGCGGGGGCGGACTACACGCTGACGCGCCACCTTTCGCTGGCGGCCTCTTATCACAGTGACTTCGGCGTTGGTGCCGGGGTGCTGATCCGTTTTTAATCTCAACCAAACAACAAACAAAACACAAGCACACCATGAAAACGAAAATCACCGCCTTCCTCACCGCCGCTCTGCTGGGCCTGTCGCTGGCCTCCTGCGCCTCCACGGGCGGCGCGAAGCCTTATCCGCTGGATGTCTGCATCGTCAGCGGCAACAAGCTGGGCAGCATGGGCAAGCCCATCACCAAGGTTTACAACGGCCAGCAGGTCAAGTTTTGCTGCCAGCCATGCACGGAGGACTTCGACGCCAACCCTGCCAAATACATGGCGAAGCTGAAGTAACCTGAGCATCATTGGTCCGCCCCACGGCATTGTGCAGCCGGTGTCGTGGGGGTGTTCCAGGCTGCCTCATTTCCTGTCCCCATGTCTCTTCCCCAAACTTTTCCTCTCACCGGCCTGTCCTGTGAGTCCTGTGTGAAAAAAATCACCGACCGCCTGCGGGAGCATCCGGACATCAGCGAGGCTGCCGTCACACTGAGGCCGCCGCAGGCGCGGATCACCACGCGCGCGGCTTTCAGCGACGAGGCGATGAATGAATGGCTGCGCCCGCTGGGGAAATACCGTGTGGAGGCGCAGGCCCCGGCAGAGAAGCTGCCTGAGAAGAGCAGGCAGACCTACCGGCCGCTGTTGATCCTGCTGGCCTACCTGCTGCTGGTCATCGCCTCCGCCAGCGTGATGCACGGCGGCTTTGAGCTGCCGATGGCGATGCGCCTGTTCATGGGCGGATTTTTTGTCGCCTTCTCATTCTTCAAGATGCTGGATCTTCGCGGCTTCAGCGATGCTTACCGGGGCTACGATCTGGTGGCCAAGGCGGTGCCGGCCTATGGCCTTGTCTATCCCTTCATCGAGCTGGCGCTGGGCCTGGCCTATCTGGCCAACTGGCAGCCTTTCTGGGTGAACGCGGCCACTGCCGTCGTCATGGGCGTCAGTCTGCTGGGGGTTTTGAAGGCCGTGCTTTCGAAACAGACCATCCGCTGCGCCTGCCTGGGCACCGTGTTCAACCTGCCCATGTCCACCGTGACCATCGTCGAGGATGCCTTGATGCTTGGCATGGCCGTTGTGGCGCTGGTGATGCCGCACGGCTGACCGCCTTTTTCCGCAACGCCGGAACTTGTCATCCCGCCACATCCGCGCATGCGAAGATGAGAATTTTGCGCGATGCTGCCGCGTGAGTTCTACCGCCCCCATTTTTGACCATCTCGTTCTGCATTCGGACCCCCGGCCGCACGCGGGTCCATGGAACATGGCGGTGGACCAGGCCTGGCTGGAGCTTTCAGAGCACCCTGTTCTGCGCGTGTATGACTGGGACACCGCGACGGTGACGATCGGCTACGCCCAAAGCCTGGCCAAGCTGGGTGAGGCGCTGCCCGGCTGGCCGGTTGTCCGCCGCTGGACAGGCGGTGGTGTGGTGCTGCATGAAAACGACGAGACTTATTCCGTCATCGTTCCTGCCGCCAATGCCTGGGCGGAGACACGTCCGCTGGACAGCTACCAGCTCATTCACTCGGCCCTGGCGGATGGGTTGAACGCCGCTGGAATGGCCGGATGCCGTCTGGCAGGGCCGGAGGACCTGATCGAAAACCCCTTCTGCTTTGTGGCCCCCGCGCTGCATGACGTGGTGCGTGGGAAGGTCAAAATCGCCGGGGCAGGGCAGCGGCGCGGTCGGCTGGGGCTGCTGCATCAGGGCAGCGTGCAGCAGGTCGTCATTCCACCGGACTTCTGGAATGGCTGGGCGGCGGGTCTGGCCAAGGAGGTTACGCTGGTGACTGAGCCGCCACCCGCAGTGGCACAACGAGCCGCAGAACTGGTCGAGAAACGTTATGGTCTCCCCACATGGCTTGCCGAACGGGAGGACATGCTGTGAAGACCCTCGTCTTTGTCTATGGCACGCTGAAACGCGGTGGCGAGAACCACGGCTGGATCGAGCGGCAGCGATTTGTGGCGGAGGCCCGTACCCTGCCGCTCTACCGCTTGTATGACCTCGGAGGCTATCCCGGCATGGTCCGCGTTCCCCAGCAGGGCCTCTCGATTGAAGGCGAAGTTTGGGAAGTGGATGAGACTGGCCTAGCCAAGCTGGACATCCTCGAAGACACTGAAGGCGGCGAGTACGAGCGCGTGCCGGTGCCCATGCTGGGCGATTTTGCCGGGCGGTATGTCGAAGGCTACATTTACCTCCGCAGCATCGAAGACAGGCGCGATGTGGGCGCGTGCTGGTGAAGTAGTCATCATCACACGGGGTGATGCTGGCTGCTATGAAGCGCCGAAGAAACCGCCCAGTTTCCGGATGCGGGTGGGGTGGCGCAGCTTGCGCAGGGCCTTGGCCTCGATCTGGCGGATGCG
>CAZPSQ010000029.1:0-38098 GCA_964588755.1 uncultured Prosthecobacter sp. | reverse complement strand
CCCCCCTCGCCGCCGAGAAGCAGTACGCCAGCAGCTACCAGACCTTCAAGGGCTCCAAGATCGTCTTCGAGACCGAGACCTTCAAAAAGGCCGCCACCGTCACCGACGAAGAGATCAAAAAGTACTACGACGAGAACAAGGACACCTACAAGACCGCCGAAAAGCGCGCCATCAGCTATGTCTTCTTTGAGAACCCCAAGGATCTCGACAAGAAGCCGCTGGAAGAGCGCACCAAGGAGCAGCACAAGGCCGTCGAGCGCGTGAACGCCTTCAACGACCTCCTGGTGAAGCAGAAAAAATCCTTCCAGGACGCCGCCAAGGAGACCAAGGAAAAGGTGGAAACCGCCGCCGCCTTCAGCCAGGGAGAGCCCCCCGCCGCCCTCAAGAACGAAAGCTCGCTGGTGGAGCAGGTCTTTGCCCGCGCCGCAGACTCCAAGGAGCCGCCAGACGCCGTCGAAGGCGTCAACGGCTGGTACGTCTTTGAGCTCACCAAAGTGGAGCCGCCCAAGCAGCAGGAACTCGCCGAGGTGAAGGACAAGATCAAAGAAGTTCTGATCGGCCAGAAGGCCGACGAGGCGCGCACCAAGGCCGTGAACGACGCCCGCACCGCCATCAACGACGGCCTCAAGGCTGGCAAAAAAATCGCCGACCTGGTGAAGGAAAAGAACCTCAAGCTCGAGCCCCTGCCGGACATCGACATCGCCAACCCGCCGCAGGATGAACCCAACGGCTTCCTCATCGCCCAGCAGGCCGCCAAGACCGCGCCCAACAGCCTCTCCAACGCCGTGGACTTCGACAAGGGCGCCATGCTCGTCTATGTCAGCTCCAAGGAGCTGCGCAAACGCCCCGACTCCACCACCGTTCGCCAGAGCCAGGTGGACAATCTCTCCCGCCAGGAAAGCCAGCGCCTCTTCAACGCCTGGTTCAAGAAGCAGCATGAGGCCGCCAAGGTGAAGACCCACGTCGGCGTGTCGTGATTTAGGTCCGCTGTTGATCCCTC
The DNA here is from genome assembly GCA_964588755.1 of uncultured Prosthecobacter sp. GTDB lineage: Bacteria > Verrucomicrobiota > Verrucomicrobiia > Verrucomicrobiales > Verrucomicrobiaceae > Prosthecobacter. Next base: position 37,098 of record CAZPSQ010000029.1, on the reverse strand, counting down.
TCTGGCTCCTCGCCTCCGCTTTCTTCATGAGCGACGCCGCACCCGCCAACGCCGAAGTCGAAGCCCTCTTCGATGACGCCAGCGGCCACGTCGCCCTTGGCGAGCTGCCGCAGGCCATCGCTCTCTACCGCCGCTGCGTGGAGCTGCAGCCGGATTTCTTCGACGGCTGGCACGCCCTCGGCATGGCCCTGCTGCGCCACGGCGCGGTGAAGGAGGCCATCGGCGCGGGCCTCATGGCCACCACCCTCCAGCCCAATGATCTGCTCGCCTGGACCGCCCTGTCCCAGATGTACGTCAGCAACCAGCAGATCGCCGAAGCCGAGGACGCCAAAGGCAAGGCACGCATCCTCAGCCTTGGTGGCAAGGTGGTGAAGTAACCGCGAGGGCACGCCCCCCCCTTATCGGGCCTTCAACGTCAGCGTCACCCGCCGCACCTCCGCCACCGTTGCGCCCGGAATGTCCACCGTGCTCAACCGCAGCACGCCCCGTCCCGCGTTGAGCTTGATGGTGCCGAGTGGCAGCGTGTGGAAGTCACGCATGTAGCTCTCCCCTTTGCGCGGCGCGCGGTCCTGGCCGTCCAGCAGCGGAGGAAACCACCCAGGCATCACCTTGGCGCTCGCCTTTGCCTGACCAAAGCTGAGTTCAATCGTCGCCCCGGCGTCAGCCAGCGGGCACGCGTAGTCGATGCTCGCCTCGTACTCTCCCGTGGTGTGGACATCGATGTCCCAGGTCATCCCGTCCTCCTTGGTCTTCCAGTTCACAAAGTAGGAGCAGTTCGGCGCGCCGGAGCTGCGCTGCACACCACCATGCGGCACACCATCCCGCGCGGGCAGTTGGGTGATGGGAAACTCCGCGTAGCCCACCGGATAAGGCCGGTCGTCGGCAAAGGCAGGCCCGCCTTTGCCCTTGTTTTTGCCCTTCCCCTTGCCATCACCGGCCTTGGCAAAGACATACGGCCTGCCAAAGACCTCCTGGTGCCATCGGCTGCCTGCGGCATACAGCGCTTCCGCGATCTCCGGCTTCTCCACGGCAATATCCTTCGTCTGGTTCGGATCCGCCACCATGTCATAGAGACCGCCGCCAGCATCCAGCCGGTGCGTCTGCGAGCGCACGCTGAGCCTGCCGCCATTGTAGTTCATGAGCTCACGGGCGGCGGCATCCCACTTCCCACCGGTCAGCAGCGGGGAAAGATCCCAGCCGTCCAGCGGCTTCCGCGCCGTGTCATTCACCGGCTTCACGCCAGCCAGGGCGGTGAGCGTGGGCAGCAGGTCGATCGCCCCGCTGATGGGTGCCACCTTCAGCCCCTCCTGGATCTTCCCCGGCCAGCGGATGAACAGCGACGAGCGCACGCCGCCCTCATCGGTCACGCCCTTCTTCCCTTTCATGCCGCCGTTCCAGCGGGTGGAGTTCGGCCCATTGTCGCTGAAATAGACCACAATGGTGTTCTCGCCCAGCTTGAGATCATCCAGCTTCTTCAGCACCCGGCCCACATTGGCATCGATGTTGTCCATCATCGCCAGCACTGTTCGGGTCACCACCAGGTCCTCGTTCTCCCCATCCACACCGCGCTGCCCGACAGGCGCGTCCTTGAACTTGTTCCAATGCTCATCCGGCACGCTGAAGGGCGAATGCGGCGTGGTCAGCGGGATGTAACAAAAGAAAGGCTTCGCACGGTTCGCCTCGATGAACTCGACCGCCCTGCCCACCAGCACGTCCACAATGAAGCCCTCCGCACGGAACATCCGGCCATTGTGCTCCAGCGGCGGGTTGAAATACTCCCCCCAATGCCCGGAGGTGTAGCCCACATACTCCTGGAAACCGCGCGCGTTGGGATGATACGGCCACTGGCTGCCATTGTGCCACTTGCCAAATGCCCCAGTCGCATAACCAGCCTGTAGAAAGCTGTCGGCAATCGTCTTTTCATCCGTGTTCAGCCGCTCCTGCCCCGTGGACACACCACGCACGCCGCCCCGTGGGTGGTACCGCCCCGTCAGAAACTCCGCCCGCGTCGGCGCGCACAAGGCGCAGACAAAAAAGCGGTCAAAACTCGCCCCCGCCCTGGCCAGCGTGTCGAGATTCGGCGTCCGCAGGTTCGTGTTCCCGTTCACACTCAGGTCCCCCCAGCCTGAGTCGTCCGCCAGCATCACCACCACATTCGGCTGCGGCGGCGGAACAGCGGGGAGGGCGGCCTGTCCCAGGACTGAGACCAGTAAAAAAGAGCAGAACGAACGACGGAACGAGAACAGCATGGCTCGCGCTGAAACGTGGCGGAATGGGCATCTTTTCCCACAGACCGGATTTTTTGCCCCCTCCCTTAGCGCATCCCCTTCCCTTGGCTGGCTGATTTAAAAAGAATTCGTTCCACCAAGGGCACGGCTCCTGGGTTGAACGATCATCCAGCCACGTTTATGCTGGGCAAATGCGGTCCGGAACAGTATCGCATAGCTTTGCCCACCGCCCGCCCCCAACCGCACCCACTGCAAGCATCCGCGCATGCCGCCCCACCTGATCTCCTCCAGCCTGCCATTCATAGGTCCGCCCCCGCCTCGGGTGCTCACCTGGCCGGAGATGTCGATGTACTTTTTGGGTTCCCTCATTCTGGCGGCACTGGGCTCATGGTGGATCGTGCGGCGCAGAGGCAGCCTGGGCATGGACATCCCCGACCAGCGGCGCAAGCTGCATGACAAGGCCATTCCACGCCTGGGCGGCGCGCCGATCTTCATCGCGGTGGGCCTGGCCTCGCTGGTGGCAGGCCTCATCGGCGGCCTGGGCTGGAGCCGCTGGCTGCCCGTCGCGCTGTGCAACGCGCTGATGTTCAGCGTGGGCTTTGCCGATGACCTGAAGTCCCTGGGCGCCAAGGTGAAGCTGGTGGGGCAGATCGGCACGGCGCTGATCCTTTACTCTTTTGGCGTGTCGATCGACATGCTCAGCAATCCGTTCGGCAACGGTTCCCTGGCGCTGGGCTGGTGGAGCCTGCCGCTCACCCTGTTCTGGCTGGTGAGCATCCCCAACATTGTGAATTTGATCGATGGCATGGACGGGCTGGCGGGCGGCTTCGGCATGTTCCTCAGCCTGACGCTGGCATTCATCGGCTACTACGGGGGCCAGCATGATGTGGTTGTGGTGTCCCTGGCCATGGCTGGCGCGCTGGCCGGATTCCTGGTGTTCAATCTGCCGCCTGCCAAAATCTTCCTGGGGGACGGCGGGGCGTACCTGATTGGTTTCTTCGTTGCCTCCGTGTCCTTGTTCACCTCCAACAAGGGCTCCATCATCGGCGCGCTGCTGGTCATCATCATGGCGCTGGGGGTGCCGATTCTGGACACCCTGTTTGCCATCATCCGCCGGGCCATCCGTGGCGTGCCCATCTTCAATGCGGATGCGGAGCATATTCACCACAGGCTCATCCTGCTGGGCTACAGCAAGGGGCGCGCGCTGGCCGTGCTGTATTCGGTCTGCCTGGTGCTTAGCTTGGTGGGGGTCAGCGTGCTGATGAACAAAGGCTATGCTCTCCCGGTCGCCGGAGCCTGCCTGTTTCTGCTGGCGCTGGCCGCTGCACGCTACCTGGGTTATGTGCGGAGCTGGTCAAACTTCCGCACGCAGTTTGATGAGGTGATGGAGCGCAGGCGGCAGCGTGAGTACTTCCGTTCCCACGGGCGGGTGCTGGATTTTGAGGTGGAGCGCTGCCCCGACCTGGAGGACTTTTCCACCCAGTTTTGTCATGCCCTGGGCCGCATGGGCCTGCGGGGCAGCCCTGCGGCAGGCACCCTCCCGGTGGAGCTGCCCGTGCAGACAGGCCACCGCTGCGTGATCCACCGCCCGCAAGACGGCACGGACGAGACAGAATGGAACCTCCGGCTGGATGTGCTTCTGCCCGTCCTGCAGCGCTGTCTGGAGCGCTGGAACACGCTCCCCCTCTGTCTGGAGCTGTCCGCGCCTGCGCCGCTGCCACCCGCTGCTGCCAGCCCCACCCAGGCCCGCCACAAACCGGCATGAAAAAGAACTTCCCCGCGCCTGCTGCTGATGAAACAGCATCCCCCCCGGAGCATCCACCCGCGCCACCACCGCCAGTGCTCCTGGCCGGCGACGATGACCAGTCGCCCAACACCGTCCAATCTCCCGCCGCTGCGGCAGAAGCGGCCCCCACCAGCCCCGGACCAGCTTTCGACCCCGCCCCTGTCCACCGCAGCCGGCGGCGGCGGCGGTCCAGGCACTCGTCCGAGGAAAACGAGGAGGAGATGGAAACGGAGGAGGACAGCCGGGAGGACAACGACGCCAGCCCGGCCTATGAGCTGCCCGGCCCTCTCTGGCAGGGCTGGCTGTTCGGCCTGGTGCCGCTGCTGGTCATTGCCTTCGGGGCGGGGCGCGAGGCATGGTCCAAGGGGCTGGCCGCAGTGCTCGTCGCCCTGCTGCTGCTGGTCTTCCCCGCGCGGCGGAAACTGCCCGCCATCGTGTCCCTGTGCCTGCTTGGCGCCCTCTGCGCGCCGCTGCTGAGCTTCCTGCCCGCCAGCTGGGAGGTGCTGCCGGCGGCGTGGCGCGCCACCTTGGAAAATGACTGGGGCATTGCCCTTTCCAAGACCCTGACACCCCAGGCGTGGGTGACGTGGGAAGCCTGGCTGTTCTTCACCCTCTGCCTCTCCTGGCTGGGGTGGTGCGTCGCGCGCGGCTTCTCCTCCGCGCAACGCCGCGGGCTGCTGCAGGTGCTGACCCTTGGCGGGATTTTCATCTGCGCGCTGTCCATTCTGGAACGCCAGCATGTGCTGACCCTGCCTTGGTGGCCGCGCAGCCAGGCCTGGGGGGAAAGTTTCGGCCCGTTTGCCAACCGCAACCATACCAGCAGCCTGGCCGCCCTCCTCTGCCTGCTGTCTGTCGCGGCGGCCTATGACACGCACCGGCGTGGCTCGCGCCTGTGGTCGGTGTTTGCGCTGGGCATGCTGCTGCCCCTGGCCTGCATCTTCATCAACACCTCCAAGGCTGGTGTGATTCTGCTGTTTGTCGGCTTCACCACCTGGTTCGGCACGGTGGCCATGCGGAAGAGCTTCTTCCAAAAGATGACCATGGCCGCCACGCTCATCTGCGTCATCGCCACCCTCATCGTCATGTCCGAGGGCGGGGTGTCCACCCGCCTGAAATCGGGGGAGTTCACCTCCACCGGCGCCCGCGGGGTTCTGGCCCTGGAGGCGCTCGACATGGCCACCCACGCGCCCTGGCTGGGCACGGGGCTGGGAAACTTTGACACTGTCTTTCCGCTGCTGACCGAGATGCATGAGCCACGCCGCCGCTTCCTGCATCCCGAAAGCGACCTGCTGTGGCTGCTGACCGAAGGCGGCCTGCTGACCCTGGTGCCTGCCTGCGTGCTGGTGCTGTGGCTCTTCAACGCCACCGGCCCCTGGTTTGGCAAGAACAAGAAGGGCTCCTCCAGCCGCCTGGACCGCAGGCTGCGCAACACGGCCGCCATCGCCTTCGGCCTGGGCGCGCTGCATGGTCTGGCGGACGTGCCCAACCACAGCCTGGGCTATGCCCTGTTCATGGCTGTGCTGGCAGGCATCGCCGTTCGTCCCCGCCGCCTGCCGCACGACGCGGGGTGGGCGGGACGCCTGGGCTTCCGCGTGGCGGGCCTCGGGATGCTGGCCGCAGGCATCGGCTGGCTGGGCGTGGCCCTGGGGCACGAAACGCTGCCGGGCAGCAGCGCCGCCCAGGCCCTGCGCGCACGCGCCAACCAACTGGTGGACTCCGGCTCCCTGGCGGACGCCATGCCGCTGCTGAACGAGGCGCTGCGCCTGCAGCCGCTGAGCTTTGAGATGTACTACGAGCGGGCGCGCCTGCGCCTGCTGGCCGGGGGCAGCAAGGAGGACGCGCTCATGGACTTCTCACGCTCCCGCACGCTGGAGCCACATTATTCCTTCATGTGCTACACGGAGGGCGTCATCTGGACGCAGTTCGACCCGCAGTATGCCGTCATCGGCTGGCGCGAGTTTCTGCGCCGCTTCCCCACCGCCGCGCCGGGCATCCACGGCTACTACCGGCAGATGCTGAACTACGCGCACCTGCACCCTCAGTTGCGCGAGCCGCTGTGGTCGCTGGCGGAAAGTCCGGAGCTGAAGCTCGATTTCCTGGCCTCAGTCAGCACGAAGGAGGAGTTTGACCGCTCGCTGCGCAGTCTCCTGGCCCTGCGTCCGCAGCTTGAGGGGCTGGAGGCCACACAGCGGGAGTTCCTCTTCGAACTGTGGGGCCGCCTTGGAGACGAGAAGGCGCTGATGACCCACCTGGAGACCAACAAAAAGTGGCGGGACGACGGCTGGCGCCTGCTGGCGGCGTACCAAGCACGGAACTCCGACTTCCGCAGCGCCTGCCAGACTGCGGCCGCCTACCTGCCCTCCCTGAACCGCTCCACGCCCGGGGGCGGAGGGGACATCGCCAGCCTGGAGCGCGCGCTGCTGTACAACCCCACCGACGCGCGTGTGGGGGTGGATCTTTTCCAGGCGCAGAAGAATTCCGGGGATCTGGACGGTGCCATCCGCACGCTGGAGAAAGTGGCGCAACTGCCCGCCCCACCCACTTATGTGCGCCAGGAACTGGCTGCGCTGCATGTGGCGAAGGGTGACTTCCGGCGCGGATGGGAACACTACCATGAGGCGATGCAGCACCGGGCGGCGGTGGACTGAGGCGTAGGGTGGCGGCGGCTCCCCTCTTCTCCCTCGGCACTTTGTTGGCTGATTATTCTCTTTTTTGAGAAAACGGGTATTGACTCATTCCTGAGAACCGTTTAGCTTTATTAACAATCAACCCTGCCTCTCATTCATCTCATTAGTATGGCTAAACTAGTAATCATAGACGACGAAGCCGCAATTCTGGAACTCATGACCAAGCTGTGCAAGGCGGCGGGGCATCAGGTCTTCGGCTGCACCACTGGCATTGATGGCATCGCGGCCATCCGCTCCCACCAGCCGGACCTCGTCATCGTTGACCTGCGCATTGGGGATGTGAACGGGCTCGACCTGGTGAGCATGTGCAAGGACCAGTTTCCCAGCACTGCCGTCATCATGGTCACTGGCCACGGCACGGTGGAGACGGCCGTGGAGGCCATGCGCCTGGGAGCGTTTGACTACCTGACGAAGCCGTTTGACCTGGGCGACCTCATCAAAACGGTGAACCAGGCGCTGGCCCGCAATGGCGCGGGCGCCGCCTCCCCCTCCCTGCCCGCCGTGGCGGCACCCAGCGCTGTGCTGCGCAATGGTTCTGCTTCCAAGCTCATCGGCCACAGTGACGCGCTGCAGCGCATCTTTGACATCGTGCGCCGCGTGGCCAACAACGACAGCCCTGTGCTGCTGGAGGGCGAGTTTGGGGTGGGCAAGCACATTGTGGCCCGCTCGCTGCATGAGGCCAGCCGCCGCAGCGGCGCATCCTTCAAGGAGCTGCAATGCAGCGCCATGCCGGAGGACGCCCTGGAAACTGAACTCTTCGGCACCAATGCCATCTTCAACCGCGTGGCGGGCGGCACCATCCATCTGGCGGAGGTGAACCAGCTCCCGGCGCGCATCCAGGCCCAGCTCAACACTTTTCTGGACGAGTCCCAGGCCCGCAGCAAGGGCGGCTGGAACGGCAGCTCCGGCGCGGATTTCCGGCTGGTGGTCTCCAGCACCACGTCCCTGGAGGAGGCGGTCAAAACGGGCAAGTTCCGCGAGGACCTGTACTACAAGCTTTCCGTCGTGCCACTGAAGATCCCGCCGCTGCGCGAGCGCCGCGAGGATGTGAAGCCGCTGGTGGAGCACTTCCTCAAAGAACTGGCCGAGCGCACCGACAGCAAACCCAAGCACATTGACCCGGACGCCATCGGCTTTCTGGAGAAGTACAACTGGCCGGGGAACGTGTCCGAGCTGCGCAACGCCATCGAGCGCGCCTGCGCCTTCGCTGAAAACGACCGTGTGAAGCCTTCCGACCTGCCGACGAAGGTGACGCAGCAGATCGAGGTGCCCTCCCCCTCCTCCAGCGAGGGGCTGGTCAAGCTGCCGATCGGCTCCCCGCTGGATGACTTCATCAAGGCCCAGGAGCGTGTGTTCATCCAGGAGACGCTGAAGTACAACAGCGGCTCCCGCGAAAAGACCGCCAGCATGCTCGGCGTCAGCATCGCCACGCTCTACCGCAAGATGGGGCTGAACGCGGAGCGGAAGACGACGATGTAAAAGCGGCCGTTCCCAGGCTCAGATTTTGATCTTTCCCAGCTTCTCAAGCAGCGCCTCGTCAGCGGCGCGCTGCTTGAGGGAGCGCAGGTAGGAGTTGTCGTTTTTGCGGCACAGCAGGGTGTGCGGCGTGCCTTTGCGCACGGTGGTGAGGTCGAGGTCCAGCTTCTGGTGCTTCACATAGTTTTCCACCTGGAGACGATCGACCTGGACGCGGCGTATCTCATGCCGTTCAGCGGCGGGATCGGACAGGAAGCGCAGCAGGTCCCGGATCAACTCATGGGTTGATGACGGGGTGGGCGGCAGTGGACGCCGCCAGTCAGGATACGGGAGCAATGGCCGGGCGGTTTCCGCCGCCAAGGCGCCGATGGCGGCTGTGCGTAGCGCGGGTGCCAGCGAGTGCTCCTTCTTGAACCATGCACGATGCTTTTTCTCGAGCAGGGCTGGCGCAAAAACCTCCCGCAGATGCGGCAGTGTGCCGCTGCCCCAAAGCCAGGCCTCGACCTGCTGTCGATCATCCGGATGTCCGGCAAGCACGCACGACGCAGCCAGGACGAGGTGGGCATGAAATGCCTGCTGTTTGGATGAACTCTGCTCCGGGTCGTAGTGGCGTGGGGGTGGCACCTGCCCCGCCGCGAGACGCGGCAGCAGGCCGGCAAACAACGGCAGGAGATCCGCCGCGTCTTCTAGTGTGGCATCCAGGGCGTTGAACCAGGACTGGCGGTGCGCGGAGATGGGGCCTGCGGCGGTGTGCTTTAGAAAGAACTCCAGCGGACGCGCGCCAAAACCACGGAGCAGGGCGGACCAAGCCTCGCCATCGGAATGGACGAACACGTGGAGGAACTCCTTCCGGGCGGCATTTTGGAACAGTGCCTCATCGCCCAGCAATCCGATGCCGCGCAGCAGGGGACTCATTTTTTCCGCGACATGGTCCACCTCCCACTGGCCCGCTTTGGCCAAGCGCAGGGCAGCCTCTTTGATCAAGGCAAGACCGGAGGCCATGGCGGAGGTTTTTTTGCGACCCGTGGCGGCGAAGGTGACAAAGCTCTCGCAGGCGGCATCAAAGTCATACCGCGCCAGCAGGACGTGCCCGGCATCCTGCGGCCAGACGACGATGGCGGCGCGTCGGTACCAGTGCTCCATGGTGCAGCCAGCGTTGCCCGTGTAGCCTTCGGCATATTTTTCATCCGGCTTTCCCTCCCCCAGGGCGGCCAAGCTCAAGACGTTGGCCTCGGGGATGGCTAAGCTGCCGAGGCGTTCCTTTTTGTCCTCGGGGGTGCGCCAATGCTCGACTGTGAGGCTTTCCTCAAAGACCTCGCCCATCTCGCCATTCGTCTCCTGGCCCTTCTCCATGCCACCACCGCGCCGGCGTTTGCGGGAGTAGTAGCAGTCATCTTCGTAGTCCTCCTCAAGCTGGCCCATCTGATAGAGGCTGACGAGGGCCAGCCTGGCGGTGAGGCCAGCCTTTTCCGCAGCGGCAAAGAGCGCCGCAGCACGGGCGCGATCATCGCCTTTCAGCGCGGCCACGCTGAGCCCTTCCTCCGTGTAGCGATGCTCAAGCAGGATGGCTGTGAGGTCATTCCCGCGAGTTTCGGCGATGTGCCGCAATCCGGGCAGGAGGACTTCATCCTCACTGGCCGGGGCGACAGGAGCATGCCCCTTCCCCTTGGCCAGCACAAGATTGAAGGCGAGGCAGAGGCGGTGGCCACTGGTGACAGGCAGCACCTCATGCTCGCAGTCCGCAAAGAAGGCCGCCCATCTGATTTCGCCAGGATCGTATGCGCTGTCAAAGTCCACGCGCTCCTCCCGCCCCTGGTGCCGCAGGACCAGCCCGCCTCCGGCATGGCGCGAGGGCAGGCACATGATGAGCGAGCCAAACATGCCCGGTGTTTTTTCGGTGTCCCGATGCCGGAGAAAGAAGCCGCCTTTGTCATACAGCAGCAGCTTGTAAGGCTCCGCGCCCACCTTCCCCGCCACACCGAGTTCATCGGCGATTTCCTTGACCACCGCGTCCAGAGCCTTTTGCCACCGGGCCGAGGTCCAGCGCAGATCCGCCGCGTCGATCTGCCAGCATTTGCGCACGGACTCATCCAGCCGCGTCTCCGTGCCCATGCCATAGGGGGCAGGCTCGGCCAGGCCGCGCAGATCCGCCGCCTGGGAAGCCGTGAGCGGCAGCGCCAGATCCTCGCCATTTTTCAAAACAATGCCCGGGGGCACAAAGGGGATGCTGCCATGGGCGCAGAACCTGCCCGCACCACGGATGTTTTGAAGTCTGGTGAGAAAGGAGGTGAGTGCAGCAGCAGCCATGGCGCAGTGTGTGCTGGAGGACAGGCAAGGCAAGCTGACCGGTGCCCAAAGATGAGAGAGGTGCTGGCGCAATCGCCTTGCCATGGTGCGCTTCCCTCACAGGTTCCTGCCATGGCGGCCCCAAACCCAACAGCACAGCCTCTTTACCTCCAGATCGCCGATGCGGTGGTGAAGCTGATTGCGGACGGGACACTGAGGCCGGGGGAGCGCACGCCCTCCCTGCGCAGGGTCTGCAGCCAGCACGGGGTGAGCATGAGCACGGCGGTGCAGGCGTTTGTGGAGCTGGAGTCGCGCGGTGTGGTGGAGCCACGACACAAGTCGGGCTTCTTTGTCAAGCAACCCGGCCCGCGTGAGCGGGTGGAACTGCACCAGCCACGGCCGCCGCGCGTGCCGATGGCGGGGAGCCTGGGGAACCTGCATGCGAGCCTGTTTGACGGGGTGGCGGCAGGGAATGTGATGGCACTGGGCGGAGCGGTGCCGGGGGCGGACATTCTGCCGACGGTGAAGCTGAACCGGATGCTGGCGGAGAAGGCACGCCACGCGGGGGCGCGGGGTGTGGCGTATGATCTGCCGCCAGGGTCGGAGGTGCTGCGGCGGCAGATCAGCAAGCGCATGGCGCGCGGTGGCGCGATCGTGGCACCGGCGGAGATCATCACGACGTGCGGGGCCACGGAGGCGCTGATGCTGTGCCTGCGGGCGGTGACGAAGCCGGGGGATGTGGTGGCGGTGGAGTCACCCACGTACTTTGGCATTCTGCACCTGCTGGAGGCGCTTTCCCTGCGGGCGCTGGAGATCCCGGCTGATCCAGAGAGCGGGATGCGGCTGGATGTGCTGGAGCGGGCGCTGAAAACGCAGCGGGTGCAGGCGTGCATTGCGCTGCCTGCGTTCAGCAATCCGCTGGGGGCGTCGATGCCGGACGAGGCGAAGCAGCGGCTGGTGGCGCTGCTGAAGGAGCGGGAGATTCCGCTGATCGAGGATGATGTGTTTGGGGCGCTGCCGTTCGGGCCGAGGCGGGGGCGCAGCTGCAAGTCCTTTGATGATGCGGGGCTGGTGCTGTTTTGCAGCTCGTTCTCCAAGACGCTGGCGCCGGGCTACCGGGTGGGCTGGGTGGCCCCAGGACGGTACTACCACGCGGTGCGGATGGCGAAGCTGACGCACACGCTGGCGACGGCGACGCTGCCTGAGCTGGCGGTGGCGGGCTTTTTGGCGGAGGGCGGCTACGACCATTGGCTGCGGAGCGTGCGGGCGGTTTTCAAAGGCAATGTCACGCAGACGAGGCGCGCGATTTTGGAGCACTTCCCGGCAGGCACCAGTGTGACGGACCCGAAGGGGGGCTTTCTGCTGTGGGTGACGATGCCGCCGCAGGTGGACGCGCTGGAGCTGTATGAGCGGGCGCTGGCCAAGGGCATCAGCATCGCGCCGGGCCACATGTTTTCGCCGAGGCAGCATCTGACCCACTGCATCCGCATTTCCTGCGGTGAGCGGTGGGGGCCGCGGATCGAGGGGGCGATCCGGACGCTGGGGGCGCTGGCGAGGCGGCTGGCGGAGCAGGCAGGGGTGCGGAAAGATGGTCTCTGAATGGGGCGGCGTGGGGGCGGCGCTAGATTCTGTGAGAAGCAGCAGCTTCTCACGGCGGCTGGAGGACCAGCCGCCCTACCTCACGCTGGGCAGCTTGAATGTTCAGATTGCGGCGTGGGTCGGTGAGGGAATCTCTGTAGAATCATTCCGAGCCATTCTCTGATTTTTGGGTGCCCAAGGGGGCGTGGAGGGCGTTTGCTGACCTGTTCCTTCGTTCACCACGGCGGCTGGAGGACCAGCCGCCCTACCTCACGCCGGAGAACTTGTCTATGCTTCCGCCTCACCGGCGTTCTTGGGCTCGCGGACGACGCGGTCCACGGCGTGCTTGGTGATGATGTTGCCCTGGGATTCGCGGCCTTTGATGGCGAGGGAATTGAAGGGGAACTTGATGGTGAGATTGCGCAGGTAGAGCGCTGGCTTGAGGTGGACGATGACGGTCTGCGCGTTGGAGTCTTCCTCCGTCTCATGGCGGATGAAGTAGAGGACGTAGGAGCCGGCGGAGCCTTTGGTCAGCACGTATTCCTTGTCGCGGGTGAAGCCGCCGATGCGGAAGCGCTTGGCCATGAGGCTGCCCTGGCGGCCGTCGCGGTAGATGAGGGTGTAAACGGCTGCCTCGTCTTTTTTGAGCACGTTGACGTAGTGCGGGCTTTTGCCGACGAAGAACTTGGGCGCGGCCTTGGTGACGCTCATGGTGCCTTCCTTGGTGAAGAAGATGACGTCGTCCAGGGGGGAGCATTTGCAGATGGCCTCGCCTTCGCGCTTCAGGCCGGTGCCGGCGAAGCCGTCCTTGGCATTGAGGTAGAGGGTCTCCCCCTGGATGATGACCTCGGCGGCGGCGACGCGGTTGAAGCTGCTGATCTCGGTCTTGCGCTCGCGCCCGGTGCCGTAGGTTTTTTTGAGCTGCTCGTAGTGGGAGATGGTGAACTTGGTGAGCTGCTTGAGGTATTTGTTCACCTGGTCGATCTCTTTTTCCAGCTCGGTGATGTGCTGGTCGGCCTCGAAGCTGTTGAACTTGGAGATGCGCTTGATCTTGATCTCGGTGAGGCGGGCCACGTCGTCATCGGTGACTTCGCGGCGGAGGATGCCGAGGTGGGGCTTGAGGCCTTTCCAGATGCTGGCCATGACCTGCTCCCAGGTTTCGGCCTCCTCGATTTTGCGGTAGATGCGGTTTTCGATGAAGATTTTTTCCAGGGAGCTGAAGTGCCACTTGGACTCCAGCTCTCCGAGGAGGATTTCGAGCTCCTGGCCGAGCACTTTTTTGGTGTTTTCGGCGCTGGCCTTGAGCAGCTCGTTGACGGAGTAGAACTTGGGCTTGTCGTTTTCAATGACGACGGCGTTTGGCGACAGCGACACCTCGCAGTCGGTGAAGGCGTAGAGGGCCTGGACGGTCTGATCGGCGTCGGTGCCGACGGGAAGCTGCACGACGATCTCGACTTTCTCCGCGGTGTTGTCGTCGACGCGGGCGATCTTGATCTTGCCCTTGTCGTTGGCGGCGACGATGCTTTCCATCAGCCCGCCGGTGGTGGTGCCGAAGGGAATCTCGGTGATGACGAGGATGTTCTTTTTGGCGCCTTCCTCGATCTTGGCGCGCACGCGGACGCGACCGCCGCGCAGGCCGCCGTTGTAGTCGGTGGCGTCCATGAAGCCGCCGGTGGGGAAGTCGGGCAGGAGGTTGAAGTCATCCCCGCGCAGGGCGGCGATGCTGGCGTCGCACAGCTCGACAAAGTTGTGCGGGAGAATGCGGCAGGAGAGGCCCACGGCGATGCCTTCCACACCCTGGGCGAGCAGGAGGGGGAACTTCATGGGGAGGGTCACGGGCTCTTTATTGCGGCCGTCGTAGGAGGCGGCCCATTCTGTGACCTTGGGGCTGTAAACGACGTCGAGGGCGAATTTGGAGAGGCGCGCCTCGATGTAACGGGGCGCGGCGGCGTTGTCTCCGGTGAGGGTGTTGCCCCAGTTCCCCTGGGTGTCGATGAGGAGGTCTTTCTGACCGATCTGCACCATGGCGTCGCCAATGGAGGCGTCGCCGTGGGGGTGATATTTCATGGTGTTGCCGACGACGTTGGCGACCTTGTTGTAACGGCCGTCCTCCAACTCATCCATGCTGTGGAGGATGCGGCGCTGCACGGGCTTGAGGCCGTCATTGATATGCGGCACGGCGCGCTCCAGGATCACGTAGCTGGCGTAGTCCAGGAACCAGTCGCCATAGAGATCGTCCACCGGCTTGTGCTCCACCGGGGCGGCGGAGGGGAGGATGGGCGAGTGCTGGGCGGGGGCGGATTTGTTGGAGGATTTTTTGGCCACGGCTGAAGGAAATTCAGATCAGATCAAATGGGGGGAATGGCGAGGATAGGCCGTGAGCGGGCGAGTGCAAGGGCCGGGTGCTGCACGAATGAACAATCCCGCCACTTCCAGAGGAGCTTGTGATCCTTCTCTTTCTCCTGCTTTTACTGGTCCTCCAGGCGGTCTTGGCACCCTGATTCCGGGAGGAGGAGCAAGAGACTGGCGAAGGCGCGTCTATCGGCGTCTGCTTCTTATTGCTGGTCGGCGGCGGGGGGGGCATCCCGCACGATGAAGATGCCGTGGAAGGGCTGCTGCTGCGGGGTGCCGGGGGCCTCGGCGGCCTGGGCTTTCCAGGTGCCGGGGGTGGTGGCGTTGTCGAGGTACCAATTGCTGTAGCCGGTGGCTCCGGTGGTGGCGTCGCCATTCCAGAGACGCAGGCGGTCGGCGCTTTCGGCGGCAGGACCGGCGATGAGCCCGGCCACCGGGGCGGGAACGGCGACGGGCCAGCCGGAGCCGATCAACTGCGTGCCTGTGACAAGCGGGGTGACGAGGCCGATGCTGCGGACCTCCCCAGTGAGGATGAGGGTGGCACCTGCGCCGCGCGCATTGACGAGGATGGCCTCCTGCGGGGCGAGCGTGCGCCCGCCCATGGCGGTGGTGCCGTCGGTCCAGCCGGTGGTGCCGTCGTGGGAGAGGGTGGCGAAGTTGTTGGCAGCGGTGTCAAAGAACATGAGGCGGTCCTCCGTGGTGAAGGCGGAGGCTGGCAGCAGGCTGCCGAGGGTGATGTGCGGACGGACGGCGATGCGCGCGCCAGCGAGGGCTGCGGGGGACTGGGCGGCACCGGCCAGGACGAGGGTGTTGCCGGAGCTGGCGGCGCTGTCGATCTCAAAGCGATGACCGGCGAGCTGGCCGTCCATGGCCTCCAGGTAATAGGCACCGGCAGGCAGGGAGATGATGTAGGGCAGCATGACCTCGGTGTCGTGGACGGCATTGACACGACCGACGAAGGCAGCTGGGCGAGCGAGAGGCATGCTGAAGGTGCGGCTGCCGGTGGCGAAGGTCTGGCGGCTCCAGGCGTGGATGGCGGAGGTGGCGGTGGCCTCGGGGCTGCCGTTGCGATCGGCATCCAGCTCGACCTTGAGGCGGATGTAGCCGGTGTCGAGGTTCTTGAAGACGAGGAGGCGCTCCAGGCCGGCGTAGGAGCGGGTGAGCGTGCCGTCGCTGTTGAAGGTGGTGGAGGCGGCCATGTTCACACGCTTCCAGGCGGCGGTGTTGGCGGCCTGGGTGAGGTCGGTCAGCGTCTCCAGGTAGATGGAGATGTCGTCACGGGTGACGATGGGCTGCGTGACGAGGGCGGTGACGCCCGCGCCGGTGTGGGTGAGGCCGAAGCGGCTGCTCTGCAGGGGGCTGAAGGGATCTGTGCCGAGGGCGTATTCGAGCAGGTTGGTGACGCCGTCTGCATCTGGATCGTCCTCGGCACCGCCGAGGGCGTTGTCCTGCCGCCAGGTGGCGAAGGTGCCTGCATCTGCGCGCACGGTGCCAGCGGTGGTCTCGTCGGTGACGAGCCAGCGGCGGGCGGAGGCGCCTGCGGCGAAGCCACTGCCGGAGGGGGCGACGAGGCCGAGGTCGCGGGTGAGGTCCACGCGGGCGTCGATCTCGTCATCGAGGGTGCCTTCGCCGCCGGACTCGGCGAGGCCCACCGGGGCCTGACCAGGACGCAGGGAGAAGACGCCGGTGCTGGCACCATTGATGGCGGGGGCGTTGTTGAAGAGGAGGTCCTGGCCGACGTCGTCGTCACCCTCCACGACGGTGGACATGGGGAGGAGGCCTTCCAGCGGCATGCCGGGGGCGAACTGGGAGGCGGGGATGTGGAGGAAGTACCTGCCGGGGTTCAGGCCTTCCAGGTAGTAGCGGCCTTTGCAGCTGCAGGCGGAGGCGCCGACGCTGACAGGCTCGGTGACGCCGGGGGTGGCTCCTTCTGCATACAGCTCCACGAAGATGTCGCCGAGGCTTTCGCCTTCGTTGCGGACGCCGTCGCCGTTGATGTCGAGGAAGATGAAGTTGCCGACGGCCATGCTGCTCCAGAGGCCGAAGTCGATGCTGAGATTGGTGTCGGGGTCGGCGTCGCCGTCGGTGATGGACTCGGTGCCGCCCACAAGGTGGATGACGGGGCTGAAGAGCGGTGTGCCGGGGCCGCCGGGCTGGCTGCCGTCGTTGTTGTCATTGATGTCGTCATCCGCGGTGGAGGGGGCGCCGCCGGTTTCCAGATAGTCTGCGGGCGGTGTGACCTTCACATAGTACCTGCCTGCGGGCAGGCCGGTGAAGAGGTAGGCGCCGGTGGAGCCGGTGATGACGTCGGAGCCGGCCTGCATGTCCGCCGCAGCGCCGGAGCCGCCGATGGCGTTGTCAGTGCCGGTGGCGAAGATCTGGACGCGGGCACCGGCGACGCCCGGCTCGCCCGGATCGCGAAGGCCGTTGTGGTTGGAGTCTTCAAAGACGAGGTTGCCCAGGGTGAGTGTCTTCACCTGGAGGGTGAGGCTGAAGGAGCGTGAGCAGCCGTTTTTGTCGGTGGCCTGGAGGGTGAGCGGGAAGCTGCCGGTGACGGAAGGCACGCCGCTGAAGGTGCCGGTATTGGCGAAGCTGATGCCAGCGGGCAGAGCGCCGCCCTGGATGACGAAGGTGTAGGGCGCGGTGCCGCCAGCACCGGCGATGGTGGGATTGTAAGCGCTGCCGAGATAGGCGGAAGGCAGGGCGGCGGGGTCCAGCGTGAGGACCGGGCAGGCTGGGGTGAGGGTGTAAACACGGGTGCCGGCGCAGCCGTCTGCCGCGAGGGCGCGGACGGTGAAGGTGGCGGGGTTCGTATTGACCGGGGAGCCGGTGAGCGCGCCTGCTGTGGACAGGGCAAGGCCCGCAGGGAGGGAGCCGTCGCTGACGGTGAAGGTGTAGCCGCCGGTGCCGCCGGTGGCGGTGAGTGCCTGGCTGTAGGACTGGCCGACGACCGGCGCAGGCAGGGGGCTGGGCGAAACGGTGATGACGGGGCAGGCGCGCAGGCCGAAGTCGAGCGTGTTTTCCGCATTGGTGTTGCCGGTGGAGCCGGGCTCGCCGCCGGCGGTGAGCTGGAAGAGAGGGCTGAGGACGGGATTGCCCGCGCCGCCGGGCTGGCTGCCGTTGTTGTCATTGTCCACGCCATTGTCAACGGTGACGACGACGGAACTGGAGACGGGGAGGGCCGCCGTGGGCGTGACACGGAGGTAGTACATGCCCGGGGTGTAAACGGTGAAGCTGTAGGCGCCCGCGCTGTTCGTGGTGGTGGTCTGGACGACGGTGTCCGCATTGGCACCGCTGCCGCCGATGGCATTGTCGGCGCCGGGGGTCAGGAGCTCCACGGTCACACCATTCACGCCGGTCTCGCCGGTGCCCTTGAGGCCGTTGTTGTCGGCGTCGTTCCAGACGAGGTTGCCCAGGGTGATGCCGGCGAAGAGGCCGAAGTCCACGCTGAGGTCGGAGTTGCGGCTGGTGTCGCCGTCGGTCACGGGCTCCTCATTCGGGGTGAGGGTGATGACGGGGCTGAAGATGGCGGTGCCGGGGCCGGCGGGCTGGCTGCCGTTGTTGTCATTGTCCACGCCGTTGTCGAGGACCACGGGGGTGCCGCCGGTGGCGAAGCCTGCGGGCGGCGTGACCTTCAGCACATACCTGCCGGGAGGAATGTTCGTGAAGCTGAAGAGGCCGGAGGCGGAGGTGGTGGTGAAGTTCGTGCCGCCGGAGTAGAGGACGTCGTCCTCGTCACCGGCGACGTTGTTGGCGGAGGTGTAGAGCTGCACGGTGACGCCGCCGATGCCGAGCTCGCCGGGGTCGCGCAGGCCGTTGTTGTTGACGTCGCTCCAGACGAGGTTGCCGATGGCCATGGAGGTGTTCTGGAAGCCGAAGTCGATGGTGAGGTCGGTGTTGTCGTCGTCGAGGTCGTCACTGGTGTTGTCCACGCCGGTCTCGCCGGTGGAGTTGGTGGGCTCGGTGTTTTTGATGAGGCTGAAGACGGCGCTGCTGATGCCGTTGAGGGCTGGCAGCGGATCGTCGATGCCGTCCTCGCCCTGGTCGTCATCGTTCTCGCTGGTGCCTGCGACGGAGCTGTGGCCAAACAGGGGGCCGCCGCTGATGAAGTTGCTGGCGGGGATGTGGACGAAGTAGTCGTCCTGGAGGAGGCGCCTGAAGGCATAGAGGCCGCCGCCGCTGGTGGTGGTGATGGCGGTCGGGGAGTCCACGCCGGGGGTGTCGCCCACCTCATAAAGCTCGACGGTGACGCCGTTGACCCCTTCCCCGGCGTCCATCCTGCCGTTGTAGTTGGCGTCGATGAAGACGGCATTGCCGACGCCGACGCGTGCCTGTGGCGGATTGGTGTCATACATGGCGGAGGCCTCCATGTCGGCGTTGGAGGGCATGCCGGGGACGCCATTGACAAAGCTGGCGAGGGCGATGTTGCCGCCGTTGGTGCCGAGGGTGATCTCGATGAGGCGGCGGCCGCTGTTGTCCACGGCGATCATGCGGTTGCTGACCTCGTCCCAGGCCATGGTCTCGACATCCACGCTGCCGCCGGGGCCGCCGGCGATGTTGTTGTCCGACACGGCGGCGATGGCGCCGGTGTTGCGGTCGATCTCATAGACATGCCAGTCGGTGCCGTCCACGGCGTAGAGCTTGCCGTCGGCGGAGAACTCGAGGCCGTCGGTGTAGCGGCAGACCTGGCCCTGGCCGGCCATGTCGCCCACGGAAACGAGGTTTGTGGTGGCCATGACGTTGGCGTTCAGGCTGCGGATGTCGAGGTAGTAGAGGCGGTCGGTGGTGGTGCTGTTGTTCTGGTTGTTGTCCTTCGGATCCGCCATGTAGAAGCGCTTGGTGTCCGGGTCATAGGCGAGGCCTTCAAAGAAAGCGCCGCTGGTGGGCATCTGGATGTGGCCGATGCAGGTGAGGATGATGTTGTTGATGTTGTCCGGGGCGTCGTTGAGGTTGTAGTACCACAGCGACTGGGTGTTGGACGGGGCGCCGCTGATGCGGCCGCGGGAGAGGATGTAGGCCTCGCCAGTGAAGCGGTTCACGGCCATGGCCTCGATGTCGCCAGCGTCCGCGATGTCGCGCACGGTGTTGTCGGTGGGCCGGAGGTATTTGAGGCGGCCGTAGTCGGTGGCGGTGCTGGCGGGGGTGCGGTAGTTGGTGAAGGACCAGAGGCGGAGGGAGGTGGAGCGGTTGTAGTCCTCGTCGATGAGCCAGAGGATGCTGTTGCCGATGATGAGGCCGAAGTCGATGGTGTTGTCCACGCTGCCGGTGCCGCTGCTGCCGGGCTCGCCACCTGCGGTGAGGGTGATGACGGGGCTGACGACCGGGCCGCCAGCGCTGCTGAGGGCGCTGCCGTTGTTGTCATTGTCCACGCCATTGTCGGCGGTGACGACGACGCTGGAAGGCAGCGGCAGATTGTCCGGCGGGGTGATGCGGACGTAGTACCTGCCCTGGGAGAGCTGGCTGAAGCTGTAGAGGCCGCCGGCATCTGTGACCGTGGTGGCCACGACGGTGTCGGCATTGGCGCCGGTGCCGCCCACCGCGTCATCCGCGCCGGGGGTGAGCAGCTCGACGAAGACGCCTGCCACGCCGGGCTCGTTGCTGTCCTTGAGGCCGTTGTTGTTGACGTCGTTCCAGACGAGGTTCCCGACGGAAGGCCGGGTGTACACCTGCAAGGTGTAGTTGCGCACGGCGACGCAGCCGGAGGCATCCGCCACGTGGACGGTGAAGCTGGCGCCGCCTGTGGTGGTGGGCCTGCCACTGATGACGCCGGAGCTGTCCATGCTGAGGCCGTCCGGCAGGCCGCCGGAAAGGATGAGATAGGAATACGGGGCATTGCCGCCGGTGGTGGCCAGGGACTGCGCGTAGTCGTCATCCACAGCGCCATTCGGCAGCGTGGCGGGGGTGATGGTGAGGGTGGGGCAGACGACGTTGAGCAGGTGGTCCTCCACCTCGCCTATGCCGTCCTGACCATCCGGCCCGGGGCTGGAGACATTGGTGATGCGGACGCGGACGGCCATGGGGCCGGCGCCGACGCTGACCGGGAGGTTGTAGCTGAGGTTGCGGCTGACGGTGGAGGAGCCTGTGGTGACGACGGTGTTGGTGGCGATCTGCTCGCCCGGGTCGCCGAGGCTGCCGTTGCGGTTGTAGTCGATCCAGGCGTTGAGGAAGGCGGAGGAGCCGGTGGCGTTGTAGGTGCTGACGGCGAAGGTGCCGGAGGTGCCGGTGACGACGCTGGCGGGCAGCGTGACGCCGTCCTCGTCATCATTGCCTGTGGTGTCGTCCCCGTCCGCATCGACGCTGAGCAGGGCGTAGGTCTCGGCGTCCACGCTGGCGCCGAGGCGGAGATTGGTGTTGGCGGTGCTGCTGGCGGAGGGGAGGCTGGCGTTGTCGCCAAAGTCGAGGGTCGGGGGCGGGGCGATGTTAACGGTGTAGTCCTCGACCTCGCCGGTGCCGTCGTTGCCGTCGGGGCCGGGGGAGCTGTTGGTGGTGAGGCGGACGCGGACGCCGGCCACGCCCATGGAGGCACCGGAGGGGACGGTGAAGTTGATGGTGCGGGCGACGTTGTTGGAGCCGGAGGTGACGGTGACGTTGTTGGCGACGCGCTCGGAGTTGACGAGAGCGCCGTTGCGGTTGTAGTCGATCCAGGCGTTGAGGTAGGCGGTGGAGCCGAGGGTGTTGGTGACGCGGACCACCATGCTGCCGGACATGCCGGGGGTCAGGGTGTCTGCGATGGTGACGCCGTCCTCGTCATCGAGGTTGTCGAGGTCGTCCCCGTCGGCGGTCTCATTGGTCCTGGCGGAGGATTCGGCATCCACCAGCGCGCCGAGGCGGAGCCTGCTGTTGGAGGTGCTGCTGGCGATGGGGAAGCTGGCGAAGTCGCCATAGTCGAGGGTGGGGGCGGCGGCAGTGGTGACAGAGTAGGCGCGGGTGCCAAGGCAGCCGTTGGCGTCCGTCACGCGCAGGGTGAAGGTGGAGGTGCCGGTGTTCGTCGGGGTGCCGGAGAGCATGCCTGTGGTGACGTTGAGGCCCAGACCGGAGGGCAGCGTGCCGGAGGCGACCGCATAGAGGTATGGGGCGTCGCCATTCACGACGCTGATGTTCTGGCTGTAAGGGATGCTGACCTCGGGCTGCGGAAGCGGGCTGGGATTGAGCGTGATGACGGGGCAGACGACGATGGTGTAGGCGCGGGTGGCGCCGCAGGCCGCCGGAATCTCCGGGCTGACCTTGGCGGAGCTCACCAAGCTGGTGCGGCCGGCGTCAATGCGGATCTGGAGAGAGGTGTCGTAGGCGGGCTGGCCGTCACGCACCAGATACACGCGGAAGATGCCGGCACCCACATTGCCACCGGCGGCGGCGTCCTCGCTGGAGACCGTCACGGCCTGGCCGGCGTTGAAGGCACCGAGGTTCCAGTCGGCGGGGGTGACGGGGTCATTCGCACCGGCGGCGGTGTAGGTGAAGCTGACAGCGCTCCAGTCGATCGGCTTGGTGCTGCCGTCCTGCGGCCGCACATAGTGGCGGATGTTGAAGGTGTCGCCAGGGTTGAGATCGAGCGTGGGGGTGGAGAACTCCAGCTTTGGATTGGTGGCCGCGCCAGTGCTGGCGCGCACGGTGAAGCTGCTGCTGCCAGTGGAGGTGGGAGATCCGGTGAGCGCGCCGGTGCTGGCATTCAACGCGAGGCCCGAAGGCAGCGAGCCCTCCACCACGGACCAGGTGTAGGTGGCCGCAGGCGCGGCCGCCAAGGTGGCGGAGTAGGCGGTGCCGACGAAGCCGCCGGGCAGGCTGGTGGGCGTGATGCTGATGGCGGCGCAGGCGGGGGTGATGCCGTAGGCTGTGGTGACAGCGCAGCCGTAGTCATCGGTGGCGCGGATGGTGAAGATGCTGGAGAGCGTGCTGGTGGGGGTGCCGCTGATGACGCCGCTGCTCGGATTCAGCGCCAGCCCGGCGGGCAGCGCGCCGGAGGCCACCGCATAGGTGTGGGGCGCGGTGCCGCCGCTGGCGGTGACGGTCTGGCTGAAGGGGGTGTCCACCGTGGCGGTCGGCATGGCGGCCGGCATCATCGTCATGACGGGGCAGACGGGGGACACGGTGTAAACGCGGGTGACAGAGCAGTTGTTCGCGTCCGTGGCGCGGAGGGTGAATGTGGTGGCGGTGTTGCTGGCCAGGGTGCCGCTGATGACGCCGGTGGCGGAGTCCAGCGACAGGCCGGGGGGCAGCGTGCCCGCAGACACCGAATAGACATAGGACTCACGGCCGCCGGTGGCGGCGACGGTCAGGCTGTAGGCGGAGCCGGTCACGCCGTTGCTGAGGGAGGCGGGGGCCAGGGACAGGACCGGGCAGTTCACGGTGACGAGGTAGTCCTCCACCTCGCCCGTGCCGGAGGCACCGGTGGGGCCGGGATTCTGCGTGCTGGTGAGGCGGAAACGCGCGCCACGCTGGCCGGGGATCGCATCCGCCGGGACGGCGAAGGACAGGGCGCGGGTGATGCCGTTGGAGAAATTGGCCACCACGGAGTTGGTGGCGATCTGCTCACCGGGATCGGTGAAGAGGCCGTTGTTGTTGAAGTCGATCCAGGCGTTGAGATAGCCCGGCGCGCCGCTGTTGTTGGTGACGACCACAGACGCGCCGCCTGTGGTGCCGGGGGACAGGGTGCTGAGGGTGACGCCGTCCTCGTCATCGCTGCCGGTGATGTCGTCGCCCGTGGCGGTGGCGTTGCGGGTGGAGACATATTCGGTGTCGGCCAGCGCGCCCATGCGCAGGTTCGAGCTGGCGATGCTGGAGGCGTCCGCAGCGCCGTCCCAGTCGCCAAAGTCAGTGGTGGGCACCGCGATGTTCACCATGTGGTCCTCCACTTCTCCCGTACCGATGGTGCCGGTGGCGCCCGGGGAGGACACCGAGGTGAGGCGGAAGCGTGCGCCCAGGCTGGAGCCGGTGACGGCCGAGGCTGGCACCGTGAGGTTGATGGTCTGCGTGGTGTTGTTGGAGCCGTTGGCCACCAGGGTGTTTGTGGCGATCTGCTCTCCCGCATCGTTGAAGGAGCCGTTGTTGTTGTAGTCGATCCAGGCGTTCAGGTAGGCCGCGCCGCCGCTGGTGTTGGTGGTGAGAACGGTGATGGTTCCCGGCGCGCCCGCGGTCAGGGTGCCCACGGTGACGCCGTCCTCGTCGTCCAGCAGGGTCAGGTCGTCACCCGTGGCGGCGGCGTTCACCGTGGCGGCGAACTCGGCATCCACCAGGGCGCCCATGCGCAGGTTATTGCTGGCGGTGGAGGCGGCCACGGCCACGCCGCTCCAGTCACCGAAGTCCAGCAGCGGACGGGCGAACTGCGTCACATGGTCCTCCACCTCGCCCACGCCGAAGTGGCCGGTGGGTCCGGGGGAGGAAACTGTGGTGAGGCGCAGGCGCACGCCGACATCGGTCTCTGTGACGGCAGTCACAGGAATCGTGACAATGAGGTTCTGCACCGCATTGGACGCGCCTGCGGCAACGACGAGGTTCGAAGTCACCTGCTCGCCCGCGTCGGTCAGCAGGCCGTTGTTGTTGAAGTCGATCCAGACATTGAGGTAAGCGGCCGCGCCTGTGCTGTTGGTGACGGTGACGGGGATGGTGACGGTCTGCCCGGCGGTCATGGACGGGAAGGTGACGGCGTTTTCGTCATCCTCGCCGGTGATGTCATCCCCCGTGGCGGTGGCGTTGGTGGTGGCGGCGTACTCGGTGTCCACCAGGGAGCCGAGGCGCAGGTTGGCATCTGCCGTGCTGCTGGCGTTGTCGAAACGGTCGAAGTCACCAAAGTCTGTGGTGGGCGCGGCGATGTTCACCACGTAGTCCTCCACCTCCCCCACGCCGCCGGCGGTGCCGGTGGGGCCAGGGCTGGCGGTGGCGGTGAGGCGGAAGCGCACGCCCAGGTTCGTCCCTGTGGTGGCAGTGGCGGGAATCAGCACGCTGAGGTTCTGCGTGCTGTTGCTGAGGCCCACGGCGACGGCGTTGTTGCTCACGATCTGCTCACCTGCATCAGCAAAGGAGCCGTTGTTGTTGAAGTCGATCCAGGCGTTGAGATAAGCCGCCGCGCCGAGGCCGTTGGTCACGACAACAGGGATGGTGACGGTCTGGCCCGCGATCATGGACGGGAGCGTCACGCCGTCCTCGTCATCCACGCCGGTGATGTCGTCACCGGTGGCGGCGCTGTTTTTAACGGGGCTGAATTCGGCATCCACCAGCGCGCCAAGGCGCAGGCTGCTGGTGACGCCGTTGGAGGCGTCGGCAGCGCCGCTCCAGTCACCATAGTCCAGGGTGGGCGCGGCGATGGTGACGATGTAGTCCTCGACCTCCCCCGCGATGGAGCTGCTGCCGGTGGAGCCGGGGCTGGCGTTGCCGGTGAGGCGCACACGGATGCCGAGCGGGGTGCCTGTGGTGGCCGTGGTGGGCACGGTGACAGGGAGGTTCACGACAGCCGCGCTGGTGCCTGCGGCCACGGTCACGTTGGTGGCGACCTGCTCGCCCACATCGGTCAGCACGCCGTCGTTGTTGAAGTCGATCCAGGCATTGAGATACGCGGTGGCGCCAGTGGTGTTGGTGACGGTGACGGGGATGGACAGGGCCTGGCCTGCGGTCATGGAGGGGATGGTGACGCCGTCCTCGTCATCGACGCCGGTGATGTCGTCCCCGGTGGCGGTGGCATTGGTGGTGGCCAGGTATTCGGCATCCACCAGCGCGCCGAGGCGGAGGCTGTTGTTGCGGGCGTTGCTGGCGCTGCTGAAGCGGCTGAAGTCGCCAAAGTCCGTGGTGGGGGCGGCGATGTTCACCACGTAGTCCTCCACCTCGCCGGAGAAGCCGTTGGCCCCCGTGGGGCCGAGGCCGCTGGGGGCGGAAAGGCGGAAGCGCGCGCCCAGGTTGACACCTGTGGTGGCGGTCGTCGGGGCGGTGACGCTGAGATTGATGGTGTTGTTGATGGTGCCTGTGGTGACGAGGAGGTTGCTGGCGATCTGCTCTCCAGCGTCGGTCAGCACGCCGTTGTTGTTGAAGTCGATCCAGGCGTTCAGGTAGCCCGGCGCGCCTGTGGTGTTCGTCACCACCACGGGCACCGTGACCGTCTGCCCGGCGGTGATGGAGGGGAAGGTCACGCCGTCCTCGTCATCCACGCCGGTGATGTCATCCCCTGTTGCAGTGGCGTTCCTGGTGGCGCTGTATTCGGCATCGACGCTGGCGCCGATGCGCAGGCTGGGGCTGACGCCCTGGCTGGCGTCGGCGAAGCCGCTGAAGTCGCCAAAGTCTGTGGTGGGCGCGGTGATGTTCACCAGGTAGTCCTCCACCTCCCCTGGACCACCGGCGCCGGTGGGCAGGGCGGCGGTGGCGTCGGCAAGGCGGAAGCGCGCAGCCAGGTTCACCGCTGTCAGCGCGGAGGCTGGCACGGTGATGCTCACATTCATGGTGGCACCGCTGGTCCCGGGGGCGATGGCCATGTTTGTGGCGATCTGCTCTCCCGCGTCGGTCAGCACGCCGTTGCCGTTGAAGTCGATCCAGGCATTGAGATAGGCGGTGGCCCCTGTGGTGTTTGTGACCACGACCGGGAAGGTGGCCGGGCCGCCCGCGACCATGGAGGGGATGGTCACGCCGTCCTCGTCATCCACGCCGGTGATGTCATCCCCGGTGGCCGTGACGTTGGTGGTGGCGACGTATTCGGTGTCGATGAGGGCGCCCATGCGCAGCCCGGCGACGCGGATGCTGCTGGCGCTGGCGATGGTGCTCAGGTCACCAAAGTCAGTGGTGGGCTCCGAGATGTTCGCCACGTAGTCCTCCACCTCCCCCAGGCCGCCGGAGCCGGTGGAGCCAGGGGAGATGTCATTGGTGATGCGCACGCGCACGCCGAGGTTCACCCCGGTGACGCAGGCGGGCGGAACGGTGATGCTGATGTTGCTGACGGCGTTGGTCGTGCCGGTGGCCACCGGCGTGTTCGTGGCGATCTGCTCTCCCGCGTCGGTGAACACACCGTTGTTGTTGAAGTCGATCCAGGCGTTGAGATAGGCCGGGGAGCCGGTGTTGTTGGTGACGACGACGGGGATGGTGGCCGGCGCGCCCGCGATCATGGCGGGGAGGGTGACGCCGTCCTCGTCATCGTTGCCGGTGTTGTCGTCACCCGTGGCGGTGGCGTCCTTGGTGGCGGCGTATTCGGTGTCCACCAGGGCGCCGAGGCGGAGGTTTGTGCTGGCGGTGTTGGACACATCCGGCGCGCCGCTGAAGTCCCCAAAGTCAGTGAGGGGGGCCAGGATGACGACGGTGTGGTCCTCCACCTCGCCAATACCGACGCCGCCGGTGGGGCCTGGGGTTGTGACGTTGGTGATGCGGAAGCGTGCACCGAGGCTGGCGGCCGCAGTCACCGCGTTTGTCGGCACATTGAAGTTGAGATTGACGGTGCCGCCGTTGGTGCCGGTGATGATGTTCACGTTGGTGGCGATCTGCTCTCCCGGGTCGGTGAGGACGCCGTTGTTGTTGAAGTCGATCCAGGCGTTGAGATAGCCGGTGCTGCCAGTGGTGTTGGTCACGATGACGGGCAGCGTCACGGGCTGGCCGGCAGTCAGGGAGGGGAAGACCACGGCGTCCTCGTCATCCACGCCGGTGATGTCATCCCCGGTGGCGGTGGCGTTTTTGGTGGCGCTGCCCTCCAGGTCCACCTTGGTGCCGAGCATGAGGCTGGTGCTGCCGGTGCTGAAGGCGTCGCCAAAGAGCGAGAAGTCACCGTAGTCCGTGGTCGGGACGACCACGGTGGCCACGTAGTCCTCCACCTCGCCAATGCCGCTGGCGCCGGTGGCCCCAGGCGAGCTGGTGCTGGTCAGGCGCACGCGCACCCCGGCGGAGCCGAGTGTGGCATTGGCAGGCACGGTGAAGGTCAGCGTGCGGTTGACGTTGGTGACGCCGGTGGCGACGACGGTGTTCACGGCGATCTGCTCTCCCGAGTCCGACAGGGAGCCGTTCTGGTTGTAGTCGATCCAGGCGTTGAGGTAGGCAGGCGCGCCGGTGTTGTTGGTGACGTTGACGGTGATGGTGGTGAGGCCGCCCTGGGTGATGGTGGCGGGGATGGTCACGCCGTCCTCGTCATCAATGCCGTTGATGTCGTCGCCCGTGGCAGTGGTGTTGGCAAAGGCGGCGACCTCAACGTCGGTCGTGGCGCCGATGCGCAGGCCGGAGTCCACGCGGCTGCTGGCGGTGGCGAAGGCGCTGTGGTCGCCGAAATCCGAGTCTGGCGCGGGGGTGATGGTGTAGCTGCCTGTGCCCTGGCAGCCGTTGGCATCCGTGGCGCGGAGGGTGAAGGTGGCGGCGGTGGTGCTGGTCGGCGTGCCGGTGATGGCGCCGCTTGTCGGATTAAGCGTGAGGCCTGCGGGCAGCGACCCGCTGGCGATGGCGTAGGTGTAGGTGCCGCTGCCGCCCGTGCCTGCCACGGCCTGGTTGTAGGAGGTGTTGATGGTGCCGTTCGGCAGGGTGGCCGGGCTGAGTGTGATGACCGGGCACACCTTCAGCGTGACCACCTGCGATCCGGTGCAGCCGTTGGCATCTGTGACGCGGACGGTGAAGGTGGCGCCCGCGCCGTTGCCAGCGGTGGGTGTGCCGCTGATGACACCTGTGGCCGCATCCAGCGCCAGGCCTGCGGGCAGGGTGCCGCTGGCCACCGTCCATGAGCCGTAAGGGGACACGCCGCCGCCTGCCGTGAAGGTCTGGGTGTAGGCCACGCCCACCGCGCCACCAGCAGCGGCCGCCGGGGAGATGGTGATGGCCGGGCAGGAGGGCGCCAGCGTGTAGCTGCGCGATCCAACACAGCCGTTGGCATCCGTGGCATTGACGATGAAGGTGCGGCTGACGGTGCTGGTGGGCGTGCCGCTGAGCGTGCCGGAGCTGTTCAGCAGCAGCCCGGCCGGGAGTGTGCCGCCGCCCAGGCTGTAGGTGTAGGCACCAGAGCCGCCGGTGGCCGTGATGGCCTGCGTGTAGGCGGCGTTCACGGTGGCGGCTGGCAGTGTGTCTGGGTTGACGGTGATGACGGGGCAGATCTTCAGGCTGATGACCTGGGTGCCCTGGCAGCCGTTGGCATCTGTGGTGCGCACGGTGATGCTGCCCCCGGCGCCGTTGCTGGTGGTGGGGGTGCCGCTGATGACGCCGGTGCCGGCGTTCAGGCTCAGCCCGGCGGGCAGGGTGCCGCTGGTCACTGTCCATGCGGTGTAGGAGGGCGCGCCGCCGCTGGCACTGAGGGTCTGGGAGTAGGATGTTCCGACCGTGCCGACCGCCAGCGTGGCAGGCGTGATGGCCAGCGCCGGGCAGTTCATGACCACGGCGTAGGCCTGGGTGCCCTGGCAGCCGTTGGCATCCGTGGCGCGCAGGGTGAAGTTGTAGGTGCCTGCCGCAGTGGGAACGCCGGAGAGCGCGCCCGTGCTGCTGTTCAAGGTGACTCCGGCCGGCAGGGTGCCACCGGCCAGGGCGTAGGTGTAGGCCGCCGTGCCGCCGGTGGCGGTGAGGGTCTGCGCGTAGCTGAGGTTGAGGGTGCCATTGGCCAGCGTGGTGGAGGTGAAGGTCACGGCCGGGCAGACGGTGTTGATGAAGTAGTCCTCCACCTCGCCGTTCACGGCGATGCCAAAGGCGCCGAGGGTGGCCGCGGTGCTGAGGCGCACACGCAGGCCCACCTTGGCCAGCACGGCATCCCCCGGCACGGTGCCGGTCACATTCACGCTTTGCTGGGAGGCGCCGTTGTTCACGGCCACGGCAGCGAGGGCCTCCGAGGGGTCCAGGAAGTCGCCGTCGTTGTTCCAGTCGATGAAGGCAAACACGCGCGCGGTGGAGCCGGTGTTGTTGAAGACGGAGACGGGAATGGTGAAGGACTTGCCACGCTCAAAGGCGGGCAGTGTGGCGATGCCGTCCTCGTCATCCCCGTTGTCATCGTCGCCGGAGGCGTTGGCGTTGGGCTGGCCGTCGTCCTCGATGTCCAGGGTGGCGCCGAGGCGGAGGTTGGTGTTGCGGTAGTGGGAGGGGCCGCTGTCGCTGCTGAGGGTCTGGTAGTTGCCCGGACCGGTGCCAACGCCGGTGTCGGCCAAGTCGCCGTAGTCACGGTTGCCGGAGATGACGATGGTGAACTGCTTTGTAGCCGTGGCGGTGGGCATCACGGTGGGGATGAACTGCACGTCGTCGATGGCGACGCCATCCAGCCCGTAGGAGAAGACCATGCTGGCGGCCTGGGGGATGAAGGGAATGTCCAGCACGGCCCAGTTGTCAAAGTTGGAGGCGAGCGGGGGCGGCGTGGTGGCGGTGAAGGGGCCGAAGAGCGTGGCGGCGGAGGCATTGTAACCGGCGACCCAGAGGGCGTCGCCGTAGAAGGGCGGCTGCGGCTCGGCGGTGTTCGGGTGGGGGTAGGCGGCGCGCATGGCGTAACGGACGCGCAGGGTGTAGGGGCGGCCCACGGTGAAGCCGCTGGCGGTGTGGGAGGCCCAGCTGCCAACGAAGGGAGAGGCCAGATACTGCTCCCCGGCAGGGGTGTCGCCATAGGCGGCAAGGTTGTCATGAATGCCGTAGAGCTGCACGGCTGTGGTGGTGCCGGTGAGCGCGCTGTTGCCGAGCGTCCAGCCGGTGACGGAGGTGCGCGGGACGAAGGTGATGGCGCCCCATGCGTCGGTCTCCAGCGAGGCGTTGGTGATGCTGACGGCGGCGGGGGTGACGCTGGCGTCATCCACCGCGATGGTGAAGGTGTGGCTGCCGGGGGAGGTGGGGGTGCCGCCCAGCGCGCCGGTGCCGGGGTTCAGCGTCAGGCCTGCGGGGAGGTCGCCACTGCTGACGCGCCAGTTCTGGTAAGGCGTGGTGCCGCCGGTGGCAGCGAGCGTGGTGGCGGTGTAGGCGGTGCCTTCCACACCGTTTGGCAAGGTGCTGGTGGTGATGCTCATGCCGGCGGCCACATTCACCTGCAGGGTGGTGAAGCCCTGGCAGCCGCGGGCATCGGTGATGCGGACGGTGACAGCCCTGGTGCCGGTGGTGGAGCTGGTGCCGCTGACGACGCCTGCGGCGGTCATGCTGAGGCCGGTGGGCAGGGTGTTCTGAGTGATGGCGTAGGTGTAGGGGCCGACACCGCCGCTGGCGGAGAGTGTGTGGGTGTAGGCGACGCCGGACCTCACCACAGGCAGGGTGATGGTGGTGATGCCAATGGCCGGGCAGGGACGCAGGCCGAAGTCCAGGGTGTAGTCATCGCTGCCCTGGTTGGAGGTCCCAGGCTCGGTGCCGGTGGCGAGGGTGAAGGGCATGCTGAAGACGGGCGCGCCGACGCCGGCCACGGTGGCCTGCCCCGCTGTGGCGAAGGAGCCGTTGGTCTGCAGGCCGTTGCTGTCGTCGTCGATGCCGTTGTCCACCAGGACGGAGGGGCTGCTGGCCAGCGGGAAGTCGAGGTTCAGGCTGTAGGTGGTGGTGCCGCTGCCGAACTTGCTGGTGAAGACCGTTTTGTTCGGCGGTGTGACCTTGAAGTAGAACACGCCGGTGGGCAGCTCGGTGAACTGGTAGGCGCCGTTCCAGTCGGTGCGGGCGGTGAGGGTGGTGAAGCCTGGGGCGATGGAGCCGAAGCTGCCCAGGGCCATCATGCCGCCG
This sequence comes from uncultured Prosthecobacter sp., assembly GCA_964588755.1. Classification (GTDB taxonomy): domain Bacteria; phylum Verrucomicrobiota; class Verrucomicrobiia; order Verrucomicrobiales; family Verrucomicrobiaceae; genus Prosthecobacter. The sequence goes on along the minus strand of CAZPSQ010000029.1, from coordinate 6,109 downwards.
CTGTCCAGCGTGGAGGCGGCGCCGGTGAGCACGGGCTGGTCGTCCGCGGAGTTCACCCGGCCGTCCGGGCCGACGCTCCACACTTCGACCGGCACATTGGGAATGCCGCGCTCATTGGCGTCCTTGAGGCCGTTGTTGTTCTCGTCGAGGAAGACGAGGTTCCCCGCGCTCATGCCGCCGGAGCCGACGCTGATGGTGTAGCTGGAGGTGGCGGTGCAGCCGTTGGCGTCGGTGACGCGCACATCGAAGACATATGCGCCGCTGGCGCTGATGACGCTGCCGCTGAAGACGCCGCCGCCGCTGAGAACGAGGCCTGCGGGGATGGAGCCGGAGGTCACCAGCCAGGAGTAGGGGGCGGTGCCGCCGGTGGCCGTGAGCGTGGGGGTGTAACTGGAGTACTGGGTGGTGGCGGGGAGGCTGGCGGGGGTGATGCTGATGGTGGGGCAGGAGCCGGTGGCGAGGTAGTCCTCCACCTCCCCCGTGGCGGTGGTGCCGGTGGAGCCCAGGGTGGCGGCGCTGGCGAGACGGAAACGCGCGCCGAAGGTGCCCAGGGTGACGGTGCCGGGGGTGGTGCCGGTGATGTTCACGGTCTGCTGCGAGGCGGAGCTGCTGACGGTGACGGCGGTGAGGGTCTCCCCGGCGTCGGCGAAGTCGCCGTCGCCATTCCAGTCGAGGAAGGCGAAGATGCGCGCGGTGCTGCCGGTGTTGTTGAAGACGGAGACGGGAATGGTGTAGGGCCTGCCACGCTCAAACTCCGGCAGGCTGACGCCGTCCTCATCCGCGCCGTCGCCGGTGGCGGTGGCGTTTGGCTGGCCGTCGGCCTCGGTGTCCACCGTGGCGCCGAGGCGCAGGGTGTTTGGCGTGGCGGTGTGGGAGGGGCCGCTGCGGCTGTTGAGGGTCTGGTAGTTGCCGGGGCCGGTGCCGGTGGCGATGTCGGGCAGGTCCCCGAAGTCCAGCGTGGTGGTGTTCACGGTGATGGGGTAGTCCTCCACTTCTCCGCGCAGGGTGGAGTTTCCACTGAAGGAGGGGGCGGTGGTGCCCTCCGTGGCGATGATGCGCAGGAACTTGGTGCCGGCGGTGATGCCCAGCGGCGGGCTGAGCGTGGCGGTGATGGTGTTTGTGCCGGTGACGAGACTGGCCGTGCTGAGGGAGACGACCTCGTTGGTGCCTGTGACAGCCCCATCTCCATTCCAATCTGCCCAGACGCCGAGGCGGCCGGAGGTGACGGGGCTGACGAGCGTGACAGGGATGCTCAGTGTGGTGCTGGTGCCAGCCAGGAGCGTGGGCATGGTGAGGTCCTCGTCATCGGTGCCGGTGGTGTCGTCGGCGCTGGCGGTGCCTGTGGTTGGGTAGGCGGGGTCGGCATCCGTGGCGGCGGTGCCGATGCGGATCTGGGTGGCGGCGGTGCGGGAGGCGGAGGGGAAGCCGGTGTGGTCACCGTAGTCGGAGGTGGAGGCGTTGACGGTGATGAGGTAGTCCTCCACCTCGCCGGTGCCGACATGGCCGGTGGAGGCGGGGATGGTGGCGCTGGCAAGGCGGATGCGGAGGCCAAGCGGTGTGCCGACAACGGCGCTGCCGGGCACGGTGAAGGTGAAGCTGAAGGAGCCGTTGCTGGTGTTGTTGGGGACGTTGATCTGGGCGCCGAGCTCCTCCGCCTCGGTCAGGTTGCCGTCATTGTTCCAGTCGATCCAGGCCTTGAGGAAACCGGCGGAGCCGAAGGTGTTCGTGGCGGTCATGGTGAGCGTGGCGCTCTGCCCCTGGGTCAGGGTGGGCAGGGTGCCGACGCCGTCGTCGTCCGCGCCGTCGCCGGTGGCGGTGCTGTTGGGCTGGCCGTTGCCCTCGGCATCCACGCTGGCGCCGAGGCGCAGGCGGGTGTTGGCAACGTGGGAGGGGCCGTTGTCGTTGGAGAGTGTCTGGTAGTTGCCGGCGCTGGTGCCGATGATGGTGTCTGGAAGGTCGCCGTAGTCCAGGGTGGGGGCGGTGACGGTGATGGGGTAGTCCTCGACCTCCCCTCTCAGCGTGGAGGTGCCGCTGAAGCTGACGGTGGAGGTGCCTTCCGCGACGCGGATGCGGAGGTATTTGGTGCCGACGCTGGTGCCTGCCGGCGGGCTCAAGGTGGCGGTGATGGTGTTGAGCCCGTCGATGAGGCCGTTGCCGCTGAGCGCCACCGTCTCCCCGGCGTCCGCCACGTCGCCGTCGCCGTTCCAGTCTGCCCAGACGCCGATGCGGCCGAGGGTGAGGCCGCCGCTGAGGGTGACGGGGATGCTGAGGGTGGTCTCGCCACCGGAGACGACGGAGGGGATGGTGAGGTCTTCATCATCCGTGTCGGCCATGTCGTCGCCGCTGGCGTTGGCGGCGGTGGGGGTGGCCCCTTCGGCGTCGGTGGGGTTGGTGCCGATGCGGATCTGGGTGGCGGCGGTGTTGGCGGCCACGGCAAAGGCGCTGTGGTCGCCAAAATCATATACGGGGGCGAGGAGGCCGAAGTCGATCGTCATGTCGGCGTTCGCATCCCCGAGGCCGAGCAGCCCGGTGTTCTCCGCACCGGGGGAGAGGCCGATCAGGGGACTTGAGATGGGGCCGCCCTTCACCGCCTGGATGCCGTTGTCATCATTGTCCACACCGTTGTCAACGGTGACGGTGGGCACGCTGCTGAGCGGGAAGGCGGCAGGCGGGGTGGGAATGTGAACGAAATACTGGCCGGGAGAGAGGTTGGCGAACTCGTAGATGCCTCCGTCGGCGGTGACGACGGTGTCCACCGGGGCTGCCGTCGCCGGATTTTCGCCGCCGAGGAAAAGCTGCATGGTCACACCATTGATGCCGGCCTCCCCAAGATCGCGGAGGCCGTTGTTGTTGACGTCATTCCACACGAGGTTGCCCAGCTTCATGGAAGGGGCGGCGCCAGGGCAGGCGGCGCCGTCGGTGTTCGTCACCACAGGACCTTTGGCGATGGCGGTCATGGTGCCGTTGAGCACGCCGTTGGTGCGGTTGAAAATGTAAAGGGTGTCCTGCGAGGTGGAGCTGCTGGCGCTGCCGTAGCCGTAGGCCAGGCCGTTGGCGTCGATGGTCAGGGCGCCGAAGGTGGCGAGGTAGGAGGAGGCCACCTTGGTGCAGACGCCGGTGTTCACATTGATCTCAAAGAGGCCGAGCTGGGAGCTGTCATAGGTGTTGTAGCCATAGACCTTGCCGGTCAGCGGGTCCCACACGATGTCGCCAAACACGCCCTGGGTGAAGCCGCCGGTGGAGTAGGTGGTGCGGACGGGGCTGCCGACCAAGGTGGCAGAGGCGAGGTCAATGGTGTAGATCCAGTTGGGATACCCGCCGGAGCCGTAAACGTTTCGTGTGATGAGCATGCGGCCGTCGGTGAGCGCCGTGCCGCCGCCCCACTGGCCGTCGGTGGAGGAGTTCGGAATCCCGGCGATCTCTCCCATGTCCACCAGGACGCCAAGCGAGTTGATGCGATAGAGATGGCCGCCAGCCTGATCCATGCAGTAGAGATAGCCCGCATAGGAGACGAGGCCGTTGAGCTTCTTGCCGGAGAACACAAAGATGGGCACCAGCGAGTGGTCCGTGTCGATGTAATACAACATGGAGTCCCAGTTGCCGGAGCCCGGGGTGCTTTCCACGTTCTGGATGATGTAGAAGCGGTTGTCGCAGACGAAGGGAGAGCCGACGTTTGCGGCGAAGCCGAAGTCGATCGTGTTTTCGACATTGCCGCCGCCGGAGGAGCCGGGCTCGGTGCCGATGGCGAGGCGGATCACGGGGCTGAACACCGCAGTGCTGGAGCCGCCTGGCTGGGAGCCGTTGTTGTCGTTGTCCTCGCCGTTGTCGGCGCCGTCCACCACCAGGCTGACACGGGACAGCGGGGGGGTGGGAATCTTCACGTAGTAGAGGCCGGCCGGAAGGCCTGTGAAGCTGTAGAGGCCGCCTCCGGCCGTGTAAGTGGAGGCCACCTTGGTGTCGGCGATCAAGCCTCCTATCAGGCCGTCCAGCCCGGGGCTCCACAGCTCCACCAGCACGTTGTTGATGCCGTTTTCACCGTTGTCCACAAGGCCGTTCTCGTTGGAGTCATTCCAGACGAGATTGCCGATGGTGAGATTGTGCGCCAGGGTGACGGTGTAGTCCTCCACCTCCCCGGTGCCGTCCGCGCCGTCGGAGCCGGGACTGGAGACGGAGGTGAGGCGGACGCGCACGCCGGTCTCGCCAGGGCTGGCGCTGCTGGGGACGGTGAAGTTCAGGGTGCGGTTTGCCCCCGAGGTGCCTGTGGTGATGACGGTGTTGGAGGCGATCTGCTCGCCAGAGTCGCTGAAGAGGCCGTTGCGGTTGTAGTCGATCCAGGCGTTGAGGTACGCGGATGATCCCGTGGTGTTTGTCACGTTCACCGTCATGGAGCTGGCCGCGCCGAGCATGAGGGAGGCCGGTAATGTGACGCCGTCCTCGTCATCGACGCCGGTGATGTCATCCCCGGTGGCGGTGCTGTCGGCGTTGGGCGCGCCCTCGGCGTCCACCAGCGCGCCGATGCGCAGCTTGCTGTTCATGAGGCTGCTGGCGCCGGGGTAGCCGTCATGGTCCCCGTGGTCGCTGTTGGTGCCGATGATGGTCACGTAGTCCTCCACCTCTCCGATGCCGTCGGTGCCGTCGGGGCCGGGGCTGGAGACGGAGGTGAGGCGGACGCGGATGCCGGCGGTGCCGAGGCTGGCGCCAGCAGGCACGGTGAAGGTGATGGTGCGGTTGACGCTGTTGGTGCCGGTGACGACGGTGGTGTTGCTGGCGACCTGCTCTCCCGAGTCTGAGAGGGAGCCGTTGCGGTTGAAGTCCACCCACACGTTGAGATAGGCGGTGGAGCCGCGCGTGTTGGTGACATTGATGACCAGGGAGGTGGAGGTGCCCTGGATCATGGAGGGCGGGACGATGACGCCGTCCTCATCGTCGCTGCCGGTGTTGTCATCCCCGGTGGCGGTGTTGTTGGTGGTGGCGGAGTTTTCCGCGTCCACCAGGGCGCCGATGCGCAGGCTGCTGTTGCGTGTGCTGCTGGCGCTGGGGAAGAGGCTGTAGTCGCCATAGTCCAGCGTCTGCGCCTGGGCGTCGCCGGCGGCGGAGAGCAGGGCCAGGACCATCCCGCACACAAGAACGGCAAAGCGCGCCGCTGAAGGGCGGCACGCAGGGGTGTCGGTGCGTGATGGGTGCTTCCTCATGCGCTGCCCTCAGGCAATGGTCGAGCGTGTGGTTCTCCGGGCGGCGCGGCGTGTCAGGAATGCCGCGGCCGCAGAGAAGAGAAGCAGCACGGAGCCAGGCTCCGGCACCACGGCGGTCTGGATGGTGAAGCCTGTGGTGGTGTTCTGATTGAACACATCCGGCAGGCTGGCGTAGCTGTACTCCCCTGCCCCGCGCACGCCATTGACGCCGCCGATGACGGCGGTGTCGGCCTCGGCCAGCACCAGCTCGTAAAAGCCTCCGGGGACGGTCGAGTCGGGCATGACCCACGGTGAGCCGACATTTCCGAGGATGGTGGAGTTTGTGATCAACGCCCATTCACTGGTGGGCACAATGTCCTTTGAATTATAGACCCAGAGATAAATGTGCTCCCCCTGAGTGAACACGGTGGCAGGATCGGCGAACGGCGAGGTGGAGTTTCCTGAAGCGTCCAGCTCATCAAAGCCGCCAAAAAACTGGGTGTCCACATCCCAGCCTGCGGCCCCCGCATTGTCAAACACCTTCCAGTTCGCCGCCCACTCATTGATGTTGGCGTAGGTGGGGATGAAGCCGCCAAAGGTGCCGATTTCGAAGGAGAAGGTGGCATCGAGCTGCTGGTCCCCGATGGGGTTGGGATTGTCCACGCTGGCAGTGCTGTTGAGCAGTGTGTCCTCGAAGATGCTTCCCCAGGTGATGCCTGCGCCCTGTGCGGAGTGCGGCATGGCCACCCCCGCCGTGAGCGCGATAAGGGCCAGGTGTTTAAAGAGAGACGCTCGTTTCATGATCTGGGATGCTGGGGGGTGATGCTCTGGCCCTGCTGAACTCACCGGTGCAGCACGGGTCGTGTGCCACACCGACAGTTCGGGAGAACCATTCCAACTAAAATACTTCGGATATATTATAAATATAATAATAATAG
>CAZPSQ010000028.1:0-38504 GCA_964588755.1 uncultured Prosthecobacter sp. | reverse complement strand
GGCCGATGCCAGCCCCATCGACCAGCTCGACGTCAGCATCCTGCAGGACCGCCTGCTGAAGCCCGTGCTCGGCATCGATGATCCCCGCACCAGCAAGCGCATCGACTTCATCGGCGGCATCCGTGGCACGGCCGAGCTGGAAAAGCTCGTCAACGGCAAGGAGCACGCCGTCGCCTTCTCCATGTTCCCCACCACCGTGGACCAGCTCATGGCCATCTCTGATGTGGGCCAGATCATGCCGCCGAAGAGCACATGGTTCGAGCCGAAGCTGCGCAGCGGGTTGTTCATTCACACGCTGGAAGGATAGGAGCGCAGGGCGGGTCAAGATTGTGCTGAGCGCCCGTCAAGGCTTGGTCAAGTGTTGTGCTTCAGGTCGGTTTAACGTATGGGGCGTGATGGCATGTCATCTTGTCAGCACGAGCCCCCGTACTCACATCGCGCCCGGCCCTTGACGGCGCGCAGCGCCTCTTGACAGGCGAAGCCTTGACCTGTCTGCAATCCACGTGCAAGGAAACGCCCCCACGCCACCAACCATGTCCATCTGGAACTACGCCAACGCCCAGCTCAAAGACCTCGTCGCCTACGAACCCGGAAAGCCTATTGAGGACGTGGCGCGTGAGCGCGGGCTGAAACCGGAGGACATCATCAAGCTGGCGTCCAATGAGAACCCGCTGGGTCCCTCGCCCAAGGCCATCGCGGCCATGCAGGAGGCCGTCAAAGAGGTGCATATCTATCCAGATGGAGCTTCCTGGAAGCTGCGCAACGCCCTGGCCGAGAAGTTCGGCCTGGAGATGGGCAACATCATCGTCGGCAGCGGCAGCAATGAAATCATTGAGTTCATCGGCCACGCCTTCCTGAAGCCGGGGGACAACATCATCACCGCGGAGCACGCCTTCCTGGTGTACAAGCTCATGGCCAAAGTCTTCGGTGCCGACACCATCGAGGTGCCTGACCCCGGTTACGTGCATGACCTCGACGCCATGGCCGCCGCCATCACGCCGAACACGAAGGAAGTCTTCATCGCCAACCCGAACAATCCCACCGGCACGCTCGTCACCCAGGAGCAGATAGACGCCTTCATGGCCAAGGTGCCGGAACATGTCATCGTGGTGTTTGACGAGGCCTACTACGAGTTCCTCGACAACCCGCCGGACACCCTCAAGTACGTCCGCGAAGGCCGCAACGTCGTCATCCTCCGCACTTTCTCCAAGATCCAGGGCCTCGCCGGCACTCGCGTGGGCTACGGCATCGGCAAGAAGGAGTTGATCGACGTGCTGCAGCGCACCCGCCAGCCCTTCAACCTCAACGCCGTCGCCCAGGCAGGCGCGCTCGCCGGTCTGCTGGACGAGGATCACCAGAACAAGACCAAGCAAATCACCGACGAAGGCCGCGACTACCTGCAGGCCCAGTTTGGCCAGCTTGGCCTGGAATACATCCCCAGCTTTGCCAACTTCGTCCTCGTCAAGGTGGGCGATGGCAACGCCGTTTTCAAAGCCATGATGGACAAGGGCGTCATCGTCCGGGCCATGGCCGCCTACAAGCTCCCCGAATGGGTGCGCATCTCCATCGGCACCATGCCGCAGAACGAGCGCTGCATCGAGGTGTTGAAGGAAGTGCTGGGCAAATAAAGCCGCCTCGTCTCTGCGTGTCGCTGTGCCGCCGTTCTCAAGGCTGCTCCAGCACCACGCGGAAGCCTGCGTCAAACGCGTTGTCAGGCGCGCGTGCCAGCCGGTAGGCTGCGGCCAGGTCAGAGGCCTTGAAGGCACGCCAGCTCCCGCCCCGGGTCACGCGCATGTTTCGTTCATCATTGAACCAGTCCTCGCACCACTCGGCCACGTTGCCAGCCAGATCGTAGATGCCCAGCTTGTTCGGTTTGGAGGACATCACCGGGGCCGTTTGATGATGCCCGTCGTCATAGTTGGCCAGGGATGCGTCGTGCCATGCGGGGTTGTGGGTGAAGCAGGACACGTCACCCAGGTTGCCACTGCCGGGCGGGGGCGGCCATGCGTTGCCCCATGGGTAGCCTGGGACGGCATTAGGTCCATTCAGTTCATGCGGGGTGGTTTGTGGGCCGCGCTTCTCCTTGGGGCCAATGCCGGCCGCATGGCTCCATTCCTCATCAGTGGGCAGGCGGTATTTTCGGCCTTCCTTCTGGCTCAGCCAGGCGCAAAAAGCCTGCGCCTCGTCCCAGGTCGTTGTGACGGGATGGTCCCCCCAGCCCCAGAGTCCGTGGGCGGCGCTGCGGGCGCGGGCGTCCATTGGCGCCGGTGGCTGCGTGGCCTGGTAGGCAGCCAGGTCCTGGTGGCGTGTCTCATGCACACACATGAGGATCTTGGTGCCCGGGATTGGCAGAAACACCATGCCCAGGCTGTTCACCTTGCAGCCTGGAAGGTTCGTGGATGCCACCGTTTTCATGCTGGGGGGCAGCGCGGCGGGTGCCTCACGGCCCAGCACGGCCAGCTTGCAGCCGATGTCAAAGCTCTGCTCCGCACGGGTGGGCGCGCGTGGGGCACCTATCCCGGCAGCGGTCAGCCGTGCCACCTGGCCTGCCTTCAGCTCTGTCTTCTGTCCACTCGTCAGTTCCTCCACGGTGGCGCTGCCATCCAGCACGCCCACAGTGCAGCCCGCCGTCGAATTACCCCCTGACTCGTTCTGTATGTCCTGCTGGTCCAAAATGAAAAACCGGCCACCCAGCGTGGTGAAAACCATGCGAGGAAACTCGAATCCCTTGGAACTCCTGGAGTTGCCCTCAAATTTGTTCTTTGTCCGGAAGACCGTTCCGCCCTGCTGGGCCAGCGCGGCTGCGTTGATGTTTAAGAACAGGCAGTTTGGCGAGCTGCCAATATGCCGATCAAACGTCACCGTCATGCCATCTTCCGCAGCCTCCGGCAGCCGGAGTGAGCTGCCTTCTGAAATCATGCAGCCGCCGACGCCGGGGAAGGTGACAATGGCATGACTGGATGATTCATGGCCCACGTCCAGCCGCGTGCCAGGCGGCAGGGACACAGGCTGGAAGGGGGTGGTGGCTGGCACCTTGGTGCTGGTGCCCATGTTCTGCGTCTTGCCTGTGGTCACCTTTCCACGAAGGCTGGTAATGGTGATCTCTGGAAGCCGCGCCACCTTGGCGGGTGATTGGGCGGAGGCATTTCCGACCATCATTCCCAGGCACATCAACAATACCGGCGGGCGCATGTGACAGCTTCTGATGAAAGGGCTAGTAAAGCCGGGTGTGGCTGGCGGAATCATAGGTTGAAAGGGCAGGGGGGCGGCAGCATCGCACCGTTGAACTTCACGCGGGTCACGGCTGCTCCACCACCACGCGGAAGCCGGCTCTGGCCACGGACGGCAGGAGGAAGCCGCGTTTTGAAGAGGAGAGATAATCACGCAGGTTGGATTGGAAGTCACTGCCGCGCACCACACGGTGGTTTCGTTCATCATTGAACCAGTCACCACACCATTCGCGGACATTTCCCGCCAGATCATAGATTCCCAGTTTGTTCGGCTTGAAGCTCATCACCGGCGCGGTGTCGATGAACCCATCATCGCGGTTGCCCAGGGGGGCGGCAGTGGTCATCAATGAGCGGTGCGTCATGAAGCTCAGATCCCCCAGGTTCCCCGCACCTTCTGGTGGGGGCCAGGCAGTGCCCCACGGAAAGGTGTCCAGATCCGCTTTCCCCACAGCCTCTGGTGAGCTGTTCGCGCCCCGTTTTTCGCGGGAGCCAATGCCGGCAGCATGGCTCCATTCCTCATCAGTGGGCAGGCGGTATTTTTTGCCTTCTGTCTGGCTCAGCCATTCGCAGAAAGCCGTCGCGTGATCCCAGTGTGCCTGCACAGGGTGGTCGTCCCAGCCCCAGTGGCCCTGTGCGGAAGGGCGGGGGATGGTGCCGCCCCGTGCGGGCTCAGGCAGGCCCGCTTTGAATGGGGCAAAATCCTGCCAGCGGGTCTCATGCACACACATGAGGATCTTTGTGCCGGGCACCGGCACAAACACCATGCCCAGGCTGTTCACCATGCTGCCCGGCACGTTCGTCGGGGCGGTGGTCTTCATGGTGGGCGGGAGCAGCGCCGGCACGGGCCTGCCCAGTGCCGCCAGCTTGCACCCGATGTCATAGGACTGTTCTGCCTCGGTCTGCGCACGCGGTCTGCCCAGTCTGCCCATCACCACTGTTAGCGCGCTGCCGGGCTTCAGCTCGCATTGCTGGCCAGTGCTCATTTCCTGGATGGTGATGCTGCCATCATAAACGGCCACGGTGCAACCGTGGGCGCGCGGCTGGTCTGTTTGCAAGGAAAGATGCTGCTCATCACAGACATAAAAGCGGCCTCCCGTGGTGGTGAATACAACGGCTGGCAGCTCGCGGTCAGAACGCCCCTTGTTCTCAAATCGAAACACGGTGCCAGGACGCTTTGCCATCTCTGCGGCACTGATGTTCAGAAACATGTGGGCAGGCGAGAAGATGTGCGTGTCAAAGGAGATGGTCATGTCCGGGCGGGTGGCGTCCGGCAGATTGATGCCTCCATGTTCTCCCAGCAGGCAGCCGCCCACTCCGGGGAAGGAGATCATTGCATGGCTTGGTGGGGAATTGTCAATGTCCACCCGTGCGCCCGGTCCCAGTTTGACGGGGGTGAAAGCCTGGCCCGGGGCTGGCTGCGGCAGCTTCTTCTCATGGGCACTGTTCAGGCCTGTGGTGACGGTCCCGTGATAGGATGTGACAACCATCTCCGGCAGTTTCAGCACTGTTTGGGCCACGGCCTCCTGTGCGTTGAAAAAACAGGCAAGCGCGACACCCAGAGGAAAGAACACAGAAACCGTCGATAAGGAAACTTTCATGGCAAGTCAGGTGTTTGCGAAAGAGGGGAGTCACGGCTGCTCCACCACCACTCGGAATCCCTTGTCTGGTGCGGCTTGGGCGGAGGTGCTGGTGGAGCCGAGCGCGGATTGCAGCGACTTCTGCGTGTCATGCAGGAAGGACGCGCCCCGCCGGTGCATGGGCGGGTAGTCGTTGAAGGCGGCTGCGGCCGGATCGCCCGCATGGGCCATCTCCCAGACGTTGCCTCCCAGGTCGTAAAGGCCCAGCACATTGGGCTGGTAACTCATGACCGGGGCCGTGGTGGCAAAGCCATCATCATAGCCGGGCAGGTAGGGGTCTGTCGGGCGCTGCCGATGATAGCTCTCGTCGGCGTAATTTCCGGCCCCTGCCGGCGGCGGCCACGCGCTGCCCCACGGGTACAGGTTCTTTTTGCCCGCATCCGTCGCGATGCCCCATTCCTCGCTGGTGGGAAGCCTGTATTTTTTTCCCTCTTTCTGGCTGAGCCAAGCGCAGAACTGCACCGCCTGCTTGGCTGTCACGTTGGTGACCGGATGCTCCCCTTTTCGTGCGGTGATGCCAATGCCCAGGTAATCCTGCCTTTTCCAACTGCTTTCCATGGAAGTGACCTCTGAAGAGAATGCCGAGAAGTCACTGTGACGCGTCTCATGGATGCAGAACAGCACCTGGGTGCCAGGCACTGCCACAAACTTCATGCCCAGGCTGTTGGTGAAGCCCGCTGCATTTGGGGCCGGAGCCGCCACCCGGGCGGAAGCTGATGCCAGATGTGCGGCAAGCTGGCGGCTCTCCTCCGACAGACTGCTGAGCGGCACAGGCACTTCCTTGCCACTCAGCAGGATGGTGAGCGTGGTGCCATTCGACCGCACAAAATCCGCCGTGATGCGCCGCCCCTTGGTGTCCGTCCACGACGGTGTCGTGCCTGGAGGTGGTGCGGAGAAGGAGGCTGGCACGGCAGCCTGCTCAGGCAGTTCCGCCTTGGGCGTGCTCATGGCGGCAGCAGCCAGTGTGGGGGATGCCCCTGGGGCCGTTATCTGAACTGCGGCAGGCGCGGCATCGGGAGACAGGGCCCGCCACTCCAGGTCTTTGAATTCAAAAACGCGGTGGGCTTGCAGGGCCACCACATCTCCAGGAAGGTCGTCGGCGGCTTCCAGCTTCAGGTTCCCGTCCAACAGCACTTCCAGGCGTTTTTCAAACACTCTCAGCTCAATCTCAAACTCCTGTCCTTCGGCTGGCTCAAACGATGCGCTCCGGCCGGAAGATTTGTAGCCAAGCGGATAATACGGAACCTCGAGCTTGTAGATTTGGTTGATCCACCCTCCGAACATGCGGAGGGAGCCGCTCGTCGAAGGTCCAATGCGTACAATGTAGCCATGCTTGCCATCCTGCGCGGTCTCGCTCCACCACGCGGCAAGGCGGAAGTCCCTATGGTTGCGCGTCTTGAACCGGACAGCGATGTTCTTCCCATCCGCCAGAGGCACAAAACATTCTTGCATGATCTTCCACCCGGATGATTCACTCTCGGTGATGCTCATGGTTTGAATAAGCTCCGGCTTGTCCTCCAGGAGGCTTCTCCAGTCTGCAGTGGCCGTGACGCGTGGCACAGTCTTGGCGGCAGGGGCGGTGGTCGGCGCAGGGGCTGTTGTTGCTTCGATCTCGGTCACCGGCTGTTCATCCAGGTCAATGGCGCAGCGAAAGCCAGTGGTGCTATAACGTACATCCGGCCTGTACTGGGTCAGGCTGTGAATACTCAACAGCACACGCTCTCCAGACACCCAGTGGCCGCCTCCTCCCATCATGCGCCAGTTCGGGTTGGTCCGGCCCGGATTCTCACACCATTCAAGCACATTGCCGGCCAGATCGTAAATGCCCAGGTTGTTGGGCGGGAAGCTCATCACAGGAGCGGTGGTGGGAAAACCATCGTCATCATCCAGGTACACAGACGAGGGGTGGCCCTGAATCTTCTCCCGTCGGCTGCGGTCGCTGTAGTTGCCTGACTTTGCCGGTGGTGGCCACTGCTGTCCCCAGGGAAACTCGTTGTTGCCTGCCGCGGCGTCCCACTCCGGTTTTGTCGGCAGTCGGTAGCGTTTGCCTTCTTTTTTGCCCAGCCATTTGCAGAAGGCTTGCGCTTCATCCCAGCTCACCATCACCACGGGATGCTCCGGCACGCGTTCGGTGATCGTGAACTGGCTGTGGGTGGTGTTGAGCCAGTCGGATCTGCTGCCTGGATTCTCCGTGGCAAAGGCGGCGTAGTCTGCCCGGCGTGTTTCATGCACGCACAGCAGAATCTTTGTGCCGGGCACCGGCACGAATTTCATGCCCAGAGAATTCACCACGGGCTGGCCCTGGGTGGGGGTAGCAGGCGTGTCTGATGTGCCGGAAGGCTGGGAGATCACCGCTGCCGTTGCAGGCTCCTCCGGCTGTGCGTGGGGGGGATTGCCTTGTCGGTCGAAAAACAGCCACGCACCCAGCCCACCCATCACAACAATGCCTGCCCACAGCAGGAATGAGCCACGCTTCTTCCCCCGCGCCTCGACCTGGGGCGCGGGCGGACGAAAGTAAGGTTCGGGCGGCGGGGGCTGCCCATGCGGCTGAGGCCTGGCTCCGGTGCGCAGTGCGGGCGGAGCTTGGGTGGCATCCGCCTTCACATGGACGACAGGCTGCGTCAGCATGCCATCCAGATCACGCCTCATGTCTCCGGCTCTCTGATAGCGGATATCACGATCATCCCGCAGGGCCTTGGCGATGATGCCGTCATACCGTGGGTCGAGGCCGCCGACCTGCATGGAGGGCAGTTCAAACATGCCCTGCGGCAGCCTCCCGGTGAGCATGAAGTACAGCATCACGCCCACGGCATACACATCCGCGCGGTGGTCCACGCTGCTGCCCAGCATCAGCGCTTCCGGGGCCATGTAGTGCAGCGTGCCCATGGCGGTGCCCGTGCGCGTCAGCCCGGACTCGCCACTCTTGCTCATCTTTGCCAGGCCGAAGTCCGCCACCCTCACCACGCCATCATGGCCCACCATGATGTTTGCAGGCTTGATGTCCCGGTGGATGATGCCCTGGTCGTGCGCGTATTGCAGCGCGTCGCACACATGGGCCGTGATGGCCATCGCATGCTCGGAATGCAGGCGCCCCTGCTGGGCCACCATCTTCTGCACATCCGTCCCCTCGATGAACTGCATCACAATGTACAGCAGGCCATCGGATGTCTGGCCAAAATCATACACAGCCACGATGCCGGGGTGGGAAAGCCGTGCCATGGCCCGTGCCTCATTCTTGAATCGCTCGGCGTAGTTGGCACCATCATCATTCTCCTCCAGCCCCGGAGGCAGGATTTTCACCGCCACCGGACGCCCCAGGCTGATCTGCACCCCTTTGTAAACCGCGCCCATGCCTCCGTGGCCCAGCAGCGTGGTGATCTCATACTGCGGAAGCTTGCCCTGCAGTTCCTCCGGTGGGGGCGGCTCCCAGCGCCCTCTGCTGGACCGTGGTCGCTCCACGGTGCTTTGGCTCGGCAGGTCGGGAAATGAAGCAGTGTGATCAGGATCTTCTGACGTCGGCATTCAAAGGAACAAAGTAGGGAATTTCTTCCAATTTCTTTAGCAAGAACGTCATTGATTGCCAAGGACGAATCAACCCACCCTTCTGCGGTTCACCCGCACCCGCCACACATCCCGCGCCATGCGCCAGGAATCGCGGAAGATTCGCACGCTGCCGCCCGGTACCTCGAACCACTCAATCGGCACCTCCAGAAACGGCACGTTGATGTCATGCAGATTGGCCAGCAGCTCCACATCAAAGGCGAACCCACGGATGATAAGAAACGGCGCAAACCGCTCATACGCAGCGCGCGGCACCAGTTTCAGCCCACATTGGCTGTCGTGAACACGGATGCCCAGCAGCGTGGACACCAGTGAGGCAAAGATGTGCCCCATGAGGCGGCGCTTGATCTGCCGGTGTACCCTGCTGCCAAACTGCCCCATCCGCGAGGCAAACAGCGCCGTGTGCGGCGTCAGTTGCTCGCGCGCATGACCGATAAGCTTCGCCACCTCCTGTGCGGAGCAGGAGCCGTCCGCGTCCACAAAGCCCAGCCAGTCCGCCTGTTTTTCCAGGTTCCAGCCCGCGTAAACCGCGCCTCCTTTGCCCAGATTTTCCGGCAGAAAGAGCGGCTCCAGAAGGTGTTCATGCTGTCCCCGCAGCGGCTCGATGATGGCCCGCATGCGGGCCGACTCCTCCTTGTCAGAACCATCCTCCACAATGCGGATCGTCACGCCTCCCAGTTCGGCAGTCACCCGGCACAACTCCTCCAAAAAAGGCCCGATGCGTCCGCTCTCCCGGTAGCAGGGGATGATCATGTGGACAGAAAACGCGGGCATCAGGCGGAGGTTCGATTGTGTGCATCTATGATGACGCTGCCAACCACGTGTTTTCAGCATCTTTTCGTTCTTTCCCACAGGATCACTCTGCTCTCATCCATTGTGGACAGATGGCAATCTGTCCACAATGGCAAGCAAGCGTTGGGCATGAATGGCTGAAATCGGGCGTGGCATGGGCTTGGCGCGCGCATTCCATCTTCCCTGACATAGTTCTTTGAATCCACGCAACTTGAAGGAAACTCCGCCCGTGGACCGACATCATCATTGGCTTTCATGGCCCCAGATACGGGAGGGGGAACTGCATGTGGCCTGCCATCTCTGTGATGTGCTGCAGGAATCACCACGTCTGCGGGAAGGGGATGCCGCCTACTGCTGCCACTGCGGGGAGCGTCTGTACCGCAACCGCCCCCGCTCCCTCGCCCATGCCACAGGCTTCTCCATGGCCGCCCTCGTATTCATGGGCATGACCTACGCCTTTCCCTTCATCACCATGAGCACAGGCAGCATGAGCACAAAGCTGACTTTGTTCGAATCCGTCGCGGTCTTGTCCCGGGAGACAAATCCGCTGGTGGCCGTCTGCGTCTTCTTCTTCACCATCCTGGCTCCTCTGCTCCTTGTGACCGGACTGCTGTATGTGGCAGCCCCGCTGCGCCACGGCATTGCCCTGCCGGGGGCCGTGGCCGCCAGCCGGATGTACCAAAGACTCGAACCCTGGAGCATGATCGAGGTCTTCCTGCTGGGCATGATCGTCAGCCTGCTGAAGCTGGGGCACCTGGCCCGCCTGGAGTATGGCGTCGGCCTGTGGGCGCTGGGCGGCGTCGTGCTGTGTACGGCCGCTGCCCTCGGCGGCATCGACCGGTACGAACTTTGGGACCGGCTGGAGGTCGCACAACGGAAGACCTCACCTCCGATCAAATGACCAGTCCCGCCACCCATGCCCCCACCCTGGCGCCCACGGCAGCCTCCCTGGGCATCGCCGCCTGCCATGTCTGTGGCAGGACCAGTCCTGTGTCGCTGGGGCAGTGTCCACGCTGCGAGGCAGAGCTGCACCTGCGCAAACCGCGGAGCCTCGAACGCACCTGGGCGTTTCTGCTGGCGGCCATGGTGCTCTACATCCCGGCCAATTTCTTCCCCATCATGACCACTGCCAGCATCCGTGGCACGCAGTCAAACACCATCCTTTCCGGCGTGGCCACTTTTTGGGGAATGAAGGCCTATCCGGTCGCCATCGTCATCTTCACCGCCAGCGTTCTCATCCCCCTTCTGAAAGTGGTGTCCCTCATCTGGCTCTGCCTGGCAGCCAGCGGTCGTGTCACAGCCTCCCCAAAAAACATGTCCCGCATCTATCACGTCACGGAGCTGCTGGGGCGCTGGTCCATGGTCGATGTCTTTGTGGTGGCCGTGCTGGCCTGCCTCGTCCGTTTTGGTTCCCTCATGACCATCACCCCCGGCCCCGCCGCGCTTTCATTTGCTGGAGTCGTGATTTTCACGATGCTGTCAGCCATGAGTTTCGACCCCCGCCTGATCTGGGATCGCCATCGCCTGCAGGATGACGGCCCCAAGTCCTCGCCCCCATGAGCGCCCCAGATCCCCAGCCACCCGACCCGGCACCCGCGCCAGCGCCAGCGCCTGCAACTGCGCCCGTGCCTGCGGATTCACCCCGCGCCGTGGTCAAGCGCAGCCGCCGCTGGAGCAGCGTCTGGATCGTGCCTGTCACCGCCATCCTCCTGGCTGGGTGGATGGTCTGGCAGCACTACAACAATGAGGGACCTTTGGCGCTGGTGCGTTTCTCCACTGCGGACAGCATCGTCAGTGGCAAGACCGAGGTGCGCTGCCGCTCCGTTCGCGTCGGCGTGGTGGAGGAGGTAAAGCTCGCCGCCGACCTTCTGTCTGTCATCGTCTCCCTCCGCATCGATCCCGGCTCCGAGCATCTGCTGCGCGGCGGCACTCGCTTCTGGGTCGTGCGCCCGCGCATCTCCGCCGCAAACATCTCCGGCCTCGGCACCATCATCACCGGCAGCTACATCGAGATGGACCCCGGGGATGGACCTGGCGCTGCAAATCACTTCGACAGCCTTGAGCTTCCTCCCGTCACGCCCTCCAACGTGCCCGGTCTGCGCCTCACCCTCGTGGCGGAAAAGGCACGCTCCCTCGCCGTTGGCTCGCCCATTTACTACCGCGGCTTTGATGTCGGCCGTGTGGAGACACGCACCTTTGACGTGGAAAATGAGCAGGTGCGTTTCGATGTTTTTATTCGCGAGGAATATGCCGAACTCGTCACCAAAGGCACCTCATTCTGGAACACCAGCGGCGTCGATGTCAGCGCCGGGTCGGATGGCTTCCGCGTCCGCACCCCGTCATTCCAGGCCATGCTTTCTGGCGGGGCCTCATTCGCCCTCCTCGACGGCGGCACCGAGGGTGCACCCGCCAAGAACGGTGACACTTTCACCCTTTACGGCAGCGAGATGGAGGCGGAGGCCGCCCAGTTCAATCCTGACCGCAGCCTTCTTCTCCTCTTCGAGCAATCCGTGCGAGGCCTGAAAAAAGGCGCGCCCGTGGAGTTCCGGGGTCTGAATCTCGGTCGCGTCGTGGACGTCTCCTTCAAGTACACCCCCAGCGGCACCCTGCACAAGGACCCACGCGTGCCCGTGCTGGTGGAGCTCGACCTCAGCGCCCTGCGCACCACCGATCAAAAAGCTGCCGATGAGGATGCCATCCTGGCGGAAGCGGTGAAAAACGGCCTGCGCGCCCGGCTTGGCACAGGCTCCCTCCTCACCGGCTCCCTCTTCATCGATCTGGATTACGTTGCCGATGCCCCTCCAGCGGAGATGGGCCGGCTGGGAGACCTTGATGTCATGCCCACCCAGTCCTCCGGTTTGGTGCAGTTGGAGGCCCGGGTGAACGCCATCCTCGCCAAAATCGAGTCACTGCCTCTCGACGAGACGCTGGGTAAATTCGGCCAGACTGCGGACGCCCTCACCGCCACCGTGACCGAGGCCCGGGCTGCCCTCGATGCTGCGCACAAGCTCCTCGCCAGCGAGAAGACCCAGAACCTCACGGCGGAAATGGATGCCACATTGAAGCAATTGCGTGACTCCATCAAAAGCCTCGGCCCCGCAGGCTCCATGCAGGGGGATCTCCAACGAACACTGGATGAGCTGCGTGCCGCCCTCCGCTCCTTCAAAACACTTTCAGATGGCGTCGCGGAAAAGCCCAACTCCCTCATCTTCGGCCGCAAGGAAGCCGGAGACCCCGTGCCCCGCGCCAAACGTCAGTAAAACCCCTGATGCCGATGACCCGCATCCTCGCTCCGCTCCTCTCCTGCCTGCTTGGCGTCTGCATCCTCCCAGGCTGTTCCGCCCCCGCAGTCTCCCTCTACAAGCTCACGGCGGAGGGCGCACCGCCCACCCGCGGTGGTGTCGGCATCGGTGTGGGTCCCATCACCACGGCTGATTACTTGAGCCGGCCAAATCTCGTCATGCAGGAAGGCGGCAACAAGCTGGCCATCGCCGAATCCCACCGCTGGGCAGGCAGGCTTGAGGACAACATCACCCGCGTCATGGCGGCCAACCTTGGCAGCCAGTTGCGCACCAGCCATGCCCTCACCTACCCCTGGAACGGCGACGACGGCCTCAAGTATCAGATCGTCCTGGATGTGCGCGAGCTGCATGGTCACGCCGACGGTCACGCCGTCCTGGATGTCGCCTGGAGAGTCTATTCCTTGCCAGGCAGGAGCATCCTCACCAGCCGCACCTGGAACGCCACCGAGCCCCTCGCCGCAGATGGGTATGAAGAACTCGTCGCCGCAGAAAGCCGCCTCCTGGCACGCCTGGCCCGGCAGATCGCCTCCAGCCTGCGTTAGGGGCAAGGGCCAGATGTGATGAAGTGGTCCATGCCTGGTGGCCGTGGTAAGGGAAGGTAGCATATGCTTCTTCCCGCCCACTCCGGTCATGGGGGGCTGGCCCCCGCCGCCTGTTAGTGCAGGAAGTGCCGGTGGCCGGTGAACACCATCGCCATCTTCCGCTCATCCGCAGCGGCGATGACTTCAGCATCCTTCACGGAGCCCCCCGGCTGGATCGCAGCCGTGGCGCCCGCGTCAGCGGCAGCCATCAGGCCGTCGGGGAAGGGGAACATGGCGTCAGACGCCACCACACTGCCCTTCAGGCTCAGCCCTGCCTCGCCAGCTTTCCAAACGGCGATGCGGCAGGAGTCCACCCGGCTCATCTGCCCGGCGCCGATGGCCAGGGTGCGGTCATGGGTGGAGAACACAATCGCGTTGGACTTCACATGCTTCACCACACGCCAGCCAAAGCGCATGGCCTCAAGTTCGTCGCGGGTCGGCGGGCGCACCGTCTTGACCTTCGTCTCCAGATCTTCCAGGCCCAGGGCGCGGTTGTCAGCATCCATCACCATCACGCCGCCAGGGGCGGAGCGGATCACCGGCTCCGCCAGCGCCTCGGCCACACCGGGCAGCATTTGGATCAGCCGCAGGTTCTTTTTCTTCTGCAGCAAAGCACGTGCATCCGCGTCAAAATCCGGCGCAATGATCACATCCGTAAAGATCTCTGAAATAATGCGAGCCAGTCCGATCGTCATGGAACGGTTCACCACGATCACCCCGCCAAACGGTGCCTGCTTGTCCGTCTCAAACGCCTTCTGCCAGGCCTCACGCAGATCCTCATCCGCACAGCCCACGCCACAGGGGTTCGTGTGCTTCAGGATGGCCACGGTGGGGCGGCGGAACTCCAGCGCGATCCCTGCGGCCGCCTGAATGTCCAGCACGTTCGTGTAGCTCAGATCCTTGCCGTGCAGCTTCGTGAAATAATTTCCAAAATTACCATAAAGTGAGGTCTCCTGGTGAGGATTGTCCCCGTACCGCAGCTCCGCATACAGAGGCAGACTGAGGTTAAACGTTTTCTGCGTCACCTGCTCCTTGTTCAGGAAGCTGGCGATGGCGGAGTCATAGCTGCCCGTGCGCTGGAAGACCTTGCAGGCAAGGCGCTCGCGCGTCGCCAGCGTCGTGTCCCCGGCGTGCTCGCCCAGCTCGGCCAGCACGACAGGGTAATCAGCCGGATCGCACACCACAGTCACCCAGCGGTGGTTTTTTGCCGCGGAGCGCAGCATGGACGGACCGCCGATGTCGATGTTCTCGATCGCCTCCTCCAGCGTCACGTCCTTCTTCGCCACCGTCTGCTCGAAGGGGTAAAGATTCACCACCACAAGATCGATGCATGGGATGTCGTGCTTCTGCGCGTTGCGCTTGTCCTCCTCATTGTCACGGCGCTGTAGCAGGCCGCCGTGGACCTTGGGATGCAGGGTCTTCACCCGGCCGTCGAACATTTCTGGGAAACCGGTGTGGTCGGAGACATCGATCACGGTCAGGCCGCCGTCCTTGAGATGCTTCGACGTGCCGCCGGTGGACAGCAGTTCCACGCCGAGCGCGGCCAGGCCTTTGGCAAATTCGAGAAGGCCGGTTTTGTCAGAAACAGAGAGCAGGGCGCGGGCGATGGGCATGAGAGAGTGGGAGATGTTATCGGGGGAGGGGAGTAAAGGGAGAAAAGACAGGGTGCCAAGCTCATTTCACCGGGGGGCGGTTTGTGCTTTGACAAACCTGTTCTTGTCATTCTCCGCAGTGGGTTCCTGCCTCGGCAGATATGGCGGGTGGAGTTCCTAGCCACCCCACGCAGGCGGTTTCACCTCACCCTCCGACTTTCGCATTGTCATCACTGCCCGTCTCCGCTTCGATGCAGGCAAATTCCCTCTTTCTCATGAGTAAAAAATGGCGCATCGCAGGCATCAACTTTGACCACTTCCACATGGGCGACCTGCTGCGGCAGACCCACGACCATCCAGACGCCGAGATCGTGGCCATCTGCGATGAGCAGCCGGAGCGCATGGTGGATGCGGCGAGGAACTTCAGCCTCACCCCCGCCCAGGTCTTCACCGACCACAGCGCCTGCCTGGAGCAGACAAAGCCCGACATCGTCATCCTGTGCCCCGCCGCCTCCAAACATGGCGAGTGGGTGGAAAAAGTCGCCCCCTTCGGCACCCACATCATCATGGAGAAACCCTTCGCGGGGTCTCTCGCCGAGGCCGACTCCATGGTCGCCGCCATGCGGCCCCACGGCAAGCTGCTCACCGTGAACTGGCCCCTCGTATGGGATGCCGGCCAGCAGACCGCCCACCGACTCATTCAAGAAGGCCTCATTGGCGAGGTGCGCGAGTTCCATCACCACGGCGGCAACCGTGGCCCGCTCTACCACGGCGCCGACAAGATCGAAAAAGAACCCAGCGCCGCCGACAAGGCCGCCAGTTGGTTCTACAGTGCCGCGCAGGGCGGGGGATCCCTCCTCGACTACATGGGCTACGGCACCACGCTGGGCACCTGGCACCTCGGCGGCAAATCCCCCCTGGAAGTCACCTGCGTGTGGGATGAACCCGCTGGCCTGGAGGTGGATGAGCACGCCGTGGCCGTCATCCGCTACAGCTTCGGCCTCAGCAAAACCGAAACCCGCTGGGGCACCTTCACCGACCCGTGGACACATCAGCCGCAGCCGAAGTGCGGTTTTGTCCTCAAAGGCACCGACGGCACCATCTCCTGCTACGACTACGAAAAGACCCTCCGCGTGCAGACCCGCGCCCGCCCCGAAGGCTACGAAGTCCCCGTGGATGAGGTGAAAGCACCGAACCGCAACCCCGTCGAGCACGTCATCCACCACCTGGAAACCGGCGCGCCCCTCATCGGTCCTCTCCGTCTCGACATCTCCCGTATCGGCCAGCAGATCGTGGACACCGCCTTCCAGAGCGCCAAGGAGAAGCGGACGCTTCCGTTGGTGGGATGAGCCTGATGCCAATGATGAAATCCGAATAAACGAATCAAACCCGAAGTCCCAATTGGTTGTCATTCGGGCTTCGGCGCTTGGTCATTCATTCGTCATTGAATCGCTCGCGCGCACCGTGATCAGCACACTCTTCGAGGTCGGCGTCAAACTCACATCGGCATAGCTGTCGATCGGCACCAGCACATTCGCCTCTGGGAAATACGCTGCCGCGCAGCCCGCCGGCATGTCATACGGCACTGCCAGGAATCGGTGCGCCACCCGCGTCTCCCCGTTGAACTCGCTCGTCATGTCCACCGGCACCAGCGGGGAAATCGCCCGCGCCTTCATGTCGCCCGGATTCATGAACACAATCCGCCGCTCGTTGCCGATTCCACGATACCGGTCATTCAGCCCGTACACCGTTGTGTTAAACTGGTCATGGCTGCGGAAGGTCTGCAGTACCAGTTGGTCCGCACGTGGCTGTACGCAGGACAGGGGATGCGTGTTGAAGTTCGCCTTGCCCGTGGCCGTTGCCCACGTCCGCTCCCGCGCCGCGTTCGGCAGGTAAAAGCCCCCAGGCTTGCGCACCCGTTCATTGAAGTTCTCAAAGCCCGGCACCACCCGCTCGATCCGTTCACGGATCAGGTCGTAGTTCGTGATCAGGCTCAGCCACGGCGTCTTGCTGCGGCTGCCCAGTGTGGCTGCCGCCGTGCGCGCCACGATCTCCGGCTCCGACAGCAGGTGAGGGGAGGCGGGGGCCAGCTTGCCATGGGAGGCATGCACCACACTCATGCTGTTCTCCACCGTGCAAAACTGGTCCGTTCCGTAGCTCGCATCGTGCTCGCTGCGCCCGTAGCACGGCAGGATAAGACCCGTGCGCCCCGTCACCACATGGCTGCGGTTCAGTTTCGTGCAAACATGCACAGTCAGGCTGCAACGGCGCAGCGCCTCGCCGGTGTATTCCGTGTCTGGACTGGCCTGGAGAAAATTACCGCCAAGGGCGTAAAAAACCTTGGCACTCCCCTGATTCATCGCCTTGATCGCTGCCACCGCGTCATATCCATGCTTGCGTGGCGCGGTGAATTGGAACTCCTGCTCCAGCCGGGACATGAACCACTCCGGCATCTTCTCAAACACGCCCATCGTACGGTCGCCCTGCACATTGCTGTGCCCGCGCACCGGGCACAGCCCCGCGCTTTCGCGCCCCAGTGCGCCCAGCAGCAGATGGACGTTCACGATCTCCTGAATCGTCGCCACCGCGTTCTTATGCTGCGTCAGTCCCATTGCCCAGCAGGTGATCACCTTCCTCTCTCGCCCCGCGCATGTGCGTGCCACAGACTCGATCACCGCCTTTTCGATCCCGCTCACCTCCTCCAGTTCCGCCCAGTCCAACCCTCGCAGGTGTGCCTCATAGTCGGCAAAGCCGTGCGTGTGCTGCGCGATGAACTCCCGGTCCACCGTTCCGTCCTCCACCAGCGTTTTTGCGATGCCCTTCAGCAGCGCCTGGTCGCCGTTGGCCCGCACCTGGAGAAACTGCTTTGCCAGCGGCGTGGACATTCCCAGCATCCCTTTGACCTGCTGCGGGTGCATGAAGCCTGTCAGCCCCGCCTCCTTCATCGGGTTCACCGCAATGATCTCTGTCCCATTTCCCACCGCCCGCTGCAGGCTGCTCAGCATGCGCGGGTGGTTCGTGCCTGGGTTCTGGCCGATGATAAGGATCGTGTCCGCCGTCTCCAGGTCATTCAGCGTCACCGTGCCCTTGCCCACCCCCACACTTTGGTTCATCGCCGCGCCACTGCTCTCATGACACATGTTGGAGCAGTCCGGCAGGTTGTTCGTGCCGAATTCCCGCACAAAAAGCTGGTACAAAAACGCCGCCTCATTCGTCGCCCGGCCGCTTGTGTAAAACACCGCCTCATCAGGCGAGGCCAGCGCGTTCAGCTCCTCCGCGATCACCCGGAAAGCCTCGTCCCATGAGATCGCCTCATAGTGCTGCTTGCCCGGGCGTAGGATGACCGGCTCCGTGATCCGGCCCGCCTGATCCATCTCATAGTCCGTCAGCTTGGCGATCTCCGACACGCTGAACTGCGCAAAGAACTCTGGCGTCACCCGCTTCTTCGTTGTCTCCGACGCGATCGCCTTGGCGCCATTTTCGCAGAACTCAAACGCGCTCCGATGATCTTCAGGATCGGGCCAAGCACAGCTCGGACAGTCAAAACCCGTCCACTGATTAAGCCCCAGCATCGCCGCCGTGCCGCGCACCAGTCCGCTCGAGCCATACACATGCTTCAGCGAGTTCGCCACCGCTGGCACACCCGCCGCCGACGTCTTCGGATCATGCACCTCGATCCCGGTAAAATCCTCCGGAGGCTGGGCGGGGATGGCTTCACGATCAGGAGCGGATGCACGGGCAGGGGATGCAACAGCGGTCGGTGGAACTGGGGCGGCGGCAGGCACAGGGAAAAACGATCAAGGGTTGGGTTGTTCACAAGCTCGCATCGTCGTTCGCCATCGCAACCGCGACCTTTGGCAAGCCTTGCATGCGCGCCCTCACATGAAATACGCCTCACGCAGTCCATGTGCCTCGCAAGGATTCCAACCTTGAACGAGATTCCGCTGCTGTGTGGCTCCAAAGAATGGACAGCGGAGGCAAATCGTTAGCTGCGGAGGTTAAATCCGGCTCCACCCCCAAGCCATCGATTGGAACCAAAGATCACTCAAGATCAAATATTTAAACTTCTTCAAGCGAGTCTAGTTAACTACAAACAATCAATGTAATATAAAGTTGAAAAGCTTGACAAAGTGAAAAGACTTGCGCGGGCCGACGCTCCCGTTATCCTGGGCATGCTGTCACTTCGAATCTGTCAGCACAGTCCATTTACTGGTAATAGATGGACACAGCGCGCCGAAGGAGTCCCCTTCGGCGCGTTTTTTATTACACAGCACATATGAAAAACGTCGACCTGCAAAGCCCCGAGTTCATCGATAAATTCGAGTTCTACATGCTTCGGTATCTGGCTGGAATGCCTGAATTCGAAGTCGCGAATGTCGGCCGTCCTGGGATTCAAATGCAGAAAGAAGGCTCTGCAGGCGATCCAGCCATCGGACAATTTGAGGTACAGCTCTCCATGCTCAAAGGGCCTGATGTGATTGCCTCGGGGACAATTGTCATGATGTACAGTTTAAATGTGCCAATGACGCCACCGCCTGTCACTGAATTCACGCCAGTCATTTGGTATCAGACCGATATCGAATTTAGAGATGTGAAATTCACCAAAAAAGGAGTTTGACATACTGGGGGCGCTTCAATAAAAGGGTCCCATGTCGTTACCAGCGACATCCCAATTACCAGATTGGGCACTTCCATATGACAGATTCGAAACCATCGCGACCAGCGGCCAATCGTGCCGCGCACCGTAGGCCCGTTCTTTTTGAATGGGTGGCGGAAGGTTGTGGGGAGAAAACGGCTATACAGCTACTGCTCCCGTTTCACGCTTTGCCGCGTCTGTCGCATCCCCCTGCGACCCGTGCGAAAGCGTAGAACCTCCCTCGAAACCCGGCTGGCATTGAAGCCTGGTCGCAAACCTTCACGGCAGCCGCAAAGAGCGGGCCGTGTGCTCCTTTGGCCAGAGGGCGCAACGCTGGCGCAGGCGTTGCAGTGGTGGGCCAAAGTCTGGGGAGAAATGCAGGCCGTGAAGGCGGCACGAAACCCCCGCCGTGTCCGTGCGAATCTGCGGACACGGCGTCAAATTTTGGAAGGACAAGCGGCAGGCCCGTCCCCTGTGGCAGCCAAACTTCCCCCCGTGTTTGCGGCATGTTCCGCGGCGGGGTCATTCTTTCGGGACGGAAAGCATGGCGACCCTGCGCCCCGGGGCACGCGTGACAATCCACCAGGGGCCACACAGAACGTATGAAAATCGAAGCTGTGGTTGTCCAAATGACAGCCCGCAAGTACACGAACATGAAGGGTGTCGAAAACACGTACTACGACGCGTTTTTGATGGACGCCGAACCCAATCCTATGAACCGGTTCCCTGGACAGGTTCAGATCAAGCCGACAGCAGACGACGTGAAAACACACGATCTTTGCGAAGGGCGGACGGTTACGGCGCACATTATGCAGGTGCTGGAACTTCGTAACGGGATTCCCATCATGCAGGTGAAGCTGAGTTCTCAGCCTTCGCCCCTGCCCTCCAAGCCCGTGTCTAAAGCGGCGTAATTGCTCCGCCTATGTCGGCTTCCCTCCTCCATCACATCCAGCGCAGCGAGTGGCAATTTTTTGTCACTTGCACGTACCGTAACTCTCGGACGATGTCTGAGAAGGTGCGGCGCTCGATGCAGTTTCAGTGGCTCCGGCGACTGGCTGCAATGCATGGAGGAGAGAAGTCGGCGGACGCAGCCTTCCGGGACTTGACGTGGATACTCCGCGAAGAGTTCGGGGAGGTCACAAACAGACTACATTGGCATGCCCTTGTTTCGGGCATGAAAAGCTCATTGGTGCGCCCGACCACATGCCTGTTTATGATGGGCTATTGGGAAGGCATCGGCGGCGGGATGGCCCGCATCCGAGTGTATGACGCGGGACAGGACGGCGCGTCGTATGTCACGAAAGGGCTTACTGAGGATGCGTTTACGACGAACGGAGCGAACCGGTATGAGGTTGGCAAGTTCAACGGTGACGAATCCTTGATGCTGATTCCCAGCAACTCGCTACTAGACCAATGGAAGCGGGTGGCCTTTGAAAGTGGGAGGCTTCGTCTTGCACAGGCCCGGCGCATATCTGCCCGCTGTGACCAATCAGACCGTATGCATGCCTCTCCCGTGGCGTGCGCAGACAACGACGGAGACGCAGTGCAGGGGGAATTGTCCCTTGCCCAACAGGTAGCCAATCCAAAGACGAGCCGCCCCCCTTTGCTGGGATCTGGCCGCAAGTCTTAGCCGCGGTGCTGAACCGCTGTTGGCCGCTGCTTCAATCCGTCCGCTCTCTCTGCGCAGAATGGGAGGTTAAGGCGTGTTGAGGTCTGATTTCCGCCCCCGAACGGCTTGCCCGTCGGGGGCGGAAATCAGACTTCGGGCGGTTGCTTGAAGGGGAACCTATGTCCGCTTCCTGCGACGCTCGATGTGCTGCATCGAGACATGAAAACACTGACACTCACTTCCTTTGAAAAGTCTGTCCTGAAGGACGCCCTGCTGAGCCAATTCATAGAGGTGCCTGAGTCTGAGGAGGCCTGCCCGGCTCTGCTGTGGCTGGCCACTGAGGAAACAGGAGAGGCCTACATGATCGAGGTTCCGCCGCAGGCGGCGACTCCAGATTTCGGGGAGGGAATGAAACTGCATGAATCCAATTGAAGAAGCTATTGACGCCATTTCATCCGCTGTATGGGCGGAGCTGCTCGCCGACTGTGTTGGAGCCATTATTTTCATCGCTGGCTTGTTCATGCTGATGAAGCTGGGCAAGCGCCTTCTTCGGATGGCGGCAGACGCTCACGATGGGGAATACGACAGCGACAACGAGCTGTGGCAAGGCGCTGATCATCCAGATGATTTTATCGATCACGACGGCCAAGTCTGGGAGAACGGCGAGCCGACCGGAGAGTACCTGAGCGGTGATCACGACGCCCACGTAGCCGAGTACGATAAGGACATATGGGAAGGGGCTGAGTCTGTCGATGCGCCAGAGCTGGAGTGTCCTGATTGCGGCCATCAAAACACGTATGACGACATCAATTCTGACGAGCGCTGCACGGAGTGCGGCCACCCGCTGGAACTTTGAATTTCCCGGCCATTGCTCCGCTGGTCCGGAACCAAAAACAGGAGCGCCAACAAACAGACAAACACACATCGCATGAAGAACAAACTCGCATCGAAGATCAGCAACCGCATCATGGCCGTGGCACTCGCTGGGGCCGCGCTCATGGCCTCCGCGCCTGCCGCCAAAGCTGACGGCATCGCGGATGCTCTGGACGAAATGACCGGCCTTGGCACCGCCGTGGGCGCTGGTTCTGCGGCGGTCATCGCCGTGGCCGTCGTCTTCGTCGGCATCAAGCTGGGCAAGCGCCTGCTGGGCAAGATCTAAGCCCCCACCTGTGGAGGCGTGCGCCCGCCTCCACCTATCCCCTGCCCGTCATGAAATCCGCCCACGAACTGCCGACCGAGGTCTGCGAGGAAATCAAGCAGCTTATCCTTTGCGGCCGTCACCATGAAGCTGCTGACCTAGCCAGGGAGAATGGCGCCACGGTGCTAGATCCAGAGTTTGACGTATGACTCATGTCACGATCACGGACACTTCGACCGTTACACTCAACGGTGTGACTGGTTCGGCTGCCGTCACAGGGCCGCTGAGCGTGTCCTGTGAGTCCGTGACGGTTTCCGGTGTGACCTACAAGGGCACGCTGCTTGTGAGCGCAGGCCAGCCTTTCCAGCTCCTGCGCTACTCCCCTGCCCTGACAGAGTTTCACGCGCCCTTGCTCTGTCTTGCCTTCATCCTTGGGCTGATCGCATCGCGCTGGAGGCTATGAAACACGTTTTGCTATTCCTCTGCTGGCTGGGGATTGCCCAGTCGGCATTTGCACAGACCATGTGGAAATCAGACGCTACGGCAGTCACCGTTTCCACAATCCCGCCTGGGTGTCGTGTTGGCGTCGCAGTGATCCGCGCAGACACTGAGGCGTATTACACGCAGGGCAGCTACACGCCGGTCACACCATGGCAGGAAGGCGAGACGAAGGAGGTTCGTTCGTTTGACCTCGGTGTGGATTTCTACATCGTTGTTTTTGCAGCGCCCAACGCGCTCTGGAATAGGGTCGCCGAAGGCGTCAAGTATCGTTGGATTTCAGCCTATCAAGTGGACGGAGACGAGCCGCAGACGTCCAAGGATGGACCCTATGGCCCCGATGGTCCGACGGATGACAATGGGAATCCTGTGGACCCGAAGGAGGGCGGGCCGCCAGACCGGAGTTATAAAGCCAGCGTCGATATTTCGTCGGCTCCAGACTCGATCGAAAATCGAACGTTCATGATCACGGCGAAAGAGGGCGACGTGGTCATTTACCGGGACTTCGTCACCCTGGTTCCGGGTGAGGATCGCACGATCAGCATGACGAATCAGAATCCGTTCACTCTGTCGGCTCAGGAGGTGGTTCCGAAAATCACCCCATACAATCCTGAGATTCCGGCGCAGCAAGACCCAAGCAACCCTGACAACTGGAACAAAATAGGTCCAGAGAACACAGTCAATTCGACAGGGCAGACAGACCCGCCACCAGCGGGGGGCGGTCCAGAAGGGACGAACCAAAAGACTGCGCAGAACGGGAGCGCGCCAAAGCCGGCTGTGTCAAACCAGCCGCGTGATGGCACACCTGAAGGTAATGCGGATGCCCGCAATCAGGAGCTGCGGGAGGAAATCCAGCGGATGACCGACCAGGTCAAGACCAGCGGCGATGGTATTAAGGCGGGGATTGACGAGACGAATAAAGAGCTAAAGAAGCTGGGGGGCGGCACAGGGAACAGTGGTACTGGCGCTGACCTGGGCACGCCGTCACCGGAGGGCCTGAGCTTCGCCTTAGGGATCGGGGCGAAAGCATCCGGCCTAGGGAATGCGTTGGGGAATTTGCTGAACGCTTCGGGCCTGGGCCTCACGAACCCGGGGAACAACGCGTTGACCTGGCAGGTGCCCGTGATGGGCGACACTGTCACCGTGTCGATTGAAGAACATTCGGGAGTGTTTCAGGGAGTGCGCACCGCGATTCTGTGGGTTGCATCGGCATTCTTCATCTGGCGCGTGTTCTCGATCATGCGCGGGGCATTTGTTGACGAAGGAGGAAAATAGCAATGGAACCCATCCTTACCACGCTCAAAGCGATTCAGGCCATGGTCGTAAAGCTCATGGCCTGTCTCAGTCTCATCTATCCATGGCTCGCACCATTCGCCGCGCTCGCAGCCCTCATTACTGCGATGGATGCCAATTACACCACGCTGATCAACTCGATCAACGGACTGGCCGCACACATGGCGGCGATGCCGGCATCCGTCTGGCTTGGCCAAGCCAATAGGATAGTTCCCATCACGGAGCTGATGGGGATGATCATTGCAGAGCTGACGCTGAGAGGTGGGGCCATGTCGTTTCGCTTCATCAAGTCATGGATTCCAACGGTGAATTGACTCCATGGGCCTTTTCATCATTACCGGCACGATGGGCGGCGGCAAAAGCTACTTTGCTGCCGAACTCGCCTTCAAGTGCTGGAAAGCTGGTGGTGTGGTTCACTCCAATGTGCCTTGGAGTCAAGACGAGCTGCACAAGCGCGAGTTTGATCACCTGCACGTCAAGCTGCCCGATGACGTCTCCAGGTGGGTGCGAAAAGAGCCGTCACCAGAAGGCGGTGAACGTCTGGCTTCCGATGTGATTGTAGGGGGTAGTGAAGGGGCGGAAAACCTCATCATCGTGGACGAGGCCGCGCTCGCCTTTCACATGTATGACCAGGTCGCGAACCGGAACCGCAACCGCACGATCTTCGAGCTGGTTGTGATGTCCCGCCAGATCGGCGTGGACATGTATTTTATCAGCCAGTCAGCAGCCAATATTGACGTGGCAATCCGCAACGTGGCCGAGGCAGTGATTCACTGTGTCAACGTGAAACGCCTCCCTGGCTTTGGTCCGATTCTTGCGTGGTTTGTCGGCGACTTCCGGCGGGCTTGGTTGTCCCCTTTAAAGCGTCAGGTGATGAGCGCCAACTACGCGCGTTTTAGTCCGACAGTCTCCGCGCTGTATCACACGCACGGCGTGGGTGCCAAGATCAACGTGGCGCGGTCAACCTCGCGCAAAGAGAAGGGTTTTTCCTTGTCTATGAGCGCCTGGGCGTTTCTCGCGGTGCTCGCGTCCCTGATCGTCGCCAGCTTCTATTTCTACGCCAAGAACAAAGGGTTTTGGAACATCGAGCGCCGGTTTGCTAAAGCAGAAAAGGAAGACCTGCAGCCGGTCGATTTGCGCAACGCGCCAGCACCTGCAGGAGCTGCTGGCCCGCGTGCGCAGATTGTCGCCAAGCTGAGCGCTCCCCTGACCTTCTACACATCGGATGGCGAGGTGTTTTCTATGGTGCAACGGCCCGGCGTTCGGCTCATCACGATGGCGGAAGAATCGACCGAAAGCGTGATAGTTCATGCCGGCGCTGAAACCCTGACTTTCGACAAACCCAAACTCGCTAAATGAATGTCACCGACTCCATTATTGCCCAGGTCATGGGCGCGTTCTTCATTGCCTGGGCTGCTGGTCATGTTGTCCTCGTTGTTCGCCGTCTCTTCGCTGAAGTCGGCTCCGGCCTCAACAGTGATTGAGATCACGGCTTACAGCCAGCCGCTGCACACCGTTTGCCCGATCTATAGGGATGCCTTCGGGCGAACGCTGGTCATCTCGCCGCAGGTCGTAGGGCGCGAAATCCAGCTCGGCCCCATGACTGCGACGAAAGACGAAATGCGGATTGTGCTGCCTGCCGTGCTCGCTGCGGCCGGTTTTGAGATTCGCAGAGTTTCTGAATCCGTGGACATGCTGGAGCAGACGAGGCCGACGCCGGTAGCGCCGGAGGAACCGGCCCCCACCCGTATTCCGCTGCGTTTTGCTGCCGCGCAGGACCTCGTCAAGCAGGCCGCGACACTCTTCCCCTTGCAACCACCGCCGCCGCCGCCCCAGGCGGGTGCTACGGCCCCTGTGGCCGTATTTAACCCGGCTCCCCCGCCCTCCCTCATTGCCGCGCCTGACAATTCCATTCACTTCAACGGCACGCGGTCACAGCTCGCGGTTGTGCAATCCTTCGTGCAGACGATGGACACCCAGGCGCGGCTGGTCAGGATTCGGGCCATCATCGGCCACGTGTCGCTTGGCGGCGAATACCAGACCGGCCTGGACTGGCTGACGGCCATGGATGATTTCACCATCGGCAATGCAGGCGCTGGCACCATTGCTGCACCATTGAGGGCTGCACCGCAGGCCCTGACAGTGTACGGCTCTGCTGGAAGCCTGAGCCGCTACCTGAAAGTGACGGAGGAAGACCGCAGCTTTAGGACTGATTCCCGCCCTTCGCTCTTTGTTCGCTCTGGTTCCTCGGCCGAGATCACCAGCGGCGAGCGTGTGGCATATCCGCAGAACGTGCTGACCACGTCCAACGGTCAAGCCAGCACCTCGGCCACGATCGCATATCAAGACGTGCTCTTGCGTTTGAAAGTCGAGGCCCTGGTGAACTCGCAAGACCAGGTCACATTGAAAATCACTCAGCAAAACGACAGCGTCACCAGCACGTCCACGATTAGCGGAAACCAGGTGCCGAACATCGGCAGTCAGTCGCTGACCACGGAAGTCATGCTAGAAAACGGTTCAACCGTTGCCCTGGGCGGCATCGTCACCAGCAGGCAGCAAGCCAAAGAGCGCGGGGTGTCGAAGCTGCGAAGAATCCCGCTTGTTGGACGCCTGTTTGAGACTCGGTCCAAGACCTCCGCCGAAGAAGAACTAATGATCTTGATTGAAGCTACGGTGCCTTGACAGCTCGTAGAGTTGCGGACGAGATTTCCGTATGGAAGAATCTGATTTGATCCTGGCTGAACTTCGCCGCATTCGTGTCTTGCTTACCCGCCTTGTGGTGTTTGTCGCTCTTTTCCTGCTTCTCGTTGTAGCGCCGGTGCTCGGTTGGTTGTCCTGGGTAGGGTATGCGTGGACACTAAAACCCTTGGATTTGAGTTCAAAATCAAGCGTGGCGGAGTTCCCACAGGCTGATGCCAAGGCGATGAAGTTTGCCCAGGATGTACCAGAAATGGCACGGAAGCTGGAGGAGTCTTTACTAAACTTGGTGCGGGAAGCTTATCCAAGCAGCGAGGGGGTGAAAAAATCTCGTTTTCCTATAGTAGAATCAACCTCAACGTTTGTGCGCAAGGCCTTGCCTGTTGAATCAAAGTGAGCAGCGCGAACGTGAAAAATTTTTTGGCCGCTGGAAAGGTTAAGACACCTTAACTAATTGCCCTGCGGGACTATAAAGGGGACAATGCCGGCATTCACGCTTTGCGCACATCCCATGCAAAGACGGCGTCACAACCACGTAGATCTTCGACGGGGATTTGCCAGGTGTTGTCAATGTCGCTGTGACGCGTACACATGCGAGCAGAGCGCAGGCACTGCTGGCCTGCGTCAGAGTGCCAGTTGATGCGTCCAGGTTTCCAGCCTCCAGGTCCATAGAGAAACGTTACAAGCTGGCCCTGGGGCCAAGCCTGGCACAACGGATGATTCAGATTTACTGCAGCTATAGAGGGGACAAGGCTGGCGCTCGGTTTGCCGATATTCTTGGTGCACCAATCGCGCCGGGTTTGGCTTCTCCGTTGGAGGCCTTTCTTGCAACGTGGGCTACAGCTGCGCGAATCACTGCGGGCAGCCAGGTAGGACCGCCCGCAGTGTTCACAAACGCGTTCACGCGTCCACCGTGCCTCTCTGCTCATAGGATCAAGCAGCCGGTGTCAGGTTCAACGAGTTGGCACCGGATATATTCCGTTCCTTCGGGGTAATCCTTGGTGAACCGTAGGCGTGCGTTACGGGCGGCCTCCTGGCGGTCTGCGCCTGGAACAAAGTAATGCTGAACGAATTGGCCGCGGCTGTCGCTGGCGACGATTTCAACATGCCATTTCATGCTAGAACCTCCTCGATTGCGTCTATGGTGCTGTGCGCAGACAGCGCGAATGCTGACATTAGCTCGATGACTGCGCGTTGGTTTTGCGAGTCCAGGCAAAACATTGAGCGGTCGGAATGTTCAAAGAATGTCTGTAGGGCGCGCAGGCACGTTCTTCCCCTTTCCGACCGATTTAGTTGCCTCGCTCTTTTGAGTGCCTCTTCATAGACGTTCACGCTGCCACCCCCTTCCCAATCTTGACCAGGGTGATTCGCTGAGTGGGGGCCTTCTCGGCCTCGGTGGCAGGGGCTGGGTTGTATTTAGCCACCACGGCGGCGCGCTCGTCTGTGGCTGCTTTGAGCGTCTTCTTGATGGCGGCGGCGAGGTGGCAGGGGCCGCTGTATTCGTCAACGTTGCGCGCCGCGTCTGCGCGCTCCTGGGCGTAGCCCTGGAGGATGGCGAGGGCCTGCAAAGCGTTCTCGATGCGTTGAAGGTAGAATGTGTCTGAGGTGCTCATGTTATTTCGCTGGGTTCACCGTCTCCGCCCGCCCCAGCGTGAGCTGAGGAACAACAGACTTTGATGATGATGAAATAACCATTTCCCTGAGGAACGAAGGGAACACCGAACCCAACTCAGGCGCGGGAGCGCCTGACACTTGTGCAAGCGAGCATGTTGTCATAAGCCCCGCAGGGCGGCCTATCAGGGCCGCTTGTTTTTTGGGTTCGGTGGGGGGGATTTACTGGCCAGCCGAACCCAAAAAAGAAGGCGTTGACGACACGCGCAGTGCGCAGGGGGCGAAGGTGGTGCGGAGGCAGGGCGAGGGCCGCAAGCGCGGACATCGTCAGGAACGACGGCACCGTATGGACCCACGGGCGCGAGTTTATGGCCTTCGGCCTTCCCTTGTTGCAAATGGTTATCAACTGCTTAAGATGTCCGAATCAATCGAGGGTTGACAAATGCGGCAAATTGAGGTGTTCGAACTGCAACTGAAGCAGCTCCAAGAGATTTTTCTGGAGCTGCAGGAGGCCGTTAATCCCGTTGATAAACTGGCTCGGTCGGCCGAAATTAAGCTCTACCTCCGCCTCCTTTCGATGCTCGCCGAACGCCTGCATGACGAGATTTACCGCCACTCTCCGCACAAAGCTCTCCGTAGAATCATTACATCGTATAGGCAAATTAACCCACCTGAATCATAGGTATTGGTTTCTGATGCTTCTAGCATCTTGACAAACGTCAAAAAACTGTTTCACTGGACATAATCATCTGAGAATCAGTCGATTGATAGGCTTGGTTTTTATGATGGAATCAGAAAAACTGACCTAAAAAGGCAATCAATGTAAAATAAAGTCGTCAGAAAGTTGACAGGAGGGGGAGAATGACACTTGCGGCGCTAGCCGCTTCTGTTATTCTGGCCCCGCTGTCACTTCGAATCTGTCAGCACCGTTTCCATGGCTTGAGAACCTGGAAACACAGCCCGCCGGGGCTTGTAACCTCGGCGGGTTTCTTTTGTGAACGGACTTATACCATGGATCAAGAAATCATTCATCCGAGCATCCGATCTAACCTTAAAGTCGCCGCACCAGCAACTTTGACCATCCAAGGATTTCCTGGCCTTGGCATTTCAGGAGCCGTGTTACTGGATCAAGATGCCAGCTCCTCTGTTGTCGCGGGAACCTTTCACCCTCACACGACCAAACTTGAGATAAACGGTGGGGCATTTGTCGGGCAAGTAGCTGTCCCTGATGTGAACTGCCTGCTAAAAATTGCCGTCGCGCCTTGCGATGGGGATCGAAGGGTCCCTCTGCACTTTCATTTTGAATTGTTGGCCTGTGAGGAATTGAAGAAATAGTTTGACAATTTGGAGTCATTAGACTGGAATAGATGCGCCGTCTCAAGCGGCTCCGGTTCTCAAGGCCGGTTTCAGTTCCACATGACAGATTCGAAACCATTGCGATCAGCGGCCAATAGTGCCGCGCACCGTAGGCCCGTTCTCTTTGAATGGGTGGCGGAAGGTCGTAGGGATAAAGCGAGTATCCAACTTGTGTTCCCGTTTCACGCTTCGCCGCGTCTGTCGCATCCCCCTGCGACCCGTGCGAAAGCGTAGAACCTCCCTCGAAACCCGCCTGGCACTGAAGCCGGGTCGCAAACCTTCACGGCAGCCGCAAAGCGCGGGCCGTGTGCTTCTTTGGCCAGCGGGGGCGACGTCGGCGCAGGCGTCGCAGTGGTGGGCCGAAATCAGGAGTCAAGCGCAGCAAGCAGCCAGACGGCCACGCTCCCGTCCTGTCCCTACGAACCTGGGGACGGGGCGCACCATTTTCGTTCATTTCAGGCACACCGCCACGTCGCGGCGTGCTGACGAAACGCAGACCGGGAAAACACGCCTCCCTCGGTTTGTCGCATGTCAACCGGAGGCACAACCCATGAAGCTCCCAAAACCAATGATTATCCTGGGACAAATCCAGCAAGTGACAGAGCAGACGATGACCGACAAGCGCGACCCCTCCAGGGTGTCCAAGCTCTTTTTGGTCGTCTTTTCCGACAAGACGAAGCCCGCGCAATTCCGCACAAGCACGCCGTTTTGCCGATGGGTCAGTCGCAGAAACCATGCTCAGCCCAGTGGACGCACGGTCGGAAGATCGAGGTCATAGTCGTTTGGCCACGTGAGCACCCTATCGTCAATGTCCATGTCCGCGAAGAAGGCTGTGGAATGAAGCGGTACGACCACATGAGTCCGCCTCACTTGGCACGAAGCAATGCTGCACGAACTGGCTGTCGCTATCGACGATTTATTCTTTGGTGCGGAGGGTTGCCGGTCCTGATCTTCAGACACGACCGCTTGCGCGCCAGAAGTAGTCCGCGTGATCTTTGGCGTGATGCAGCACCTCGACCAGGGTGTGGCTGGGACTCAAGATCGCCTCGACGGCAGCTTTGTTGCCATGACGGACCTCCACGCAGATTCCCTGCGGGCAGAAGCGGCTCAAGTCCAGTCCTCGGAGCACTTCCACCTCATAGCCTTCGACATCCAGGCTCAATAAATCAAACTGTGGCGGGGCTCCGGCCTGGATCAGCACCTCGGTCAATGTGCGCACCTGTGCCTTGACCATGACGTCATGAGCGGGCATGCCCTGGATGCGCTGCCCGTTCTCCGCGCGTTGTCTTTCCCCTGCCTCATCACTCAAAATGCCGCTGACATGGCTCATCAGCCCGGCATGGCGCAGCGCCACCCCCTGCCCGGATGCCTCAGGCGCACCCAGTGCGCAGCAGACTGTGGTGCTTTCCGGCCGCGCTTGTTTACAAAGGGCGGCCAGATGCGGCATCGGCTCCACCAGGATGCCTCGCCATCCACGGAAACGGGCCAGGTAGTAGGAGTTGCTTTGGCGAAATCCATCATTGGCGCCCGCCTCGACGAAGAAGCCGCCGCGCTGTGGCAGCAACTGCGCCAGTTTGCGATCCAGCCGGTTCAAGGCAGGTCGTGATAGCAGCGCGATCCCGCACTTCTCTAGCCATGGCCGCACCCTGGCGAGCATGCGGCACATTCTGCCGTCTTGTGGCAGCGGCAAGGCTGGTTCAGATGGAAATGCGGGATTCATATGGACGGTCCCTGCCGCAGCGGGCACCGGGCAGGCCAGCCTTTGATCATGACCACTCCGGGCTTGCGCGCCACAGCAATATGGTCGTTATGACCCGACATGCCGGTCCGGCCCTCCGCAATGCAGCCCCTCTGGATACTGATCCCGGTTCACAACCGCGCTGTCACCACCTGCGCCTGCCTGCGGCACCTCCAAGATCTCGGCGTTCCTGCCTGGGCCGAGGTGCTGGTGGCTGATGACGGCAGCACCGATGGCACGGCGCAGATCATCCAGGCGCAGTTCCCATGGGCACGTGTCATTCATGGGGACGGCCGCTGGTGGTGGGCGGGCGCGATCCGCGCCGCCATGCAGGAGGCCGCGCAACATGGGGCCGCGGCCGTGTGCTGGCTCAATGATGACACGCTGCCTGATCCTGGCGCGTTGGAAATGTTGTTCACCCTCGCCGCCCAAACCCAGGGTGTCTGCGGCGGGTTGTCACGCACCACGGACTGCCCGACCGATGGCATGACCTACTCCGGCGGCACGATGCGCCGGCGCTGGCCAGCGCAGATGCCGCCGCCACAGGAGCCCACCCCCGTTCCCGTGGAATGGCTGCATGGAAACATGGTCGCGCTCCCCACCAGGGTCTGGCAGCAGCTGGGGCTGCCCTCCACCCGTGGCACCATTCACAATTTCGCCGACATCGAATACACCTACACGGCTCACCGCCAGGGCATTCCAGTGCTGCTGATCCCGGCCGCCAAAGCCGTGGCAAGCGCCAACTTCTCCGCCAGCTATCGTTCCTGGCGGGATGACAGTCTCTCCTGGCCGGAGGTCTGGCGCGGCTTTTCAGACCCCAAGGTCTGGTGGTATCTTCCCGGCCTCGCGGCCTTTAAAATTCGTTCCTTCGGCAGCATGGGAATGTGGGACTGTGCGGTGGTCCTGGGCAAAGCTGCGCTGCTGCCTGTGTATAAAATCTTGAAAAAGCTGTCCACACAGAGCACTGGAAACCGGTAATAGATTGCGGGACCCAGCCATAGTCGAAGCTCCCCCTAAAACCTCCCCTGCTCTTCGCAAAGCCATCAATGCCCGCGCCTGACACCACACCAGCCTCTCCTCTACTCGGACATGAGCTGATCGTGTTTGGACCTGATTGGAACCGACACCCATCGACGGGCCAGCATCTGACCCGGTGCTTCCTGGAAAACAGCAGGGTCATATGGGTGGAAACCGTAGGCCTGCGCAGACCTGTGCTGAACTTGCATGACCTCCAGCGCTCGGCTCAAAAAGTGGCTGACTTCGCCTCCGGCCGCCGCGCCAAGGCCACACCGGAGCACCCGAACCTGCGCGTGCTCAGCCCCCCTACCCTGCCCTTCACCACATCCCCCGTCGTCCGCCGCTTCAACCGCTGGAGCGTCGCCCGCGCCGTCCGCAGGCAGGCAGCCTTGCTGAAGTTCCAGCGGCCCGCGCTGATGGTGAGCGCCCCGAGCCACGCCACCTACGTCGGCCACCTGGGGGAGGCAGTGAGCCTCTACCTGTGCATGGATGACTATGCGCTCTGGCCCGGCATGGACCCCGCACACATCACCCGCATGGAGGCGGAGGCCATCCGCCGCGTGGATGGCGTCGTTGCCGTTTCCGCCCATCTGGCGCGGCGGTTTGCAGACTCAGGGAAACCCGTCAACGTCATCTCCCAGGGGGTGGATCTGCGGCACTTCGCCTCCGTGCCGAAAGTTCCGTCAGACGAGCCTTTCGAGGTCGTCTTCTTTGGCATGCTGGATGAGCGGCTGGACCAGGACCTGCTGCTCCGGGCAGCCGGCAGCCTGCCCCATGTCGTCTTCCGGCTGATGGGGCCTGTGGCCACCCACATCTCACGCCTTGGCACCATGCCAAACATCCGGGTGGAAAAGGCGGTCAGCTATACGGCCCTGCCTGCCGCCGTCGCCTCTGCCGACGCGTTCATCCTGCCTTTTGTGATCAATGAGCTGACCATCAGTTGCACGCCGTTAAAGCTGAAAGAGTATCTGGCCTGTGGCCGTCCGGTGGTTTCCACCGCGCTGCCTGAGTCCACCGCCTGGCAGGACGTGGTGCACGTGGCCAGGGATCAGGCGGACTTCATTCAATTGCTCACCCGCGTGTCCCAAGGCGGCCTCAAAGTGGATGCGGCCCAGGTGACAGCCCGCCTGCAAAGCGAATCCTGGCACGCCAAGGCCGCAGAACTCGCCGAAGTCATTGAGATGCTGCGCAACCGACGTGGGTGATTCCCCCTACTGCTATCTTTCCCCGATTTGCCCACCCCAGGCCGCCAACTTCCCTGTCTCTCTCAGCAATGAGAGCATTTTTTCCTTGTTACGATGAAAGGTGCCCCCTAAAAGACGCGCTTTACCGCACTCCCAAAGACGCGGGGCACTCCCAACCATCCCACATTCCTACCCACACTCCCTACTCCCATCATGAGCGAAAATAATCGTATGAGACTTCTCTGGGCTGGCTTCATGGCCATCCTGGCCGCCGGCGTCGGTTTTGCCATCCGCGGCGGCATTTTTGATAACTGGGGGAAGGAGTACGGCTTCACAGCATCCCAGTTGGGCGCTATCGGTGGAGCAGGTTTCTCCGGTTTCTGCTTTGGCATCATCGTCGGCGGGGTGATCGTGGACAAAATCGGCTACGGTAAGCTTGTGGCGGTGGCCCTCCTTTGCCACATCGCATCCGCATTTGTCACCTTCGGCGCCAGCACGCCGGACAATGCCTACACCTTCCTGTTCTGGGGCATGTTCATCTTTGCCTACGCCAACGGCACCCTCGAGGCTGTGGCAAACCCGCTGGTGGCCACACTGTTCCCTGAGAACCGCACCCACTACCTCAACATCCTGCACGCCTCCTGGCCTGCCGGGATGGTGCTTGGCTCTGTGGCTGGCTGGGTGCTGGATGACAAGATGCAGATCGGCTGGAAGACCCAGCTGGCGCTTTACCTTGTTCCGACCGCCCTCTACGCCATCATGTTCATGGGCCAGAAGTTCCCAAAATCCGAGGCTGCCGCCAAAGGTGCCAGCTTTGTGCAGATGCTGAAGCCCGTGGGCATCCTGGGCGCGCTCGTCGCCTGCTACCTCCTGGCTCTGTTCTTTGGGGACATCAGCAAGGCATTCTCCCCTGAGAATGCCGCGACCATCGGCTACGTCATCGGTGGTGTCCTGCTCATCGCTGTGGCAGTGATCACCGGCTTTTCTTTTGGCTCGTTCCTGCTCTTCGTCCTGTTCGTCACGCATGCCCTCGTCGGCGCGGTTGAACTCGGCACGGACGGCTGGATCCAGAACATCACGGGCAACCTGTTCACCTCCGAGCAGGGCAAATACCTGTTTATCTGGACGTCCGCCATCATGTTCGGCCTGCGTTTCTGCGCCCACTTCATTGAGACGAGGCTGAAGATTTCCCCCATCGGCCTGTTGCTGGCCTGCGCCATCATCGCCTGCATCGGCCTGAACTTGGCCAGCACCATGACGACTTTCGGGGCAGCCCTCCTTGCCCTTGGCATTTATGCTGTTGGCAAGACCTTCTTCTGGCCCACCATGCTCGCCGTCATTGGCGACCGCTTCCCACACACGGGTGCTGTGGCCATGTCCATCATGGGCGGCATCGGCATGCTTTCCGCCGGTCTCATCGGCGGCCCCGGCCTGGGCTATGGCAAGGATCGGTTCGCTGGTGAGGAATTGAACAAGGCAGACGCGGCCCTGTACCAGGAGTACAAGGCCACGACGCCAAGCACCTTCCTCAACATCCCAGCCACCTCCGTTTACGGCCTGGACGGCAAGAAGCTGGCGGAGGCCAAGGAAGCTAAAGAAAAGACCCCTGCCCAGCAGAGCGTGGTGGCCGCCGACCAGCGTGGCGACCGCGCCACCCTGAAGGCCGATGCCTTCATCCCCGCCACGATGGCCGCGATCTATTTGATCTTGCTGATCTTCTTCAAGGCCATCGGCGGCTACAAGGTCGTCAAGATCGACGAGCAAAGCTAACCAGCCAGCCATCGATTGGTTCCATTCAGCGGCGTCCCTCTCACCGGGGACGCCGTTTTATTTTTCCAGTCCAGGCCACTTGCTCCGGCCTCTTCATTCGTCATTCTGCGTTCGACATTCCTCATTTCCCGTCATGCCCACCTACGTTTACGAAACCATCCCCCAGTTTGAAGGCGACCAGCCGAAGCGCTTTGAGATCCGCCAGAGCATGAAGGACGATGCCCTGACTCAGCATCCAGACAGCGGCCAGCCTGTCCGCCGAGTGCCCATCGGCGGCACAGGGATCATGGGCGGTGGGGCGGCTCCGTCAGGCGGTGGTGGATCGTGCGGCACAGGGTGCGGGTGCCACTGAAAATGATGGATGAAAAAGGCCTTCGGCTTGACGGGCAGGCTTTCCCAAATGGGATATGTTCTATGGCTGGCCTGTAAGGCTGGTCACGAAACACCCTCCCCTGCCGCACCCGGCACTTCGGCGCCCTCCACCGGCACCGCATTCCTGCAGAGCCTTGCCGCGTAGAAGCCATCAAACGCCCCACGCTCCGGGGTGCGGTGCAGTTCCTCCTCCAGCGTCCACTCAGCGCCGTGCTTGGCCAGGAAGGCCTGCACCTGTTGCTCGTTCTCGCTGGGCAGGATGCTGCACGTGGCATAAACGAGCTTGCCGCCAGGGGCCACCATGCGGCTGTAGCTTTCCAGAATCTCTGCCTGCAGCGCATTGAGGCGGTCCACCTCGGCGCTGGTCAGCTTCCACTTGGCGTCTGGATTTCGGCGCAGCACGCCCAGGCCGGAACACGGCACGTCCAGTAATACGCGGTCGGCCGTCTTGGCCAGTCGCTTCACCGTCTTGGAGCCGTCGATCTCCCGGGCCTCGATGATGTCCACCCCGGCGCGGGAGGCACGCTTGCGCAGTTCCGCCAGCTTCCAGGCATGAACGTCCAGCGCCAGGATGCGGCCCTTGTTGCGCATGATGGCGGCAATGTGCAGGGCCTTGCCCCCGCCGCCAGCACACGCATCGATGACGCGCTGCCCCGGCTCCGGCTGGAGAAAGGGGGCAATGAGCTGGGACGCAGCATCCTGCACCTCAAACAACCCGCCTTTGAAGGCCTTGGAGCCAAAGGTGTTCGCCCGCTGCTTCAGGCGCAGCGCGCTGGGCACGTCCTGCACCGCCTCTGTCTCGAAGCCCTCCTGCCCCAACGCCTCGCGCAGGCTGCGGCGGTCGCCTTTGAGGGTGTTTACCCGCAAAAACACATCCGCAGGCTGGTTCAGCGCCTCGCGCAGGGCGGGCCATTTCACCCCCAGCTCCTGGGTGCCGCGCTGCTCCAGCCAGTCGGGAATGGCGGCACGGATGGCAGCCGGCACTTCCTGCTTGGCGCGCTTCAGCACATCACCGGGGCGGATCTCCGGCGCGTTTTCATCCCGGGGCAGTTCCCGTCCGGTGATGATCCAATACGCGGCCCACACCCTGTAGAGGCGCTCCGGGTTGATGCTCTCCTGGTCCGCGTGCTCCGCGTCAGGCAGCCCCGCCAGAAACCAGTACCAGCGCCACCAGCGCACACATTCGTAGATGGACTCCGCAAACAGCCGCCGGTCTCGGCTGCCCCATTTGCGGTGGCGTTTGAAAGCATGTTCAATGACCTTGTCCGCATAGCGCCGCCCGGAAAACACCTCTCCTAGAGAATGGATGATTTCATCGAGCAAATGGGGCGGCAGCTTCATCTAACCCCGGTAAATCAGCGGAAAGGCCTGCACAAGGGCACCAGCAAGAAATAAATCACTGGCCCCCAGGAACAACTGGCCTACTCTGAGCCACCCCAAAAACCTTCATGCCCACAGAGTTCGACATCCAATACGCTTTGGAGAACACCCAGGTCCTGCACGAGCCGGACCGCCGCATCGACACCTTTGGAAGCACCCAGTTTGAGTTTCAGATCGTCACCGAGCTCATGGACACCGTCGGCGCCGTCCGCGTGCGGGAGGGCCGCATCGAGGCGGAAAAGCCCCTGATCCTGCGGCCGGAGATGAACGGGAACTTCGACTTTGAGGGTTTCGGCCCCGAGGCTTCCGCTTTTGGCGACTTCCTCAAAAACAACATTCACAAGCTGGCCATCCTCAAATACGGCTTCAAATTTCGCAAAGGGGAGATCAGCGAGCAAATCGTCCATGAGCCCATGGAAACGGTCTGCGGCAAGCTGCTGGCGGACATCCGCACCACAGGCAACCCCATGCGGGCTGTCATTCAAGGCGTGGACGACACGTGGGAAATCTGTCTTCTCAAATTCACCGTCGAGATGATCGAAAAGTCCCAGAACATCAACCTCTTCGACTTCAAGCGCCGCGGCCTCATTGGCTAGCAGTAGCAGGTGCTTTCCCGTTCTCCGTTCTTCCTGATGGCCAAGGCCCAGCTCAAGATCCTCGCTTTCCTCATCACCGTGGGCCTCGTGGCAGGCAGCCTCTCGGTGGGGTGGTGGTTTTACATGAACGTGCTGGTGAAGGAAAACCAGGTGGAGAAGGACATCGCCGCGATGAAGGACAAGGACCGTCCGAAGATCGACCCCGGCGCGCGCCGTTTTGAGCTGGCCATCGAGCTCATCAAAGATGGCAAGATCGAAGAAGGGCGCGACGCGCTGGACAAGCTCCGTCTGCAGTTCCCAGAGTCCGCCACCTGCCCCGAAGCACGCCGCATCATCGGCGAGATCAACATGGACATGCTGTACTCCGCCAACAGCACCATGGGCAAAAAGGACTACATCGTGCAGCCAGGAAACACGCTGCTGGGCATTGCCACCAAGCACAACACCACCATCGACTCCATCGTGCGCATGAACGGCCTCATGAGCACCATGCTCCAGCCCGGGGATCACCTCACCATCATCCCGATGGACTTCCACCTGCTCGTCGATGTTTCGTCGAAGGAGATCATCCTCCAGCGCAAGGTGGGAGAGAACAAATACCCCTTCAAATTTTATCAGGCCAA
Organism: uncultured Prosthecobacter sp.; assembly: GCA_964588755.1. GTDB lineage: Bacteria > Verrucomicrobiota > Verrucomicrobiia > Verrucomicrobiales > Verrucomicrobiaceae > Prosthecobacter. Next base: position 291 of record CAZPSQ010000028.1, on the reverse strand, counting down.
GGAGATTCGCCTCCCCCCGGGCACCCGCGTGCCCCTGGAGACCAAGCTGGCCGGAAAAAATGCCCAGATCGAAGGCAAAACGGTGCCTCCCACCGACGCCAATTACGCCGCTGCGGAAAAATGGATCTCGGCATTGAAGCCCGGCATCGTCATCCGCACCCCGCCGGAGCCGCATGTGCCCAAGGCCGTGCCGATTGAGCCCGCGCCAGGCATCAAGAAAGACAAAGGAAAGAAGAGATCGGAAGAGCACACGTCTGAACGCCAGGCATCAAGAAAGACAAAGGAAAGAAG
>CAZPSQ010000027.1:0-38531 GCA_964588755.1 uncultured Prosthecobacter sp. | reverse complement strand
TCCATCCAGGCGCAGGGGCAGGTGTACATCATCAATCAGAACGGCATCATCTTCGGCGGCAGCAGCCATGTGAACACGCACACGCTGGTGGCCTCGTCGCTGCCCATCAATTCGAACCTCGTCAGCCAGGGCTTGTTGAACAATCCGGACGCGCAGTTCCTCTTCACCGCGCTGGCCCTGCCGCAGGGCGGGGACGGCACGCCCGCCTACAATCCGCCCGCGCCACCGGCGGGCGGCCGCATTGGGGACGTCACCGTGCAGGCCGGCGCGCTCATCGAGGCCCCCACCTCCGACTCAAACGTGGGCGGCCGTGTCATGCTGGTGGGGCCGAATGTCACCAACAACGGCACCATTGCCACGCCGGACGGCCAGGCCATCCTCGCCGCAGGCCTCCAGGTCGGCGTCATCGCGCACAGCAGCACGGATGCCAGCCTGCGCGGCCTGGATGTCTATGTCGGCGCCGTGGTGGACCCCGCCTCGCTCATCCCGCCCTACGCGGGCGCCGCCACCAACAATGGCGTCATCGAGGCGCCGCGTGGCAACACCACCATCACCGGCAGGGAGGTCGTCCACAACGGCGCCATCAACAGCAGCACCTCCGTGGCGCTCAATGGTCGTGTGGACCTGCTGGCCAGCTACGGCGCGCGCAGCAACACCGACGCCGGGACAAAGGCAAAGACGCCATTCCTTTTCAGCGCCTCCGGCCATGTCACCCTCGGCGCGGGCAGCGTCACCCAGATCCTGCCGGAGTGGGACAGCACGGAGAAAATCACCGGCACAGAGCTGGCGCTGCGCTCCCAGGTGAATATTCAGGGCCTCACCGCTCGCTTTGGCGCCGGCTCCACCCTCCTCGCGCCAAACGCCCTCGTCAGTGTGAAGGCCGGCGTGTGGGACTACTACACGCAGGGCACCGTGCCGGAGAGCTACTTCGTTTACAGCGACGGGCAGATCTATCTCGATGCCGGGGCCGTCATCAGCGTGGCAGGTTCCACGGATGTCAGCGTGCCCGTCACGCAGAACCTCATCACGCTGGAGCTGCGTGCCGCCGAGCTGGCAGACTCCCCCCTTCAGCGCAATGGCGTCCTGCGCGGCCAGACCATCACCGTGGACATCCGCGAGACAGGCGTTTACAACGGCAGGACCTGGGTGGGCACCCCCCTGGCGGATGTCTCCGGCTACCTGGGCCTCATCGAGCGCACCGTCGGCCAGCTCACCGTCGCCGGTGGCAGCGTCAGCCTGCACTCCGGCGGCTCCGTGGTCATGCAGGACGGCTCAAAGGTGGACACCTCCGCCGGGTGGATCAACTACACCGGAGGCGAGGTCCAGACCACGCGTGTCATCACCGGCGGCCACATCATCGACATCTCCCAGGCCACGCCAAACCTCGTTTACGACGGCATCTACACGCCAGCCACCACGTTGCGGGATCTCACCTGGGCGGTCTCCACCTCCTTTGTGCAGAATATCGCTCCTGGTGTTTCCTACCAGGACCCCGGCAGCCTCCACGGCGCTGCTGGTGGAAAGCTCAGCATCACCGCCGCCGCCGCCGCGTTGGATGGCTCTCTCATCGGCCGCACTGTGCAGGGCGCTGGTCAGCGCGCCGCAGGGCCGGACCTCGCGCAGCTTTCCCTGGTGTTTGAGTCCCAGCGCAGCCAGGGGCCGGACTATCTCCACTACTCGCCCACCCCGCCCACCATCACCTTCAGCTCTGGCGTGGTGCAGGCCGCCGCCGCGGCCTTTGCCCTGGATGGCGCCGGGCGTCCGCTCGCGCTCAGCGCGGAGCGTCTGGCGGATGTGTATCTCTCGCCGGAGCTCCTCATCAGCTCCGGCTTTGGGCGGCTGAGGGTGGAGAATGGGGATGGCCGCATCATCGTGCCGTCGGATGTCTCCCTCACCGCCGCCTTGCGTGGGGAAATCTCCCTCCTCGGCACGAATCTGGACATCTTCGGCTCATTGAGCACACCAGGTGGCACCATCAATCTCACCGCATGGAACATCGGCCTCGGCCAGCGCTCGGAATTGATCAAGGCCAGCACGCAGGCCGTGGAGCCGCCGCCCAATGCGGGGCGCGGCCTCCTGCGCCTCGGCGCCACCACACGCCTCAGCACCGCCGGGACCCTCATGGATGACCGTGGCAGCGTGCAGGGCTTCTGGCTGCCCGCCTATGCCAGCGAGGGCGGCAGCATCACCCTCGCCGGCTATGATGTGGAGCTGCCCTCCGGCAGTGTCATCGACGTGTCCGGCGGTGTGCGGCTGTCGGAGACTGGTGCGGCCGCCTTTGGCAATGCGGGCACCCTCACGCTGCGGGCCGGGCTGGACAATGAGATCAGGTATCTCGATGGCGGCCGCTTCACCCAGTTTGCCGCCACGCTTCTCGGCTACTCCGGGGCGGAGGGCGGCACCCTCGCCGTGCAGGCGCCCTTGCTTCAGGTGGGCGGCGTCGCGTTGCACACCTCCACCCTCATGTTGGATGCGGATTTCTTCACGCAGGGCGGATTCTCGCATCATGAGCTGACAGGCCTTGGCGCGCAGGTCGCCGGTCAGGTGCTGCCAGCCGTGTATGTCGCGGCGGGCACTGTCATCGCCCCCGTGGCCGACAGTCTGGTGCTGGCGGACGGACCTTCCCTCGCCACCACCATCCTGCGCCTCCCCGTGGGCCTGCGCGGCACCATGAGCCTCACGCTGCAAAGCTCCGGCATCGTCGCCGTGGAAGGCCTCAAGGTGCGCGGGGACATCGTGCTGGAGGCAGGCTCCCTCATCACCACGGACCCCGGCGCCACCGTGGCCTTGCATGGTCACACCGTGGCCGTGCTGGGCTCCATCAGCACTCCCGGCGGGCACATTGACATCCGGGGTGACAGTGACTCGGGCCCGCTGTTCTCAAACTACACGGAGGCGCTCGCCACCGTTTACATCGGCCCCGCCAGCGTGCTGTCCGCCGTGGGCGCGCGCGTGCTGGTGCCGGACGATCATGACCGCCGCATCGGCCACGTGCTGGATGGCGGCAGCATCTCCATCGGTGGCAATATCATCGCCGCCGCCGGTGCCGTGCTGGATGTGTCCGGCGCCAGCGGCGTGCTGGATTTTGATCTGCCCTCCACCCATCCGCTGGCCAGCTATCTCATCCCGGCCAACAGCGGCCTCACCGCGCCCGTTTACACCATCAGCACTGTGCCGGTCACGGTGGACAGCAACGGCGGCTCCATCACCCTCGCAGGCGCGCAGGTCCTGGCCTCGGATGCCACGCTGCGTGGTTTTGCCGGTGGCAGCACGGCCCTGGGCGGCACCCTCTCCGTGTCCTCGGAGCGCTTCTATGTGGCCAATTCGCCCCAGCCGCTGCTGGACACCAATCTCGTCATCACCCAGTCCGGGCCGGTCATCCGCACCTTGTTCCCGGCGGACGCCACGGCCATCGGCCAGGCCCTGCTTGGCGCCGGTGGCACGCCGTTGATCAGCCGCGGTTACTTTGCTGCCGACTCATTTAACAGCAGTGGCATGGATTCCTTGATCCTGGGGGGGAAGGTGGAGTTTCAGGGGGCCGCCAGCATCACTGCCCGTGGCAGCGTGCAGCTTGGGCGCGTGGGCCTGCTCTTTGCCGATGCGGCGGTCAGCATCCAGGCCGGGGCTCTCTCGCTTGGCGCGGAGTTTGTGCCGCCCCAGCTTCCAGAAGATGCGGCAAAGCAGGTGCCCTTCACCGGGGTTCCCCCGGTCACCGGCGGCGGCAGTCTCAGCATCATCGCCGGTCATGTGGAGCTCGGCTCCCTCGCGTTGCAAAACATCGGCTCAGCCAGCATCACCGCGGTGAATGGGGACATCGTGGGCAATGGCGTGCTGGGCATCGCCGGACATGTCACCCTCACCGCCGGCCAGATCTACGCCCCCACCGCCACCAGCTTCACCGTGGCGGCCTATGACTATCTCGATGGCGGCTCGGCCAGGGCCGGCTCCATCACCACGCGTCTTTCCGGCGGCGCGCGGCAGCTCCCGCTCTCGGCAGGCAGCACCTTGGGCCTCTATGCCACCACCATTGACCATGGCGGTGTGCTGCGTGCGCCCTTTGGCACCATCCGCCTCGGCTGGGATGGCACCGGCGCCGCTCCGCGCGAGCTTCTCACCGGCAGCACGCTTCCATTCCCTGTGACCACACAGCTCACGCTCGCGGCAGGCAGTGTCACCTCCGTCTCCGCCATTGATCCCATCACCGGCCAGGGCGTCATCATCCCCTATGGCGCCAGTCTGGACGGAACCCTGTGGCTTGACCCCCATGGCGTGGACATCACCGCCTCCGGTCCGCCGGAAAAGCAGGTGCTCCTCCAGGCCGTCAGCATCGACACCCAGGCAGGCTCCAGTGTGGACCTGCGCGGCGGTGGCGATCTCATGGCATGGCGCTGGGTGCAGGGGAATGGCGGCACGCGTGACATTCTCGACACCGACGGCAGCTTCGCCATCCTGCCTGGCTACCTTTCCAGCTACGTGCTGGAGGCCCCGTTCAACAACACCGTCGTCTCCGCCCTCAACAACGCCAATCCCATCCTCGCCGCCGGTGCGGGGTATGTGAATGACACGCTGAAGATTGGCGACCGCATCTACCTCGCTGGCAGCGCCAATCTCGCCGCAGGTGTGTACACCCTGCTGCCCGCGCGTTATGCGCTGCTCCCCGGCGCGGTGCTCGTCACGCCGAAGTCCACGGAGCCCGCCCTCGGCCTGCGGGAGGTGGCTGGAAACATCAGCCTCGTCTCCGGCTATCGCTTCAATGACCTCAACACCACACGCGTGCTGCCCACGCTCGCCTCGCGTTATGAGGTGGTGGGCCAGGGCGTCATCCATGCGCGGTCGGATTACGATCTCTTCTACGCCAGCACCTTCTTCCCGCAGGCGGCCGCGCGCCTGGGCCAGCCCGCCCCCCGCCTGCCGCAGGATTCCGGCTACCTCCTGCTTCAGGCCACGCAGTCCATGGCGCTGAATGCCTCCGTCCTTTCCACCTCGCTTTCCGCCACCGGCCGTGGCGGCTCCATCGACATCACTGCTCCTCTGGCCATCCTCATCACGGCGGATGGCTCCGGCGGCGGCGCGGGCGTCATGGCCCTCAGCGCGCAGGCCCTCGGCGCGTTCGATGCGGAAAGCCTCCTCATCGGCGGCCGCCGCACGCGGGAAAACGGCGCCGTGAACGTCGCCACGCAGAGCACCAGCATCACCGTCAGCAGCGGTGCCACGCTTGTCACCAGGGATGTGACCCTCGCCACACAGGGCGCGTTGACAGTTGCCACCGGGGCCGCCGTCACCTCCACGGGGGCGGCCTCGACAGCCGATGCCTTCAATGTCGTTGGCAATGGCGCCTTGCTGCGCGTGGCGCAGAGCACGTCCGCCGCCATCACCCGCAGCGGTGTCACCACGGCGGCAGGGCCTGCGTTGACGGTCGCCGCTGGCGCGCAGATATCCGGCGCCAGTGTCATCTTTGACTCCACCTCCGCCATCACCTTGGATGCGGCCGCATCCATCTCCGGCGGTCGTTACACGGTCAGCAGCGGCCACATCAGCCTGCTGCTGGATTCTCCCGGCGCCTTGCAGCCCGCGCCCGGCCTTGTGGTCACTGGCAGCTTCCTGGCCGCGCTGCGGGATGCCAGCTCTCTTTCCTTGCAAAGCTACTCGTCATTGGATGTTTACGGCACCGGCGTCTTCGGCGGGGCGGACCTCATGGAGCTGTCGCTCTCCGCCGCGCAGATCCGTGGCTTCAATCAGGCCGGCGGGGATGTGCGCTTTGTCGCTGGGGACATCCTTCTGGCAAATCCCTCCGGCGGAACCCCCTCGGGGCTGGCTGCTCCGGCCACGGGCAGCCTCGCGTTTGAGGCCGCCACCTTGCGCCTCGGCACGGGGCAGGTGGCCATGGATCAGTTCAGCACGGTCAGTCTCACCGCCTCCCACGGCCTCACAGGGCATGGCACGGGCGGCCTCACGGTGCAGAATGCGCTCACCATCACCACGCCGCAGCTCAGCGGCGCGGCAGGCGCGGTCCGCACGCTGGTCTCCGGTGGGGATCTCTCGCTGCTGTCCTCGGCAGGCGCTGCCACCCTCGTCGCAGGCGGTCTCGGGTCCGCCTTGGGCATCACCGGGGCCAATGTGCAGGTGGGCACCGTGTTGCGTCTGCCCAGTGGCTCGTTGTCCATCCGCTCCACCACCGGAAATCTGGACATCACCTCCACGCTCGATGTCTCCGGCACCGCGCAGGGCATTTATGATGTCACACGTTACACGGATGCGGGGGAGATCATCCTCACGGCTGATGCCGGGAACGTCGTCATCGGCGGCCTCGGCATCGTGAATGTGGCCGCGCAGCCCGGCGGTGGAAATGCGGGTCTTCTCAGCATTGGCGTGGCGGCTGGCTCCTTCATCAACAACGGCTCTCTCATCGCCTCCGGCGGGATCGGTGGCCGTCACGGCAGCTTCGTGCTGGACACCGCCGCCCTGCCCACGCTGTCCACTCTCGCCGCCGCCTTGTCCGCAGCCTCCTTCACGCAGAGCCAGGCCATCCGTGTGCGCGGCGGGGATGTGCTGGTGGATGGCAGCAGCCAGGCCGCCACCTTCCGCCTCTCCGCCGATCAGGGCGGCATCAGCGTGACCGGCGCGGTGAATGCCTCCGGCGTCACCGGCGGCTCCATCCACCTTTCCGCCAATGGCAGCGTCACCCTTGGCAGTGGCGCGCTCCTCACCGTGGCGGCCCAGGACTTCAACAGCGCGGGGAAGGGCGGGGACATCACCCTGGAGGCCGGGGCCACACGCAACGGCGTGGCAGGCACAGGCGCGGTGGACATCCAGACCGGCTCCACGCTGAATCTCTCCGTGGCATCCAAGGTGGCCGGCGGGGAGACCACAGCGGGCTCCAGCGCCTACCAGGGCAGGTTCAGCGGCACGCTGCACATTCGGGCGCCCCAGAACAGCACCTTCAATGACCTGCTCGTCAACCCGCTCAATGGCGCCATCATCGGTGCCTCCAGCATCCTGGTGGAAGGCTTCCGCGTCTATGACCTCACCGCGTCCGGTGGCGTCATTTCCGCCGCCACCCAGACCAGCATCCGCACGAACTCCCAGTCCTTCCTCGGCGCCGCAGGCGCCACCACAGCCAGCTACACGAACATGATGGGCCGCCTGCTGGCGAACAACGCGGGCCTCACCGACGTGCTGGTGCTGGCTCCCGGCGCGGAGCTTGTCAACCGCACCGGCGGCCTCACCCTCGGGGCTGCCAGCTCGAACACCTCTGCCGACTGGGATCTCTCCGGCTTCCGTTTTGGTGCCAGAAGCGCCCCGGGCGTGCTCACCTTGCGCGCTGCGGGCAGCGTCACCCTCTTCAATGCTTTGAGCGACTCCTTCACGCCCACCTTGGCAAACACGGACCCCGCCTGGCTGTGGCTTGCGCGCTCCACCACAAACAACGCGCTGCTGCCGGTGAACACCCAGTCCTGGAGCTACCGCATCATCGCGGGCGCGGACCTGGCTGCGGCGGACTTCCGGCAGGTTCAGTCCCTGTCCTCATTGGCCCCCGGCGCAGGCTCTGTCATCATCGGCAAAAACGGTGCCAACATGACCGCCACCGGCGGCGACAATGCGCTGACCAGCGCGGTCATTGGTGCCACGCTTTCCACGGGTGGACGCGGCCTGTTCCAGGTCGTCCGCACCGGCAGCGGCGGCATTGACGTCATCGCCGGGCGCAGCGTGCAGCTTGCCAATCAGTTCGCCACCATCTACACGGCGGGCACGCGTGTCACCGACCCCACCCTGGGTGCCACCTTCCAGCTTCCCGGTCTCAGCCAGGCGCTCGGCACGGGGAACCTGGGCGCGGTGCAGCAGAACTTCCCGGCCCTCTACGGCATGGCCGGTGGCAACGTCCTCGTTCAGGCGGGCGGCAACATCGAGCGTACAGGCGCCAGCTCCTCGCGTGAGCTGCCCAACAACTGGCTCTACCGCCGTGGCAATGTGGCCGACGGCAGGTTTGCCGTCACCGGCTTCAGCTCCTCCATCGGCTCCACCACATGGTGGGTGGACTTCAGCAACTTCTTCCAGGGCGTGGGCGCTCTCGCCGGCGGCAATGTGACGCTCAATGCCGCTGGCAATGTGGTGAACGTGGACGCCGTCGCCCCGACCAACGGGCGCGTCAGCGCGGGCAGTTCCAACAACCCATTGGCCGTGAACCAGACCCTGCTGGAGATCGGCGGTGGCGATGTCAATGTCCGCGCCGGAGGCAGCATCGATGCCGGCGTTTATTATGTGGAGCGCGGCCGTGGCACACTCTGGGCCGGCGGCCAGATCACCACCAACGCCACCCGTTCCCCCGGCGTTCTCAACACCGCCACGGGGGCAAACACGGTGTTCAATTCCAACACCTGGCTTCCCACCACATTGTTTGTGGGGAAGGGGGGCTTCGACCTCACCGCCCGTGGCGACCTACTGCTGGGGCCGGTGGCCAATGTGTTTCTGCTGCCGCAGGGCGTGAACAACACCTACTGGCTCAAGACCTACTTCTCCACCTATGCGCCGGACAGCTACGTGAACGCCTCCAGCCTCGGCGGCACCGTCACCCTCCGTCAGGGGGCCTACCTGCTTGGTGCCGTGCGCCCCCTGCTGGAGACATGGATATCCAGCCAGCAGATCAAGTCCAGCATCTCCTCCGCCTTCTCCCAGCCCTGGCTGAGGCTGGCGGAGAACCAGGTCACTCCTTTCACCACGCTCATCTCGCTGCTGCCTCCCACCTTGCGCGCCACCGCCTACTCGGGCGGGATCAATCTCGCGGGCAATCTCACGCTGTCCCCCTCCGCCAACGGCACCCTGGAGCTTCTCGCGCGCGGCAGCGTCAACGGCCTGAATCCCTTGGGCCAGGATGCCGCCGCCGGCAGCCCCGTGGCCTGGGGCGCCGCCAGCATCAATGTGTCGGATGCGCTGCCTTCCGCCATCCCCGGCGTGTTCAATCCCTATGCCTACCAGCAGGTGCCCACCGTCGGCACCAATTCCGTCCGGGCCAGCGCCACCCTGACCGCCTTGAACTTCCTCAACTTCATCGACATCCTGTTTGATGAGTCCGGCGCCACACTTGGCTCCCAGGCCCTGCTGAAGGACCGCCAGGCCCGCCACAGCGCCGGGCTGCTGCACCGCAATGATGCCAGCCCGGTGCGCATCTACGCCTCCGGTGGCGACTTCAGCGGCGTCACTCTTTACACCCCCAAGTCGGCGCACCTGCTGGCCTCCCGCGACATCAGCGACGTGGCGCTCTACCTGCAAAACGTCTCCGCCTCGGACATCAGCATCGTCGCCGCAGGCCGGGACATCGTCGCCTACAATGGCAGCACCACCCAGCGCACCGCCGCCGCCGCCGCTGGCAACATCATGGTCAGGACCACCAGCCTCGGCACCTCCGCACCCTTGGCCGGGGACATCCAGATCAACGGCCCCGGCACCTTGCAGGTCTGGGCTGGCAGAAACCTGGACCTGGGCTCAGGCGGTCGCAACGAGGCCGCCGGCCTCGGCCTGGGCATCACCAGCGTGGGAAATGCCCGCAATCCTTACCTCGGCTTTGACGGGGCGGACATCATCGCTGGCGCGGGGGTTGGCTTTGCCGCAGGCCTTGCCTCCAGCAGCCTGAACTTCACCGGCTTCATCAGCACCTTCGTGCTCGGGCCTGATGGAGCGGCCTGGCTCGCCGAGGTCGGCGGCGCCTCGCTCACACCCGCCGCTTTTGCCACGCTGCCTCCGGAGGAGCAGCGCCGCCTCGCGCTGGAGATCTTTTACCTCGTGCTGCGTGATGCCGGGCGCGCCGTGAACCGTGTCGGCTCCAGCGGCTACGACTCCGGCTACGCCGCCATCGAGTCCCTCTTCCCCGGCACCACATGGCAGGGCGGCATCTCCACCCAGTTCCGCGACATCCGCACCAAGAACGGCGGCTCCATCCATTTGTTCGCCCCGGGCGGCTCTCTTTCACTCGCAGCCTCCGTCCCCGCTGGCACCACGCCCGGCATCGTGACGGAGGCCGGCGGTGACATCGCCATCTTCACCAAGGACAGCGTCAACCTCGGCATCGCCCGAATCTTCACGCTGAAAGGCGGTGACATTGTCGTGTGGTCTAGTGATGGAGACATCGCCGCAGGCTCCTCCTCCAAGACCGTGCAGGCCGCCCCGCCCACACGTGTCCTCATTGATCCCCAAAGCGCCGACGTGACCGCTGACCTTGCCGGTCTGGCCACCGGCGGCGGCATCGGCGTGCTTGCCTCGGTGAAGGGCATTGCGCCGGGCAGCGTGGACCTCATTGCGCCAAAGGGCGTGGTGGATGCGGGTGATGCCGGCATCCGTGCCACAGGCAATCTCAACATCGCCGCCACCCAGGTTCTCAACGCGGGGAACATCTCCGCCGGCGGCACCTCCTCCGGCACACCCGTGGCCAGCGTCTCCGCGCCAAACATGGGCGCCGTTTCCTCCGCTGCCACGGCAGGCGCCGCCACCTCCGGCGCGGCCACTTCCGCCCAGCAGACCGCGCAGAGCCAGCAGCCCGTCGCACAGCAGCAGGTGCCCTCCATCATCACCGTGGAGGTGCTCGGCTACGGCGGGGAGGACGACGAGGATGAGGAACAACGGCGCAAACGCCAGCGCCAGGCTGCCCAGCAGGGCGGCGCTGAATGATGACCCGCCACCGACACCGTCATGGACTCCGCAGCCCCGCCTCCCCATCGCCCACGTGACCCTTCCGAAATGCGCATGCCCGGTGGGTTTGGATCATTGGTCATCGGCTTGACGGTGCTGCTTGTCCTCTCGGCCGTCTTCCTGCTGGCCCGTGGCGGGTTCTCCCATTTCGTCAAACAAGAAGACCCCGCCGAAAAAATCGCCGCCGCTCAGGCCGCCATCGCCAGGGAGGACTGGGAGCAGGCCGCCGCCGATGTCCGCGCCTTGCGCGAGGCCCATGGCGACGACCCTGCCGTGCTGCGCCTCACAGTGGACTACCTCGACAAGACCGGGGTGGAGCCCCTGCTGCAGCTCCAGCTTTTGGACAGACTGCGGGAACGCGGCCTCACAAACGGTGACGACGCCTTGCGCAAAGGACGCGCCCATGTGCGCAATGGCGACATCCTCAGCGCGCGCGAGGTCCTGGCCGAGCTGCCCGCCGGGGCGCAAAAGGAAAGCGAGGCCCTCAAGCTGAAGGCCGCCGTCCTCGCCCAGGAAGGCAGGCAGGAAAAGGCGCACGCCACCCGCCAGCAGGCCCAGGCGGCCGCCGCGCCGTCACCCTCCTGGACCGTGACCGCTGGCACGGACGCCGCCGCGCTCGACACCCTGCGCGGGCTTGTCGATCGCCAGGATCTCAGCCCCGCCCAGGCGGAGACGCTGCTGCAGGCTTTTGACAAACATCCCGGCCACGACCTCGCCGATCATCTCAGCGCCGTGTCCGCCCTCATGCGTGCCGCTCCCGCCCGGCGTGCCGCCCTGCTCGCGCAGGAAACCCGGCCGGAGCCGGAGCGCAGTCTCGATGACACCATGACCCTGGCACGCTGGCTGGTCTTTGAAAAAGAGCACGACTGGCTCATGCGCCTCGCCCCGGAGGACACCCTGCTCCATTCCAAGGAGCTGTTTCCCATCGTCGTGCAAAGCATGGCCGAGTCCGGCCGGTGGAATGACATGCTCACCATGTTTGGCACGCGCTCCAACCTTCCCATGCCGGTCGAGGGCATCCACGTGTGGAAGGCCCTCGCGGCAAGCCGTCTCAACCCCTCGGCGGATGAGGCGGCCCACCATCTCCGCCTGGCCATCACCAAAAGCCTGGCCGTGAAAAACCACTCCGTCCTGCGGGCCGCCGCGCAGACAGCGGAGGATCTGCGCCTCTGGGAGCTGGCCTTCCATGCCTACTCCACCCTGGCCGCCGAGACCAAGGGGCATGAGCTGGAGATGCTGGAAAAATGCTGGCGCATCGCCGTGGAGGGGGGCGACCTCTCCCGCCAGATCGACACCGCCCGCCGGCAGCATGCCCTCCGGCCCACCAGCGGCCACTTCGCCCGCCGGCTGGACTATCTGCGCCTCCTGCTCGGGGATGAGATCGAGTCTGCCGCCCATGCGCCCGCCGGGGCCGCCCAGCCCGCCTTTGATGACGATGACGACGTCTCCCTGGAGGCCCTCCTTCAGGCGCTCAAAGCCTACCGTCTGGGGGATGACCGCCAGCTTGCCGCGGCCCTTCGTTCCATGCACGACACCTCCCGCCTCACCCCCGGCCAGCGCGCCGTTTACGCGGGCCTCCTCGCCGCCATCGGCGAAACCTCCCGCGCCTTCCAGCTAGCCGAGCGAATCCCCGCCCACAGCCTCGTGCCACAGGAAAAAGTCTTCCTGCGCAAGGCGCTTTGAGCCCGGACCGCCGCAAACGTTCGAAAAAAGTTAAATTCCTATTCGACAAGTGGAAATAAATTCCTATTAAATCCCACTCTTCGAGTATGAGTTAATCCTGAGGCGTGGGACGCCAGGGAAACAACGGCTGATCCGCCCACGGAATGCCGGCACACGACCGGAGCAGCCCTGGTGTTCAGAGCACTCCGGCCGCAGCAGCATCCAACGCGAACGACCCCCCATCCGGGAGTTCACCTTCCACACAAAGTCGGAAACGGGTCCCGGGCCCTCACCACCACCATGGCCTGGCATTTTGTCTTCGCGCCAATCCACAAACCAAACACACATGAAACTGAACCGAAACTCCTGGCTGGCGGCGGGCGCGTCCCTCCTGCTGGCATTCGTCGCACAGCCTGCCGCGCAGGCTGCCCAGGTGCTCTACAACACGGGCGATCTCATCCTCGCCTTCCGCGCCACGGGCGGCCAGGGGGCCAATGAGAGCCTCCTCGTCAACATTGGCGCCCCCAGCACCTATGCCAATGCCACCGGCAGCTTTGACCTCAGCATCGGCTCCATCGGTGCGGATCTCGTCACCCAGTATGGCAGCAACTGGTACGAGCGCACCGACCTCTCCTGGTCGATCTTCGGCGGCAATGACACCGCCCTCCCCAACGCCACCATCTATGGCTCCCGCGCCCAGATTCCCTACGGAACTGAGGCCACGGCCTGGAATGTGCTGACCAACAACGCCCACCGCGCCTCCACCCGCAACTTCATCCAGGGCGTCGCCAGCGCCTTCGACGGTCTCGAGGCCCTCACCAACCCCTACGCCGCGCTCCAGACCAACTCCTCCGACGCCACCAGCTACTACCAGCAGGTCGGTGTTGGCTCCAACGACTTCGGGGCGCTCAGCCAGTGGACCAGCATTGAGGGCAGCTTCGGCGCGGGCAGCGAGGCGCTGAACCTCTTCCGCCTCACCAGCACCACCACGAACCTCGGCACCTTCACCATCTCAGATGCCGGTGTCGTCAGCTTCAGCACCCCTGCGGCCGTGCCGGAGCCTTCCAAGACCGTCTTCGCCATGCTTGGCGTCGGCGCTCTTTTCCTGCGTCGCCGCCGTGTCGCGGCCCTTCCAGCCTGATCGTCTTCCGGCTGGCCTCATCATTCCACGTCATCTCGTTCCAACCTCCCTTCTTATGCAGACCTTCAAGTTCCTTGCCATGGCCGCAGTGGCCCTTGGCATCACCGGCTCCGCGTTCGCGCAGACCCTCACCATCCGCATCGTCGCCTCCAATGGTGACCGCACCGCCACCCAGACCGCCATTGGCAATCTCCTCAGCAGGACCGCTGGCGGCCCCAGCGGCACCGGCTGGGCCTTCCGTGGCATCAACGGCAACGTGGGTTACAACAACAACACCCTCGTCGGCAGTCCCGCCGCCACCAGCACCTACACCAATGCAAATTTCGGTGCCTGGAACGGCCGCATCGTCTCCAGCGGCCAGGACGTCATCATCAAGGTGTCCTACGCAGGTGCTCTCGCGGGCATCCAGGCCGTCGCGGGCAATGTGCAGCAGCGCTTCGTCGTCACCGACGGCACAGGCTCCGGCACCGTCCCCAATCCGCTCACCGGCACCACCCAGGGCACGGACTATGAGCTGGGCCTCGCGGACTTTGGTTTCTCCACCAACTTCCAGTCCACCTCCCCCTTCAACGGCACCTTCCAAGGGGTGACCTACAGCCCCGTGGTCGAGGAGAACGTCGGCATCTCCCCGCTCGGCTTCTATGCCAGCCCCGGCTTCCCCGGCTCTCCCAGCAGCAGCAATCCCTCCTACGTGCCGAACATCACCACCCAGCTTGTGCAGCAGCTCTACAGCGGCGGTGTCATCTCCCTCGCCCAGATCACTGGCGACTGGGATTCTGACAAGAACAAGCTCATCTATGCCATCGGTCGCAATGTTGATGCCGGCCAGCGCTTCGGCGCTTATCTGGAAAACGGCATCGGTTTCAATCAGGTCGTCTCCGTGTGGTTCCCCTCCTACTCCACCCCTCAGACCACTGCTGGCAGCTTCACCTATGGCGGTGTGGTCGGCACGCATCAGCCCTGGCCCATCGCCCAGCATCCAGGCTCCTTCTCCGTGATCGCGGGCAATGGTGGTTACAATTCAGGGGCGAATCTCGCCGCCGTCCTCACCACCACACTCGGCCCGGACGCATACCGGCTGCAGTACTTTGACCCCGACCTCGGCAGCAACGAGTACATCTACCCGGACGCCACCGCAGGCTACTACATCGGCTACCTCACCCCTGGCGACGCCAACACCCGCGTCCTTGGCACCACCAATGGCGTGCCCGAGGCCAATCGCGGCGTGGCCCTCACCTACAACGGCGTCGCCCTCACCGAGGCCAACGTGAAGAACGGCACCTACACCGCCTGGCTCTACAACCGCATCCTCAAGCCCCAGTCCCTCACCGCCGGCCCGGTGTACGAATTTGCCAACGCCCTGCGTGACCGCATCGCAAACTTCGACGCCCCCTCCGGCGGCGGCATCATCGACGACGCCACCGTCCGCATCCTCCGCACTTCCGACGGCGGCCCCGTCACCGGCAAGTAAGCACCGATCTTCCTCAGATCCCACACCTCCACGCCGCCGCAGGTCATCCATGCCTGCGGCGGCTTTTTTCAGTTCAGCCATGCGGTCCCGCCTCTTCCACACTTTAAATCCGGGCATCATCATCCTGCTGGCATTCCTCAGCGCCATCGCAGGCTGGCACATGGTGCCAGCGCCTGCCCCGCCCAAGGCCCCCCCGCTGGCCCCTGCCACCATCTCCCCCCCGCCTGCGCCGGTCTTGGTGTCGGAGGCACCCGCCTCTCCCGTTTCGCCATCCCAGTCCGTCGCCGCAGGGCAGCCTTCATCCGCGTCTCCACCCCCTGCGCATCAGCCCGTTCGCAGGGTCCCGCTGCAGGCCGGGGCCCAGGGCCTCTTTGCACGCGTGCGGCGCGGTGCCGCTCCCTCCTTCTCCGGCGTGGTGGAGGTCGACCCCGCGTTGCCCGGCCACACCATCTCAGGCTCCGGCCTCAGTGTGCAGGTGGAGCGCTCCTACCCCCCATCCGGCGGCACAGGCACCGGGGCGGAGCTGGATGTCCTCATCACCCCCGCCGTCGGCGGGGCTGCCTCTCAGGCACCGTTATGGACAGAGGCCTACTCCCGTGTCGGCCGCGGCTTCACCGAGGAGGAGCGCCTCTTCCGGGCCAAATGGGGCTGGGCGGCCTACGATGCCGCGCTACGCCTTGCTTTTTCCGCTGCCAGCTCCTCTGCGCCCGTTCCGTGACTCTGCCCGGCTCGCCGCCGCTGGCGGCCTTGCTTCCCCGGATGTCAGGGAGATGCCCGCCCCTGTCAGCACGGCCAGGAATCCGTCCGCAGGGTCCGCATGGCGCGGCCCCCCGGCAGTCTTGCGCCCCGCAGGTTTGGCCGGTGCCGCGCATTGCTCCTGCTTTCGCAGCGTCACCTCCACCACATCCTCCAGCGTGTAGCGGTCCAGGATGGACGAGATCGCGTTGCGCACGTCGATCATCAGCATCCGCAGCCCGCAGTGCACCTCGTCCGGGCACGTGCATTTCTCATACTCCGTCTCGCTCGCGCAGCTGATCGGCGCCAGCTTTCCGTCGATCAGGCGCACCACATCCCCCATCTTGATGGCTTTCATCGGTCGGGCCAGCCTCGTTCCCCCATACTTGCCACGGGTGCTTTCCACGTACCCCGCCCCCTTGAGCTCAAACAGGATCGCCTCCAAAAATTTAAACGGCAGGTGCTCCTCATCCGCCAGCGTGGACACGGAAATGACCCCCTCCAGCTGCCGCTCAGCAATGCCCAGCCGGATCAAGGTGCGCAAAGCATATTCCCCACGTTTGGTCAGTCGCATAGATGCCGCGCACAATCAGCTTTAAATCACACTAGACAAGTGGGATTTTGACGGCCTCTCCGAAACAGGCCGCCTTCGCGGCCCGCCCCCCTCCGCATCAGAGGTTGCACAATCCCGTTTCTCAGCGACTCTGCGCCCGTCTGATGATCCTCAAACCTGCCAGCCGACTCGTCGTGCGCCCCGCTGTAAAAGCGGTGCGTGCCGCCTGGCATGCATAAACCTGCCTTGGTTTGAGGAACCTGCGCTGACGCGATCATCATCACACGAACGATCAGACAAAATGCCGGAAGGCAGGCCTCAGCCGGGCTCCTTCCATGAGCACACCCCCTGATTTGAACCCCCATCACCAGCCCCGCCGTGGCACGCTGTGGATGCTCGTCTCCCTGGCCTGCTTCACCGGCAATGCCCTGCTGCTCAAAGTGCTCGCCACCCAGCGGCAGGTGGACCCTTGGATGTCGCTCACTTTCCGCGCCGCGCTCGGCCTGCTCATCACCCTGGCATTGTTCTCCTCGTCCGGTGCGCTGCAGTTGCGGCGCTCTTTTCACAGCTGGCTGCTGGCCTCGCGTGGTGTGCTTGGCGCCCTCGGCACCGCCGCCTACTACCTCACCATCGGTCCGCTTGGCGCTGGCAAATCCACCCTGATCGGCAACACCTGGTGCGTCTTTGCCGCCGTGCTCGCCGCCTTTGTTCTCAAGGAGAAGCTCGGCCCCATGAAGGTCTTCGGCATCCTGCTCGCCTTGTCCGGCCTGGGGCTGCTCACCGGCTTGGCGCCGGGCACGCTCGCCGTGTTTGGCCGTTACGAGACCATCGGGCTCGTCGGCGCGTTGCTGGCGGCCACCGTTGTCGTCGTCATCCGTCAGCTCGTCCGCACGGAAACCACCGCCACCATCTTCGCCTCCCAGTGTGTGTACAGCCTCCTGCTGGCGGCGCCTGTCGCCTGCCTGCATTTCACACCGTTGGACTTGGTGGATGTTCTGCTGCTCTCCACCGCCGCCTTGTGCGCCACCTTTGGCCAGCTGGCCATGACGGAGGGCTTTCGCTTCCTGCCTGTGGCCGCTGGCGGCGCTTTCCAAAACACCCTGCCGGTCATCATCACGGTGTGCAGCATCAGCCTCTTTGCGGAGCCGTTCACCACGCCCCAGGCCCTCGGCGCCCTCCTCATCCTCTGGGGCAGCTTTCACACGGTGGTCGGCGGCCGCCTCCCCTTCCGCCGCCTCGTCAGGCCGCAGATCCCCCAGTGATGCCCGGCCTTCCATTCCCGTGCGGCAGGTTCCCGGGCCACCGGTTGCGCCAGATCAGGAATGCCAAATCAATTTCCCTTCTTGTGGAATGAAGGTTTCATGTCCGGGTGAACCTTCGCCATCCGCACATCATCCATTTCAGTCGCCGGCTTCTTGTCTCCGTCGTCACAGGCATCGGCCTCGCGGCATTGGGCGGCTGCGCCACCCGCCCTCGGCCTGTCGCCCCCACCATCCCGCAGACACAGCGGCTGGAGGACGGGGTGCGGTTGCAGATATTTCTCGATGCGCAGCTCTTCGGGCCGGGTGTCGTCGAAGGCAGGCCCGGCGAGTTCACCACCAAGGCTCTCGCCCGTTACAATCAGTCGCGCGGTCAGCCTGCGGATGCTCGCCCGGATCTCAGCGGCATGCAGCCCTACGTGACCTATGCCGTCACCACGGCGGACGTTGAGGCGCTGGGAACCATGGCCGTTGAGCCTGCCGACATCGCCGCGCAAAAGCGGCTTCCCTACACCTCTCTCCCCGAACTCGTCGCCGAGCGCTTTCACACCACTGCTGGCTTCCTGTCTGAAATCAACCCGGGCCAGAACCTCGGCATGTTGGAGGCTGGCAGTGTCTTGATCGTGCCCAACGTCCTGTCCCCATTCCGTGCCGACAAGTTTCCATCCCTCTACCCGCCGCCTGCCGCAGCTGCGGCCACCGCCCGCCGCGTCGTGGTGGATCTCTCCGCCCGCATGTTGGAGGTTTACCAGGACACCCGCCTTCTCGCCGCGTTCCCCATCACCCCCGGCTCTTCGGAGCATCCCGCCCCGGTCGGGGAATGGAAGATCGTCGGCGCCGTCCCCTGGCCCTGGTATCGCTATGATGAGGGCGTGCTCAAGCGTGGCCAGCGCACCGACACCTTTTTCAACTTCGCACCAGGTGTGAACAGTCCTGTCGGCATCCTGTGGGCGGGCACAAACAGGCCGGGAGTCGGCATTCACGGCACCCCCAATCCAGACACCATCGGCAGGGCGGGCAGCCATGGCTGCATCCGTCTGGCCAACTGGGACGCCGCCGCTTTTTACACCTTGGTCGGCAAGGGCACCCCGGTCAGCATTCGGTGATTTCACGCCGCCTTGTCAGAACGCAAAGCCCACAGTGACATGCAGCATCCCGCTCTTCTCCCCGGCGCGGGCATTGGGATTGTGGCCGTAGTCGATGCGGATGGGGCCAAACGGCAGCTTGTAGCGCAGCCCCGCGCCCACCGCGTAGCGGAAGTCTGAGGAGTAGTCGAACGGGGATGAGTTGCTGCCGCGCCCCAGGCTGCCCACATCCGTGAAGATGGCAAACTCCAGGTTCTGCACCACCTCATAGGAAAACTCCACGCTGGCAAACAGGGACGATGTTCCCCCCAGGGGCGTGCCTCCCGGCGTCACCGGCCCCAGCTCCCGCTGGGCAAAGGAGCGCACGCTGTTCGGTCCGCCGTTGAAGACACGCGCGTCGATGGGCAGCTCCTCCGCCATCGCTCCCTGGATCGTGGCCATCTCCACCCCCGTGGCGAACCGGAACTTCTCGGTGATCGGCTGGTAGAACGCTCCGCGCAGGTCCGTGCGGATGAAGCTCACATTGGAGCCCATCACGTCCAGCGTGCTTTCCACACGGCCGGAGATGAACCAGCCTTTGCGCGGAATCACCGGGCTGTCGCGCCGGTCATACATGAAGTTCGCGCCCAGGCTCGCCAGCGTGTAGTCGGCGGGCCCGACCTGCGCAGGCGTCAGGATCTTGGTGTCCACCGTGTTCGCCGAGGCGCCGACAAAGAAGCCGTAGCTGAACGGCACGCTCACGCGCCGGCTCAGGTCAAAGTTCAGCGACGTGCCCAGGCGGTTGTACTCAAAGCGGTTGAACTGGTCCAGCCCCAGCCGCAGCGCGGAGGAATAGGGGGACCCGAACAGCGCCGGGTTGGTGTGGCTCACAAAGCCCACCGGGCCCGCCACGCTGTAGCTCAGCTCCGCCGCCAGGATGGTGCCTGAGTCGCGCCAGTTGGTGTTCTTGTACGTCACACCCGCCTGGCCGCCCAGAAAGGTGTCAAAGCCCACCTCAAAGCCCAGCGTCACCGGCTGCGTTTCCTCACCCGTCACCCGCAGCACCCCGGCCGACGGATCTCCGGCCACCGGCAGCACCTCCGTGTCCAGCAGGGCAAACATGCCCGTGTCCAGCGCGCGCTTGAAGTAGAAGTCCGACTCCTCCGCCTCGTAGATGCGGCCTTGCAGCGGTTTGAAGCGCGCGTTGAGCACACGCTGCGCGCCACGGCTGAAGTCCGGGTGGATGCTCAGATGCGTGATCCTCACACGGTCCCCGGCCTCGATCTCAAACAGCACGTTCACCGGTCCGCCGCTTGGCTTCAGTGTGTACTTGGCATGGGTCGTCGCGTTCAGCCAGCCGTGCTTCACCAGCAGGGATTTCAACCGCTGCTCGATCTGCTGCACCCGCGCCTCATTGAAGGCCGTCCCCTCGGCCTGGATCATCTCCGCCTGGGATTGTTTCGTCAGTTCCGGCGGGGAGCCGGTGATGCTCGCCTCGCCAAACACGAATTTCGGCCCAGGCTTGATCTCCAGCGTCACGCCACGCCGCATGTCCGCGCCCACCGTTTCATCGGGCGTCAGCACCACGCTGGCGTTCAGGTGGCCCTCCGCGCGCAGCCGCCGCTGCACCAGCTCCGCGCCCTGTTGCACGTCCCGCAGCACCCAGGACGGCGCTGCCCGGTCCACATCCTCCCGCTCCAGCGTCGGCTTCATCACAAACTGCCGCAGTTCCTCCTCCGGCACCACCGTGTTGCCACGAAAGCGCACATCACCCACCAGGACACGCTTGCCGGGGTCCACCAGCAGACGCATGATCCCCGGCTCCAGCTTCCAGGTCACGGTCGATTCCGGCCACCCCTCACGGATGAGGTGCTGCCGGGTGAAGAATGCCAGGTCATCCGCCAAAGGCTCGCCTGCGGGGCCGTCGCCATTCAGCGTGAGCTGGTCCGTCAGCAGCGGCTGCAGCTGGTCCCACTCCTTCTGCCCCAGCCCGTCCACGATCAGCCGGGCCTGCCGGTAGCTGATCTCGTGCGCGCCCGCGTCCACGGCGGGAAGCAGCAGCCACATCAGCATGAAAACGGCGCGTGAAAAGCTCATCGGATCACCTCCCCCTCATCGTCCATCGCACGGGACGCCTTGCCAAAACGCAGCACATAGCCCAGCAGCGCCTTCATCCGCCCGCTCTGCATGAAGCGGCCGGTGAAGCGCACCTTCGGACTGATCTCATACATCGCCTGCACGTTGTCATTCGTGCGGTCGCCGCCGCTGGGGTTGAAGGTCATGTGCAGTTTCGGCGGGTCTTCGCGGATGGTCTTCTTCTTGTTGAAAATCTTCCGGTACGTCTCTGAGATCACCAGGAAGATCGCTCGCGTGGCTGCCTCGCTCGCCAGTTGGCTGCTGTCCCCGCCCAAGGTCAGGCCGGTGCCCAGCAGCGTCACAATGTCCGCCTCCGACAGCGGTGGGGAGCTGGTGAAGCGCGTCTTCGGATCAGAGGCGTCCCCATACACATACAGCGTGATGTCATACAGGCCCACGCGCGACTCGCCGCGCACGTCCAGCTTCGGCACAAAGAGATTGTCCGGGTTCATCGAAACCACGCCCTTGGTGATCTTCATCAGGCTGAACGGCAGCTTGATCAGCAGCCGGTCCACATTCGCCGCGCCCGTCACCCTCGGCGCCGCGCCCGTGCCGCCCACATTCACATCGGCGGAGATGGCGCCGTTCACCAGGTTCCCGGCGATCAGCACCGGGTCACGCGTGCGTATCTTCAGGTCGAAGATCCAGTCCTTGATCATGGGCGGCAGCTCCAGCTTTTGCTCGGACCTTGCCGTGGAGGGCGGTGGTGGCGGCAGCTTTTCCCCCTGGGGGATCATGTTGAGCACGTTGGGCAGCAGATTGACCTCCTGAAACACCCGGCCGCGCACCGCCTCGACCATGCCGCTGACACGCGCCGCCTTCAGCGTGCCCGCGCAGGTGATGTTGGCGTTCGCCCGCACGCTGGAGGTTGGGTTGCGGAAGACCAGCGCCTCACCGGCCGTCACCCGCACGTCAAATCTGGGGTCCTCCACATTCGTGGCGTCCACCGTGCCGCTGACCTTCAGCCGTCCCCCGGCCAGCAGGGCGGAGATATCCTCGATGATCGCCGTGCGGTCATGCGTGCGGAGGCGCAGGTGAACATCCCGCACACTCGGCAGGTCCGCGCTGACAAAGCCCACCTCAGGCACATCCACATGGATGTTGGAGTCTATCAACGGGGCCTTCACCGTGCCGGAGACCCGCGCGTTCAGCTCCATCTTCGCGGGCAGCGTTCGCACCATGTCAGGCGCAAATTCGCGCAGAAAGCTGAGGTCGCTCGTTGCCTGGTCCAGCGTGACCTTGATCGGCGCGTTCATGACCACATCCGGGTTCTTCGCCGCCTCGGCAGGGTTCAGCCCCAGCTCCGCCTTGAGCTTGAGCGGTTGCAGTGGCGGCTGTGTCGCCGTGGCGTCCACGGTCAGCTTGTTCTGCCGCAGCACCACTGCCACGTCGGTCGTCGCTGGCTTGAGGGACTTGGGCAGCCCGGGAATCTTGGCCTCCCGCACTCCCACATTCACCGCCACGTCGGCGGTGTCCAGCCTTCCGGCCGCCTTGATGTCCAGGCTCAGAATCGCGGGTGGCAGGTCCTTGATGCCTGCGGCCGCCGCGATCTCGTTCACCGGCAGGTCCTTCGCGTTCAGCGCCACGTTCATTGGCTGGCCATCACCCTTGCCGGGCTGCATGAGGTCGAAGGGCACCCTCGCATGGCCGCTCATCAGTCGGCGCTCGTTCTGCCAGATGCTCAGCTCGTCCAGATGGGCCTCCTTGTCGCTGACAGTACCCTGGGTCAGCACCTTCCAGGGGCCCAGCACGGCCTGCAACGTCTCAAGCTTTGCCGTCGTTCCGGCAAAGGTGGCCTTCACGCTCGCGTCGGCGGCCTGGGGCATGGCCGCCGTCTTCACCTTGGCCGCGTTCAGCTCCACGCGGCCCTCGCTGCGCCAGGGCTGCGCGTCGCCGCTCAGGTCGATCTTGGCGTTCAGGCTGCCGGAATCGATCTTCGGTGCCTTCAGCGCGGCCAGCAGCCCGTTCAGTGCCGTCAGCTCTGGCATCCCCACGGTTCCATCCACATCAAAGGTGTACGGTGCGGCCAGCCGGGCCTTCCCCGTGAGGTCGATCCGGTTCGCGCCGTCCACCACAACATCCAGCGCTTCCACCACGGCTTCACCCTTGGCCGCGCGGGCCTTCAAAGTCACGGTCGGCAGCGTCGCGTCGGCAAAGCGTCCCTCCTTCACGCTCAGGTCCACGTTCGCCTCCACACCCAGGGGATCATTGGCAGAAAGCGCCGCCTTGCCCGTCAAGGCCACCTTGGCTGCCACCGGCTGGGTGAGGGGCGGCAGGTTGACGGTCTGCAGCAGCGTCGCAGGATCGTCCACCTGCACGGCCCATTCGGCGCGGATCGGCATGCTGTCCTCCATCCGCATGGCGGCATTGAGGGTGATCCGGTTGCCCGTGCCCAGCTCCAGCGCCGGAATGCTCAGCTTGGCCTCCTGCCCGTTCAGGGAGAAGTCAGTGTCGAGCTGCGGCAGCCGGTAGTTCTCGAAACCCAGGCCGCTGCCGGCCAGATGGCCGGTGACGCTCCGTGGCGTTGCGCCAGCACCCTCGGCATCCGCCTTGAGGGTGATCACACCCTGCACGGGCGGCGGCTGCTCCAGCAGCGCCGGCACATCCCGCAGACTCGCATCCACATGTGTGGTCCAGGTGATCTTCTGCCACTCCGCCGGGTTCGGCGGCAGCTTCGCCTCCGCCTTCACCTGAATCTCATTCGTGCCGCGCACCACCCGCAGCGCGTCAATGATCACACCACTCTCCGTGGCTTTCAGCGGCACCACAACCTCATCAATGATTGCCCCCGCCGCACGAATGCCCGCCACCTTGATTTCGCCGTTCGCCGTGGCGTTTGCCGGACCTTCCACATGCAGATCCACATTCAACGCCTCAAAGCTGACATTCGGCGGCAGTTGAAACAGCTCCAGATCCTGGCTGCGCAGGTTCTGCACCTTCACATCACCTTTGGCCCGCAGCGGCGGCTTGAAAAGGCCGGCCGCGTTGATGTCCACCTTCGCCAGCGCCTGCCCCAGCGTGGCTTCCACGCTGGCGGTCAGCATGTCGTCACTGAACTGCGTCAGGTCCACGTCCAGGCGTTTTAAACCACCGTTGTAGGGCAGGTCCACGCCGGAAATCGTCACCCGGTGGTCGCCCCAGTCAATGTTCGCGGCGATGTCCTTCACGCTCACCTTGTCAGGCTCCACCCGCAGCTCCGCGCAGCGCAGGGTGCCCGGCATGCCCTGGCCAATGCGCAGCGAGAAACCCAGCACAATCAGCCTTCGGCCATCCACCAGCGTGATGTCCAGGTTCACGTTGTCGATGTCGATCGTCTTGGGCCACACCAGGGGCGGCGGTTTGTCCGAGGGCGCTTTCGGTTCCTTCGGCGGCTTGTCCTCCGACGGTGGCAGCTTGCGCAGATCCAGCACCGCGTTCACATCCTTGATTGCCACACTTTTCACAATGTCCACATCACGGGTGCGGGCGAACTTCCAGGCGTCGTATTCGGCGGAAATCTCACCAATCGTGGCCGTTTCGACCAGCGACCCCTCAGCCTTGATGTTCTGCAGATGCAAATCCCCAACCACTGAGCCGTTGACCGTCCACATCAGTTCAATCCCGGCAATTTTGGCTCCCTTTTTGCCGCCATAGGTGATCACCCAGCGCAGCAGCGGCTCATGGAAAACCACTGCCAGCACCAGCAGTCCCACAAAGACCATCGACGCGCGGAGGAACCACCGCCGCAATCGGCGCTTCTTCTTGGGCTTGGGAGGGGGATTCTCGGGCACATCCATCTGATGCCAGTAATCGAAGCAAGTTCAATCATGGCTGGCCGAAGTTTTCTCGGACAATCGTCCTTCTCCTCGCGTATGTCTGCCCACAACCATGCGCTCCTTGCTTTTTGCCTGCTTTGCCACGGCCGCTTTCGCCCAGACAGAGGCCGATTTCCTGACCGGTGCCCGCCAGCTCACCTTTGAGGGGAAAAGGTCCGGGGAAGGCTACTTCTCCGCCGACGGCACCAAGATGATCTTCCAGTCCGAGCGCGAGGAGGGCAACCCCTTCTACCAGATCTACCTCATGGACCTGGAAACCGGCGACCAGGAACGCATCTCCCCCGGCACAGGCAAGACCACCTGCGCCTGGATTCATCCCGATGGCAAGCGCGTCCTCTTCGCCTCCACCCACACCGATCCGGACTCCAAAAAGCTTCAGCAGGCCGAATACGAGGACCGCAAGAACACCAAGGTCCGCAAATACTCCTGGGACTACGACGAGCACTACGACATCTTCGAATACACCCTCACCAGCAAAACTCTCAAAAACCTGACAAATGCCAAAGGTTATGATGCTGAGGGTGCTTATTCTCCCGATGGTAGGAAGATTGTCTTCGCCAGTAACCGAAGGGCGTATGAGGTGAAATTAAACCCGGAAGAACAGGGGCGCCTGAAGCTCGACAAACAGTACTTCATGGAGATCTACACCGCCGACGCCGACGGCTCCAACGTCAAACGCCTCACCGACGTTCCCGGCTACGACGGCGGCCCCTTCTTCAGCGCCGACGGCAGCCGCATCTGCTGGCGTCGCTTCACCCCCAAAGGTGACATCGCCGAAGTCTGGACCATGAACGCCGACGGCAGCGACCAGAAGGCCGTCACCCGGCTCGGCGCCATGAGCTGGGCCCCCTATTTCCATCCCAGCGGCGAGTATTTGATCTTCACCACAAATCTTCAAGGCTTCGCCAACTTTGAGCTCTACATCGTCGATGCCGCCGGCAGGCATGAGCCCGTGCGCGTGACCACCACTGACGGCTTCGACGGCCTGCCCGTTTTCAGCCCGGACGGCAACAAACTCTCCTGGACCAGCGGCCGCGCTTCGGGCGGCCAGTCGCAGATTTTCCTCGCCGACTGGAACCATGCCGCCGCATTGAAAGCCTTGGCTGGCTCCAAGGCCACGCCAGCGGAAGCCAAAGCCAAAACACCAGACCTGAGCACCACAGCGGGCGACATCCGGGAGGAGGACATCAGGCAGCACATCACCTACCTGGCGTCCGATGAGCTCGGCGGCCGCCTCACCGGCACGGAGGGGGAAAAACTCGCCACCCAGTACGTGGCCGACGCCTTCAAGCAGATGGGCCTGGCCCCCTTTGGGGATGACAACACCTATTTCGACAACTTTGACTTCACCGCCGGCGTGGCCCTGGGGGATGGCAACGAGCTGACGCTGTCGGGCGAGGCGCTGAAGGTGGAGCTGGACTGGAAGCCGCTGTCCTTCTCCCAAAACGGCAAGGTGGAGCCTGCGGGCATTGTCTTCGCCGGCTACGGCATCGAAACACCCGAAGAGGCCACCGACAGCCATGGCAAAAAGCTGGAAACCTACAGCAGCTACGCACACCTGGACGTGAAGGACAAATGGGTGCTGGTCCTGCGCTACATGCCGGAGGGCGTCAGCCAGGAGCGCCGCAATGAGCTGAGCCGCTACTCCAGCCTGCGCTACAAGGCGCTGACAGCGCGGCAGAAGGGCGCGCGGGGTTTGATCGTGGTCAGCGGCCCAAACTCCAAGGTCGTGCAGCAGCTCGCGCCACTTTCCTTTGACGCCTCACTAGCCACCTCCGGCATTGCCGCCATCAGCATCACAGACGCGGTCGGGGACAAGCTGCTGGCCAGCGCAGGGAAGAAACTGAAGGAGCTGCAGGACAAGCTGGACACCGGAGACCTCATGGGCGGCATCGACTGCAAGGACCTCAGGCTGGGCGCCAACATCGTGATCCAGCAGGAGAAGAAAAAAGGCCGCAATGTCCTGGGAGTTCTGCCCTTCGGCGCGGAGCCTGACCCGCATGTGCCGCCGCTGGTGGTGTGCGCGCATATCGACCACCTCGGCAGCAGCGGCGGTTCCAACTCGCGGGCCAAAGGCGACGAGGCAGACAAGATTCACCACGGCGCGGATGACAATGCCTCCGGCACCGCCGGCGTGCTGGAAATCGCCCAGTGGCTGGCTGATTTGAAAAAGCAGGGAAAGCTGGAGCTGAAGCGGGATGTCCTCTTCGCCGCCTGGAGCGGGGAGGAACTGGGCCTGCTGGGCAGCAACCACTTCGTGGAGGCCTATGCCAAGATGATCAAAGGGGACCCCAACGCGAAGCTGACAGGCATGTTTGCCGCCTGCCTGAACATGGACATGATCGGCCGCTTCCAGAAGTCGCTGGTGCTGCAAGGCCTCGGCTCCAGCTCCCTGTGGGCGAAGGAGATCGAGAAGCGCAACGCGCCCATTGGCCTGCCCATCACCACGCAGAATGATGCGCACCTTCCGACGGACAGCACTGCTTTTTATCTGCGCGGCATTCCTTCTCTCAACGCCTTCACCGGCAGCCACGCTGACTATCACATGCCGAGCGACACTGCGGACAAGATCGACTATCCCCACACGGTCAAGATCGCCAAACTCATGGGCCTCATCGCGCGTGGCATCGCCACCACAGCGACTCCGCCGGACTACATCGCCATGGAGGCACCGAAGAACCAGGGTGTCCGCACCGGCCTGCGTGCTTACATGGGGACCATCCCAGACTACGCGCAGGGGGACACCAAAGGCGTGAAGCTCAGCGGCGTCTCCCCTGTGGGCCCTGCGGCCAAGGCGGGCGTGAAAGCGGGGGACATCATCATCAAGCTGGCCGGCAAGGAAATCACCAACATCTATGACTACACCTACGTCATGGGTGATCTCAAGATTGGCAAAGAAACCACCATCACCGTCCAGCGTGATGGCAAGGAGGTGGAGCTGAAGGTGACGCCTGGTTCGCGGGATTGATCGTGATTGTCGTTTGCCAGAATTTCGTGGGCAAATTTGGGTGATTGTCCCGCCCACCATCGCAGTGGAGATTTTTTCCCCCAGCCAGACCCTCGAAGAAATGACGACCAAGGTGGACAAGCTGCTGGCGGCGGGCGTGCCCACCGTGTGGCTTGTCATCCCCAGTGTGCAGGTCATCACCATCTATCAAAAGGGGAACCATTTGATGAGCGCCACCTCCGGCATTTTGACCGATCCCGTCACCGGCATTTCGGTGAACGTGGATGAAGTTTTTGCGTGATCGCCGGAGGGCGAGCCGAGACCGCTACAGGAACAGCTTTTCCTGGGTGACCTTGCCTTTGCGGCGGACGGCCTGGTGCCAGCCGCTGGCGTCGTTGAGGACGATCCAGCGGCGCTCCTCGGTGCGGTAGAACCAGTCTTTGTCCTGCTGGAAGTAGATCTGGCAGTCCTCACGCTCGAGGATGTTGATGATCTCGTTGCTGTGGGACTCGGTGTCGCTGATGTCGGTGGTGGCCTTCTGGCCCATCTCGCTGTAGATGTGGTTCAGGTCGAGCAGCATGGAGGCCACATCGGGATCCATCGGCACCGCGTTGAGCCCGATCTTCTTCGCCTCATCAATGAGGATGGGGTAGGCGTGGGAGGGATACTTGGAATTCAGCGTGATGGCGATCTCGCTGCGTTTCGCCTGGTTGCGGATGTGGTGGGAGAGGATCTCCTCGCAAAGCATCAGGGACAGGGAATCTGCCCGGTCCACCGCGCCGATGACCAGCGGATGGATGTGCTGGAACAGGGCGTGATAGGGATTCATGTCCCGCGAGGCGCTCTGGTTCTTCCGCCACAGATTGATGACGCGCTTCACCTCGTCGAGGCTGACGCTCACGCGGTCGTTGTCGCGGTCAATGGGGGAAAGGTCATGTGTGAGGGAGGTGTCCACTGCGGTGAGGTAGGCGATGGGGCCCATCTGGATGTCCTCAGCGCCCAGGGCGATCATGGTCGCGGCGGAGGCGCACTCCAGCGGCACCAGCGCGATGAGCTTTTTGCAGTAGCGGCGGATCAGATTCACCATGCGCAGCGCCGCGCGCCCGTTGCCACCGTCGGACTTGATGAAGAGATACAGCTGCTCCTGCGTGCCGATGTGCTCGAGCAGCTTGAAGATGGCGGTCACATCACTGTGGCAGACGGAGCCACGGGAGCCATTCCAATAGGTGATCAACTTGCCACCGAGCCGTTCCTGGATCGTCTTGATCATCGCCTGCGTCTTGTCGAACAGAACGGGCGGCTGTCTGAATTTGGATGGCGTGCCGGGCTTCTTGGATTCTTTGGCTTTAGGCGTGGGCATGATGGGCTGGTTTTAACAGCTTTCTCAACTGATGTGCAATTCGAACTTAAGGCCTGAACATGAACTCCTTCGAGTTCAGCAGCGCCCAGGCAATGTCTTTCATGCCTGTCTGTGGAAAGTCATTCCAGTGCTGCTTGGCTGCCGCCTGTTCCACTTCATTTGGAGGGCGGCCGACAGTGGCCAGGAAAACATCCTCCACTGATTGGAAGGGTGGAAGGGCAAGGACGGCTTGGGCCATCTCAGGGCTGTTCATCATGAAGCGCACAAGCTCATGGGAGACGGGGGTGGCGCTCTCATCCGTCCACTCGCGACCTCCTCGGCCCAGCATGCGCAGGGGGTGCCCGAGGGGCGGAACCTGGGGGAGTGAGGCGGAAAGCCGATCTCCGCGCAGCCCGGAAGCTACTGTGTCCCAGACGACCTCGGAAGGAAGACGGCGGATCCGAGGTGCGGGTATCAGGTAGGCTCCGCTCCATGTATGGCCGTGGCCCACGCTGGCACGACTGTAGGCGCTGGTGCGGGCCAGGATGCGCTGAAATTCACCCATGCGGTGACCACAGCGACGGAGCTCGACGGCCAGGGCGTCCACAGCGTTGGAGTCGCTGCTGATGCCACTGTAAAAGTCTCCATCGATCCAGGTTATGCGGTCCCGGTACCCCACACCAAAGCAGTTGTTGCTGATCTCGCGAAGATTGGGGATGGGATGCACATCATGCCAGGAGGGGAAGGGGTCCGCACCGCCTGTGGTGCGGTCCACGTAGACCCCAGGCATGCCAAAAAGGCCCGCCCAGGCGCGCAAGGCGGCCACGGTGGCAAACCGGTGGGTGGCTTCCGTGGTCAGCCATTTTGCCACCTGCTTCTGCGGGTCCTCGTCGTGCTTCATCTCAGGACGTTTCCCCGGGGCCAGTGTGAGGAGCCTGGGTTTCACCTGTTCGCCCGGCGCGCCATCTCGGTAGCGGTAGTCCAGGGGGAGGCGGAGTTCGCTGAACATATCATTGGATAGAAAGCAGGCGGCAAACTGGTAGGTGCCCATCTGGGTGGAGTCCGAGAAGGGATGGTCGTGGCACATCGCACAATGAAGATCCCGGCCGAGAACGGTATAGGCCACCTCGGCGGCCGTGCGGAGCACGTTGCCTTGGTCACGCTTGTTGATTTCCCCACCACCGATCATGTGGAGGACAATCTGGTCAAAGGGCTGGTCGTCTGCCGCTGCCCGGCGCAGCCATGCGGCCGCCGCACCGTCTTCATGGACGCGGAAAGCCTCCGCCAGCATGTGGAAACGCACCTGCGCCGCTCCAGGCTCCTTGATCAGGGCATCGGTCAGGCGGGCGCGTTTTTCCGGGGAGGTGTCGGCCAGAAAAGCACGCACCTCGGCCGCCTGCGGGAGCCTGCCGGCGATGTCAATGCAGGCACGGCGTAGAAAAGCGGCGTCCTCGGCCACCGATGGCAGGGCTGTGCCGGCTTCCACCGCACTGGGATGTTTCTGCACGCGCAGCCGCCACTGCTGTGCGGCGGCATTCCACTCCTGCATCAGCGCGTTGTCGATCCTCATGGCGGCGGCCTGGAGGGTGTCGGCCGGACTCAGGTTGGGGCTGGCCAGCAACAGGGGCGCTAAAACGAACAGGCGGCGTTTCATGCCCCAGCAACGGCCTGCGTCTGCAGGTCCTTAGAAACTGAGCCGTCGTGCGGGCTTGCGCAGGCGGGACGACTTGCTAAGGAACGCCTCCCCATGAAAATCCTTGTCACTGGCAAAGGCGGCCGCGAGCACGCCCTCATCACCGCACTCAGCGAATCTCCCGAGAAGCATGAGCTTTTCGCTTATCCGGGCAGCGACGCGATTGCTGCGCTGGCCACGCGTGTGGATGTGGCGGGACTGCCAGAGCTGATCGCCTGGATGAAGGAGAACGCCATCGACCTCTGCATGGCCGGGGAGGAGGCCCTGCTGGTGAAGGACCGTGGTTTGTCCAATCTCTGTGCCGAGGCGGGCATCCCATGCTGGGGGCCGCTGAAGGAGATCGCCCAGCTTGAGGCGTCGAAGACCTTCGCGAAAAAATTCCTCAAACGCCACGGCATTCCGACGGCGGACTTCACCATTTGCACGAATACTGCGGAGGCCAAAGAGGCGCTGACTGAGACGCCCATCGTGTTGAAGTTTGACGGGCTTGCCGCCGGCAAGGGCGTGGCCGTGTGCACGAGCAAGGAAGAGGCGGAGCAGTTCATCGACGATGTGATGGAGAAACGCTGCTTCGGCAGCGGCGACCTCCTGGTGGAAAAATGTCTGACCGGGCCGGAGATCTCCATCTTCGCCTCCGTGTGTGATGACACGTATCAGATCCTCATGCCCGCGCGTGACTACAAGCGCATTCGCGACAACGACCAGGGGCCCAACACCGGCGGCATGGGCGCCGTGGCCTCGCTGGAACTGGCGGATGCGGCCCTGATGCAGCGGATTGAAAGCGAGATCGTCAAGCCCACCGTCGCGGGCATTCTCAAGGACGGGCTGAAGTATCGCGGCTTCCTCTATTTCGGCCTCATGCTGACGCCCGACGGGCCGCAGGTGATCGAATACAACTGCCGGTTCGGCGATCCCGAGGCGGAGGCCGTGCTGCCGATGCTGCGTGGTGACTTTGCCAGCTACGCCCTGGAGGCCGCAAAGGGAAATTTGACGCCTGCTCTCATCCGCTTCGAGCCCGGCTGGAGCATCTGCCTCATCAGCGCCAGCGCTGGCTACCCTGCCTCATCGCGCAATGGTGATGTCATCTCTGGCCTGGAGTCTGTCAGCGGTGCCCGTGTCTATCACTGCGGCACCAAGCGCAACGCGGCTGGTCAATACGAAACCAACGGCGGCCGCGTGCTGGCCATCGTGGCCCAGGGGGCGACTCGGATGGAAGCGCGTGACAAAGCCTACGCCGAAAGCAGCAAGGTGACCTTCGACGGTCTGCAGCGGCGTTCGGACATCGGGAAGATGCATTTCGAATAAAAGGCGCGCGCTGCAAAGAGAGGGAAGGGGAGGCTCTTCACATCGATTTCACACACGCCAGGAAGTTCCGGCGTGACATTGCCTTCCCGCCTCTCCAACAATCCGGCAGCACCTCATGAAACTCACAACCCTTCTCCTTTCCCTCGGCCTTGCCGCCCTGGGCCTTCAGGCGGCTGACGTTCCGAAAAACGCCGCCGGTCTTCAGCTCTACAGCCTGCGCAGCCAGTTCACGCTGCGCGGCGTCCCATGGACGCTGGACCGGGTGAAGGAGCTTGGCATCAAGGAGGTGGAGCTGGCAGGCACCTACAATCTGAGCGCGGAGCAGTTCAAGGCGGAGCTGGAGCAGCGCGGCCTCACGGCGGTGAGCGGCCACTTCCCGTATGCGCGCTACAAGAACGACCTCGACAATGTGGTGAAGGAGGCGAAAGCCCTGGGCCTGAAGTTTGCCGGCTGTGCGTGGATTGATCACAAGGACAGCTTTGACGAGGCGGAGTGCCGGGATGCCATCGCGGTGTTCAACAAGGCGGGCGAGGCGCTGGCGAAGGAGGGCATCACCATGTTCTACCACGCGCACGGCTATGAGTTTGAGAAGCATGGCGACGGCACGCTCTTCGACCTCTTCATGGCGGAGACCAGGCCGGAGCACGTCGCCGTGCAGATGGACGTCCTGTGGATCGTCTTCCCCGGCCAGGACCCGGTGCGGATGCTGGAGAAGTACAGCGGCCGCTGGAAGCTGATGCACCTCAAGGATCTGAAGAAAGGCGTGCAGACAGGCTCCCTCAGCGGCCAGACGGATGTGAAGAATGACGTGACGCTCGGCACCGGGCAGATGGACTGGCAGGCCATCCTGGCCGCCGCCCGCAGGCAGGGCATCCAGCATTACTTCATCGAGGATGAATCCCCCACCTCCATGGAGCAGATTCCCGAAAGCCTGAAGTTCCTGCGCGCCAACGGTTTCGAGTGACAGCCCCTCTCCCCGCCCGCTGATGCCGCCGCGCCTTCATGCCGCCATCCTGCATGGCGTTTTCATTCTTTCCGGGGTCTCGGCGCTGATCTACCAGCTCGTCTGGCAGCGCGCCCTGCTGACGATCTATGGCAGCAATGTCGAGTCTGTGGCCATGGTGGTGGCGGCGTTTCTGGCGGGGCTGGGCATCGGCAGCCTGTTGGGCGGGTGGGTGTCCAAATCTGCGCGCGCCCCACTGGTCCTGCTGTTTGGCCTGGCGGAGCTGGGCGTCGGTGCATACGGCCTCGTTTCCCTGCGGCTCTTTGATGCCGTGGGCATGGCCACCTCCGC
Source organism: uncultured Prosthecobacter sp. (assembly GCA_964588755.1). GTDB lineage: Bacteria > Verrucomicrobiota > Verrucomicrobiia > Verrucomicrobiales > Verrucomicrobiaceae > Prosthecobacter. The sequence continues at coordinate 5,437 of CAZPSQ010000027.1, read as the reverse complement.
GCAGGCACATGGGCTGACCACTGGCGTGCTGGCCTTCCTGCTGGTGTTCCTGCCCACGCTGCTCATGGGCGCCACGCTGCCGCTGCTGGTGGCGCATCAGGTGCGCAGCACGGCGCATGTGGGGCGGAGCGTGAGCCGCCTCTACTTTGTGAACACCCTGGGCGCGGCCCTGGGGGCTTACATCGCGGCCAGGTGGCTGCTCGGCGGCTTTGGCATGGGCGGCACAGTGCGCATCGCGGCGTGCCTGAACGCCGCTGCGGCAGTCATTGTTCTGCTGGCTTTGCGCGGAACACCCCAGGAGGCCGCGCCACCGGCGGAGGATGAGGAAGCCCTTTCCAAATGCGAGATTCCTTTCCGCACCGCGCTTGTGTGGTCTGCCTTGTCCGGCTTTCTCGCGCTGTCCTGGGAGATTGTGTGGTCGCGCGTGTTCAATTTCGCCAGCGCCTCGCTCGCCCCTGTGTTTGGCTTCATGCTGGGCAGCTACCTGCTGGGGCTGGCCATCGGCTCACTGCTCAGCCCTCGGCTGCTGAAGCAAGGCGGCGAGCTGCGGCCACGGCTGGCGCGCTGGGTGTTGTTTTCCAGCATCGGCGGCTTTTTCGTGGCACCGCTCACCGCCCTGGCCGCCACCCGTCTTCACTGGGAATGGGGCTACGCTTTGGTGATTCTCGCAGGCGCGTTGATCGGCCTCGCTTTCCCACTGCTCTGCCATGCAGCCATTCCTCCCGGGAAGGAGACCGGCAGCAGGCTGTCACGGCTGTATCTGGCCAACATCATCGGCTCTGGCGCGGGCAGCCTGCTCACAGGTTTTGTGTTCATGGAGTGGCTGTCCCTGCCGGTCCTTAGCTGGCTGCTGCTGCTCGGTTCATGGTTGTGGGCGGAGGGGATCGCCCGCTTTCGCCTGTCGAAAAAACTGCGGCTGCAGACGGCCCTTTTCGCCTTGCTGGCCCTCTCCCCGTTTCACAGCCTCTACGAGCGGCTGCAATACAAGACGGAGTTCAAGCCCGGCATGAGTTTTACCCAGGCCATCGAGTCGCGCCACGGCGTCATCACCGTGGACACCAGCGGCGCGGTCTATGGCAACGGCGCGTATGACGGGATGATCGGCACCAAGCTGGAGGCCAATGGCTGGCTGGTGCGGCCTTACTTCCTTTCCGCCGTGCGTGACCGCATGGAAAATGTGCTGGTCATCGGCGTGGCCAGTGGTTCGTGGACTCAAATTTTGGTGAACCATCCGCAGGTGAAAAAAGTGACCGCCATTGAGCTCAGCCACGGCTACCTGGATCTCATCCGCAGCCGGCCGGAGGTGTCCAGCCTGCTCACCAATCCGAAGCTGGAGCTGGTCATCGATGATGGTCGCCGCTGGCTGCGGCAGCACCCGGACGCGCGTTTTGATGCCATTGTGATGAACACCACGCACCACTGGCGGGAGTTCGCGTCCGCCCTGCTTTCGCGCGAGTTTTTGGGCGAGATCAAAGCCCACCTCACCCCGGAGGGCATCGCCTTCTGGAACTGCACGGAGTCTGCGCGGGCCGCACGCACAGGCATGGAGGTCTTTCCCCACACCATGATGGTCATGAACCACTGCCTGGCCAGCAACGCGCCGCTGGAGCCCGATGGCGCGCGCTGGCGTAAAATCCTGGCGGACTACCGCATTGATGGCCAGCCAGTGGTCGCGGCGGGGCAGATGGATGGCGTGGTCGGGTTCCTCCACCGGGAGGCACTGCCCGTGCCCGGTGACATGTGGCACTGGTGCCGCCGCCCCGCCATGGAGGCCGCGTGGGGGCAGGCCAGGATCATCACGGACGACAATCTGGGCCATGAGTATCCATGACCGGCTGAAAGTTTGCCTGTGCCTCAGCCGATAACAGCAGACGCAAAAAAATGACGTCACGCCTCCTCCTTCTCCTCGCTCTCTGCCCGTCTCTGCTGCTGGCTGCTGACCCACAGGAGGCTGATTTCTACAAGATCACCTCCTTCGAAACGCCCAAGGAGACGGCGCTGGAGGTGGGGTCGATCGACTTGATGCCCGGAGGAAAACTGGCCCTGGGCACCCGCCGTGGGGAGATCTGGATCGTCAGCGGCGCTGGCGGTGGCAATCCCTCCAGCATGACCTACAAGCTCTTTGCCTCAGGTCTTCATGAGGTGCTGGGAATCGCCTACAACCCGAAGGACCAGTGTCTCTACGCCACCACACGCTATGAGATCACACGCATCAAGGACACGGATGGCGACGGGCGTGCCGACGTCTTTGACAATGTGAACGACTCCTGGGGCGTCTCCGGTGACTATCATGAGTACGCCATCGGCTCGAACTTCGACAAGGCGGGGGACCTGTGGGTGACGCTCTGCCTCACCGGCTCCTTCAACAGCGATGTCCTCTTCCGCGGCTGGGCGCTTCGCATCAAGCCGGACGGCACCATGGTTCCCACCTGCTCAGGCATCCGCAGCCCTGGCGGCGTGGGTTTTGACGCGGACGGAGAGGTCTATTATTGCGACAACCAGGGGCCATGGCATGGCTCCTGCACCCTCCAGCATCTCATTCCAGGCACCTTCCAGGGGCACCCCGCAGGCAATGTCTGGTATGACAAGGCGCCAAACATGGGGCCGCGCCCCATCGACCCCATCCCGGAGGCATTTCAGGGGGAGCGCAAGCGGGGGGAGGCCCGTCCAGGCGGCGATCCCGGCCGCATGGTCACGGAGCGCGGGCGCATCAAGCAGCTGGTGCCGCCCGCCGTTTACCTGGTGCATGGCAAGATCGGCAACTCTGCCACCGCCATCATCTGCGACCTCAGCGGGGGCAAGTTTGGCCCCTTTTCCAAGCAGCTTTTCGTGGCCGACCAGAGCCACAGCAACATCAGCCGCGTGGTGTTGGAAACGGTGAACGGGGTCAAACAAGGCGCTGTCATCCCTTTCCGCAGCGGCTTCCTCAGCGGGCTGGTCGGCGGGCGCATGGATGCGGAGGGCCGCATCTACACCGGCGGCAGCGACCGCGGCTGGGGCGCGCGCGGGGGCAGACCCTACTGCTTTGAGCGCCTGGAGTGGACCGGCAAGACGCCCTTTGAGGTGCATGAGATGCGGGCCAGGAACGACGGCTTTGAGCTGACCTTCACCCAGCCGGTGGACGCCGCCACAGCAGGCGATGTGAGGAGCTACACCATGCGGGAGTTCACCTACGCCTACCGCGAGCAGTACGGGGGCGAGGAGGTGGACGAGGTGATCCCGAAGATCACCGCCGCGAAGGTCGCCGCCGACGGCAGGTCCGTGCGCCTCACCATCTCTCCGCTGACCAAGGGGCACGTTCATGAGCTGCACCTCGACGGCGTCCGCAGCGCGGAAAAGCTGCCGCTGCTGCATCCCGTGGGCTACTACACGCTGAATGAGATTCCACAGTGATGCGCCGCTGCCTCCGCCTGCCGGACGCGCGCGGTTCGTTCACCGGCCCCGGCGGCGGGTGAGGGGGGCCGCCCTGGGCACATTGAGGAATTGTTGTCCTGGGTCCATCTGCATTGGCTCTGCCGCAGGAATGGCCATGGCAGGCGGCTCGGCCCTGCGGACCTCAATGACCGGCATGTTGCGGTTCACCAGCGGCAGCTCGGCGCGCCGCACTTCCTCGCCTGCGGCCGGTTTCGGCCGGATGACCTCCGGCAGTTGTGCCCGCCGTACCTCCAGCGCCATCTCCTGCGGGGCCGCAGGCGCCACAGGGGTGGCCATGGCCACCTCCGGCACCGCGTAGTTGTTCACCGCGGCTGTCACTGCGGGGGCGCGCCGGGGTGCCACGTCCATGGCCGTCTCCACGATCTTGCGCACCATCGCAGGCTCTGAATTGACCGCGTCAATGGCGGCCGTGACGATCTCGCCAGCGCAGGCCTCGTTGATGACCAGCGCCTCTTCCAGGCGCATGACCATCTTGTCCGGCTCCGCGCGGATGGCCGCGAAAAGCTCGCCGCACAACGCCTCGCAGGCCAGTTGTGACTGCTTTGCCTTCACCGGCTGGGCATGCGCCAGCGGCATGGCCAGGACCATGAGGCAAAGGGCACAGATCAGACGCATGAGGGAAAAATGGATGTTGGGGTAAGAATGGCAGATCAATGGGGCTTGGTTCAAATGGTCTTTTTCATCTCACATTTTTTTTACGGCTCGGGAGACGGTGCCGGATTCAGGATGGACGCCCCTGCCCCACGATGCGTGCGAATGAACATCTGGGGCGAAATGCGGTTCAGGGGGATGTCAGCATATCCCTGGCCAGGATTCACATACGGCCCGCTGCGTACCTCGAAATGCAGATGCGCCAGCGGTGCGGATTTTGCGGTTCCCACAGTGCCTATGGCTTCTCCACGTGGCACGGTTTGTCCGGTGCGCACCTGGATGTCCTGAAGATGGGCGTAAACTGTCTGCACCACGGGGCCGGCCGCGTCACCCTCCGGCAGGCGATGCGCCAGGATGATCATTTTCCCCCAGGATTCATGCGGGAGGCCGGCATACACCACACGCCCGGTTCCTGCGGCGTAAACCGGGTCGCCCAGGTCGGAGTTTCCGCCGCCGATGCCATTGAGATCATCCCCCAGATGTCCGGCCATGCGAAAGGCGCGCGCATTGTAGGTGAGGGCGCCGTGCTCCGAACCCAGGGGCATGTCGAAGCGGGTGGCCACGGGCAGCGTCGCCACTTCCTGCGGGCTCAGGCGAAGAAACGCCGGGTCCAGCGGCCTTGGTGCCGCCGCCCGCCCCTGTTGCCACTGCATCAGCGCGTGCGTGCAGGCGATGGCCAGCACCACACCCAGCATGATTCGCAGGAATGACTTCATCAGCGGTACGCTTCCGCAGCGCACGCGGCGTTGCAAAGGCTTCGTTCGTCCTTACATAAGGGGCTGTCTCCCGTGAACATGCTTTCTCCTTCCGCGTTTGGCTCTCCCAAGGTTTCCGTCTTCCGCGGAGAGGCTGGTTACGAAGACGCGTCCGCCATCCGGCGGCAGATTTTGGACACCCTGGCCGCGCTGGGACTTTCCGACGACTTCATCAGGCCCGGGGACCGGGTGGTGATCAAGCCAAACTGGGTGAAGGAGCACAATGCCAGCAGGCCGGAAGATGAGAACGGCTGGCTCACCATCATCACCCACCCGCTGGTGGTGCGGGAGGTAGCCCGCTGGGCGGCGGCGAAGCTGGAGGGGCGCGGCTCCGTGACGCTGTGTGACGCGCCTCAGAGCGACTCCTCTTTTGACACCATCCGGCGACTCTGCCGCCTCGACGACATTGTCACCGACCTGACCCAGGAGTTCCCCGGCGTCGCCATCCTGCTGTTCGACATGCGCTGTGAGGAATGGACCATCGACGACGGTGTGACCATCGCCAAGCGGGAGCTGCCCAGCGACCCCTCCGGCGCGGTGGACATTCATCTCGACCAGGACAGCGAGTTCATCGGCCATCCCGGCCTGGGCAGGCT
>CAZPSQ010000026.1:0-39210 GCA_964588755.1 uncultured Prosthecobacter sp. | reverse complement strand
GGCTCTTGGCTTGTTGGTTAAGGACTCCATTCCAAGCGTATTACCTGGAACTTCTTCTTCGTACAGCACTTTTCAAAGTTAATTACAGGCTCTAAAACCGCCCGTCCCGCGACTCATAATGAGTCGGCTTCCCGAGGGATTCGCCGCCTTTGGCCACCCAGTTTGCCACCCATTCCATAAGCTCCTCGTCGCGGATGAAGGGGACGCCGAGCTCCACGAAGCTGCGGTAGGGGTTGCTGAGCAGCGCGTCGGGAGCTTCGGTGCCTTCGATGGTCACGGGCTTGCCGAGAAGCTGGCCGAATTGCTGCGCCACCTCGCGCACGCGCAGGGTCGCGTTGCCGGTGAGGTTGACGGTCCAGGCGGGGCTGGTGGCCTTGGCGAGGCTGAGGAGGGAGAGGGCGTTCGCATCCCCCTGCCAGATGGTGTTGAAATAACCCATGCGCACGTCCACGGGCTCGCCACGCCAGACCTTCTGCGCCACGTCCACCATGACGCCGTAGCGGAGGTCGCAGGCGTAGTTGAGGCGGATGAGGGAGACGGGGGTGCCGCGCTGGAGGCTGAAGTGCTGGAAGATGCGCTCGCGGCCGAGGCAGCTCATGGCGTATTCGCCGGCGGGGCGCACGGGGTCCTCCTCCCGGCTTCCGCCTTTTTCGAGCGGCACGAGGCCGTACACATTGCCGGTGGAGAAGGCGGCGATGCGGCTGCGCTTGTAGCGCTCGCACACCAGGCCGGGAAGCCAGGCGTTCATGGCCCAGGTCAGGGGCTCCTGGCTGGTGGAGCCGAATTTCATGCCTGCCATGAAAACGACATTGGGAGCCTGCGGCAGGTGGGCCACGGCGTTGGCATCCAGCAGATCCACGGAGAGGGTTTCGATGCCGTGCTTTTGAAAGGCCTCCTGCGAGCCGGCCTCACGGAAGCGTGACACGGCGATCACCCGCCGGGGGGTGCCGGCCTCGTCGCTGGCACGTTTGGCCATGCGCGCCAGGGAGGGGCCCATCTTTCCTGCGGCCCCGAGAATGACGATGTCCCCGGGCATTCCCCTCATCATGTCCACCACGGCCGGGGTGGGGCGGCTGAGGCGCTCTTCAAGCTCTTCCAGGGTGGTCGGGGTCATGGCATGGAAATAAGAACGATTTTCGCTTTTGGAAAACTCTTTGCTTCACCGCCTGCCTTGCCATCGTGGCCACCTCCCTCAGCCCATGCATTCGGACATTTCCCCCATCGCCGCCAGCCTCGACATCCAGCCGGAACACCTGTCCCTCCACGGGCGGGAGATGGCCAAGGTCAGCCTCAAGGCGTTGCAGGAGAAGCCTCAGCGTGGCCGGTTGATTCTTGTGTCCGCCATCACGCCGACCCCGGCGGGGGAGGGGAAGACCACCATTTCCATCGGTCTGGCGCAGGGATTAAAAAAGGTGGGGCAGAGCGTGGCGCTGGCGCTTCGGCAGCCTTCCATGGGGCCGGTCTTTGGCCGCAAAGGCGGCGCCACTGGTGGCGGGAAAAGCAGCGTGCGCCCCGCACATGCCATCAACCTGCACTTCACCGGCGATTTCCATGCCATCACCTGCGCGCATAATTTGCTCTCGGCCGTCATCGACAACCACCTCTTCCAGGGCGACGCGCCCCTGCCTGCGGAGCGTGTGCTGTGGAAGCGCGTCATGGACATGAACGACCGCGCGCTGCGCAGTGTGCATACCGCCGTGGGCAAGCCCACCGAGCGTGCGACCGGATTCGACATCACCGCGGCCTCGGAGATCATGGCCATCATGTGCCTGTCCGAGTCCCTGCCTGATCTGCGCCGCCGCCTGGAGCGCATTGTGGTGGGATTTACCGCGGAAGGCGAACCTGTTTATGCCAAGCACTTCCGCGTCACCGGGGCCATGCTGGCCCTGCTGCGCGAGGCGCTGATGCCGAACCTGGTGCAGAGTGTGGAAGGCGTGCCCGCCTTCCTGCACGGCGGCCCCTTTGCCAACATCGCCCACGGCTGCAACTCCGTGCTGGCCACGCGCATGGCACTGGCGCATGCGGACTACGCTGTCACGGAGGCGGGCTTCGCCTTCGACCTCGGCGGGGAGAAATTCATGCACATCAAGTGCCGCCAGTCCGGCCTCGCGCCTGCGGCCATCGTCATCGTGGCAACGATCCGTGCCTTGAAGATGCACGGCGGCGTGGCCTTGGATGCGCTGACCCAGCCGGATGCCGAGGCCTTGCGGCGCGGTTTGGAAAATCTGGCCGCGCATCTGGACAGCGCCGCGCAGTTCCAGCGTCCGGTCGTGGTGGCGATCAATCGTTTTCACACGGATGATGAGGCGGAGATCGCCCTGGTGCATGAGTTCTGCAAGGCGCGTGGCGTGCCCAGTGCCACGGCAGATGTGTTCGCGCATGGCGGTGATGGCGCGGTGGATCTGGCGGAAAAAGTCCTCGCGGCGCTGCCTGCGGAGTCTCAGCCGCTGCCCTTTTTGTACGATGAAAATGACAGCGTGGAGGCGAAGCTGAACGCCGTCGCGACACGCATCTATGGCGCCGATGGCGTGCAGCTCACGGACGAGGCGCGCGCCAAGCTGGCCCTTTTTGCCCGCAGTGGCTTCGACAAGCTGCCGCTGTGCATGGCCAAGACGCAGGACAGCCTTTCCGACGACGCCAAAAAGCGCGGCCGCCCGAGGGGCTTCACCATCACGGTGCGCGATTTCGAAATTGCCAATGGCGCGGGCTTCCTGGTGGCCCTCACCGGCACGATGATGCGCATGCCCGCCCTGCCCAAAGTCCCTGCCGCCGAGCGCATCCAGGTGACGGACGATGGCATCATGAGCGGGATTTGACGGGTAAATTTGAGGCTGGCAATCGGCTTTGGCAGAGAATAAATTGCTTGTATGAGCATGCTCACATTCGAAGTCTCGAATGTCGAACTCGACCAGGGCCGCGTCATTGCGAAAGGTGGCGAGACGCTGCCTCCCGTGCACGCAGACCCATGCGGCCGCATCATCATTGCTACAGCAGAGGCAATTGGAGCCTCAGTTGTGACCTCGGATGGCCTGATCGCCCAACATGCTTCCGCCGAAGTCGTGTGGTGATGCCATTGCCTCCCGTCTTGCCCTCCCATCCCGACCGCTTTAGCTTGTGCGGCTCATGACCCTGGCCCGCACCTTCATTTTTGGCTTTCCGCTGCTCGTCGCAGTGGTGGCGTGGTGGTCGGCGGCGGGGGCCATGAGGAACCATGCCCACGGGAAGGACGGCATCGTGGTCATGCTGCCGCAGACCCCGCCCGTGCTGAATCCCTTCCTTCCTGCGACGGAGGTGGAGCGTCAGATCACGGACCTGGTGCATGCGCCGCTGCTGCGTGTTGACGAGAAGGGCACGCTGCAGCCGGAACTGGCGGACCTGTGGCGCTGGTCGCAGGATGTCACCTGCTGGTTTGAGGATGAGGCTGCCGCGAAGCGCGCCCAGGAGCTGCTGCAGGCGCAGATCGGCGAGACGAACCGCTGGGCCGAATGGCATCTGAATGCCGTGCAGGTGCGCGCCAACACCCTGCTGCTGAGCTTTGGGGAGGCGGCCACCACGGAGGTGCGGCATGCGCTGGATGCAACGGCGGAGATGCGGCCGCAGCCGGTGGCGTTCTGGCGGGTGGAGCGCGCCACGCCGCTGCGGGCGGACTGGGACCGCTTCATGTCGGCCTCGCCGCAGGCACGCCAGATCCAGCGGACTTGGTTTGATGGCGCCAATGCCTGTGAGTTTGTGGTGACCGGGCCGGCGCAGCGTGTTTTGGATGATCTGCGCGCCGCCCTCAATGCCGGCACGGCCCAGGCCTGTGTCCTGACTCTTTTGGGCGAGGCTGGCGCCCTGGTGGAGCCAGTGCTCGATCTCGACATCCGGCCCGGCCAGGTCTGGCATGATGGGAGCCTTGTGACAGCCGAGGACGCACGAGCCACGCTTGAGTTCCTGCGGACGTGCGACTGGCCGCTGACAGTCCATGAGGTGCTGCGGCAGATTCAGCAGATGGAGTCCCAGAACGACGGGGGGCGGCTGCATGTCACTTTCCGCAAGCGCCATGGCCCCACGCTGGCCGCGCTGGCGGACCTGCCGATCCTGCCCGCTGCCTGGGTGCGGGCGCATCCCCACGCGACGGAGGCGGATTTTGTCCAGGCCGCGCCACCGGGGGCGGGCAGCCACCGCATCGTGGCGCGTGATGCGCGCTCTCTGATCCTGGAGCCTGTGGAGGCGGGGCGTGGGGCGCCACGCTTCCTGTTCAGTTTCGCGGCGTCGCCGTTGATGACCCAAATCGGCACCAGCACGCATACGGTGGATGTTATCTGGCCGGCGGCGGCGGCGGACCGTGTGCCGCAGGAGCAGCTTCGTGTCACGCCGCCTCGTCAGCGGCTGGTGGTGTTGTGGAACACCCGGGCCCCTATCATCAGCAACACCCGCTTCCGCCAGGCGCTGGCCATGGCCGTGGACCCGGGCGCGCTCATCGAGGCCCTGCCTGGGCGGCTGGGGCGGGCGGATGCCAGCCTCTTCGCGCCGAATCTGTGGTACAGCACGCATGCAAGGAGGCTTCCCCACGATCTGGAAAAGGCGCGGCAGATCCTGTTTGAGGAAGGCTGGCCGCAGGATGTGGAAGGTGTGGCGCGCAGTGTGGACCGCTCCTTCCGCTTCACCCTGCTGGTTCCGGAAGGGGATGAGCTGCACCAGCGTGCGGCGGAGATGCTTGTGGCCCAGTGGCGCAAATTGGGGGCAGTGGTGACGCTTGATCACGTGCCGGATGCGGGGACCCTGGCGGGGCGGCTGCGGGAGCGGCGGTTTGACGCGGTGCTGGTGGATCAGCGCTTCGAGGTGTCCTGGGACCAGTCACCCTGGTGGCATTCCGCGCAGGACAGGCCTGGAGGGACCAATTTTTGCGGCATCACTGATCCCCAGATTGATCTGCAGTTGCAGGCCCTGGCGGCGGAGTTTGACCCTGCCAACGTGCCGGAGCGTGTGCGTGGGCTGGAGGCGCGGCTGCTGCCGCTGCACCCCATGCTGCCTCTTTTCACGACGCATGACGAGGCGGCCTTTGTGGCCCCGGCTCCGCCCTCCCCCCCGGCGGTGTCAGCCTCCGCATGGACCCTGCGAACGCTGGCTGTCCCCGCCAGGAGCGCCGCTGCGGCGCCTGTCATCGATCTCAAACTGCGCAGTCCCGAATGACCCACGCGCAAAGCTCCACCTCCGCCCCTCCCTGGCTTCCGCTGCGTGTGCTGTCCGGCAGTCTGGTGGCTGCCGGCGTGCTGCTGGCCGTGGGTGGGCAGGGTGCATGGGCAGAGCGGTTCTTGTGGGAGGCTCCTGCCCCGGGGTTGTGGGCGCGCTGCGGCGCCAGCCTGCTCATTTTGGCCGTGGCACTGGCGCTGGCGCTTTGCCTGGGCCTTGCCTTGGGCTTCACCGCACGTCGTGCTGGCAGACGGGTGGAGATGGGGGCCGCGTTCTGCGGGCGCGTGCTGGCCTGCCTCCCGGTGGCGGCCATTGCCTGGGGCTTTGTGGGCCTGTGGACGGGGAAGTTCGGCCTGCCGGTGGAAACTTTGATGCCTGCCGAACTGCCCCTGCGTGAAAATGGGTGGCCGGCCGTGCTGGCCCGCACCCTGTGGGAATTTCTTGTGCCCACCCTTCTGCTGGCGCTGCCGCTGGCCGGGGAGGTGCTGCATGCCGTTGCCGCAGACGGCCGGGCCACGACGAACCTGGAGCTGGCGCTGCGCGCGCGGGGCGTGCCCAAGGACGCCCGCCTGTGGCACCACCATCTGCGCCAGGTGCTGCCGCTGCTGCGGGGGCGCATGCAGGTGCTCTGCCTGGTGGCACCCGCCCTGCTCATCATTATTGAGGATGTGCTGCGCTTCATGGGCTGGGGCGGGTGGATGGCGCAGGCCATCCGCGCTGCCGATGTGCGTGCCATGGCGTGCGGCTTCGTCACCGGCGGGGGCATGATGGCGCTCCTGTGCGCTGCTTTTCACCTCCTTCTGCGTGGTCCGGCATTGCAGATGCGGAACCGCCTTACGGCGCTGGCGTGGCTGCCCTGGCCGCTGTGGATGCTGGGTGTGATGGTGCTGCCGCCGTTCGCTGAATATCCCCGGCTGGTGATCTGGTTTGCGATGCTCGCCTTTGGCAGCGCGGCCTGGCATGATGTCTGGACACGGACGGAGAAACGGCTGCCGCTGGATGCGGCGCGCGTGGCCGGGGCCACGGAGTGGGGCCTCTGGCTGACGCACAGCGCGCCGGTGCAGCTCCGCATGATCACCGCGTGGATCAGCACCGTCCTTGCCCAGACACTGCTATGGATCGCCGCGGCAGGCGTGCTGCAGCCCCGGCTGGTGCGGGAGCTGGAGGCACCGCTGGGGGCCTGGCTCGGTCCGCTGGTGGTTGACTCTCCGCAGGACACGGGCCGTGTGCTGGGCGACCCCTCCACGCTGCTGTGGGCCGGCGGGGGCCTGATGCTTGCCGCCTTGTGTTTGATCCAGGTCAGCCGCATTGTTCAACCCCGCCCCCCCAAGCCCCATGTCTGACGCCTCCGCCACCTCCGCACCCGCCCCGCTGCTGCGCATCCGCGATCTGCAGATCGAGTTTGGCCGTCATGACACAACGCCCATGAAGGCGGTCAAAGGCATCGACCTCGAGCTGCGGAGGGGGGAGTCCATCGCGCTGGTGGGCGAGAGCGGCAGCGGCAAAAGCGCGACGGCGCTTGCCCTGGCCCGTCTGCTGCCGGAGCCGCCCGCCCGCATCTCCGCCCAGGAGATGTCGTTGGATGGCAAGGAAATCCTCAAGATGAGCGAGGCGCAGCTTCGCGCGATCCGTGGCAAGGAGATCGCCTACATTTTTCAGGAGCCCACCACCTCCCTGAATCCGGTGCTCACCATCCGCACCCAGATCGGCGAAGCCCTGGCCCTGCACCGTCCGGATGTGCCCAAGGCCGGGCGCGACGACGAGATCGTGAAGTGGCTGGACAAGGTGGGCATTGTGGACTCGCGCAAGCGCCTGCGGGCGTATCCGCATGAGCTCAGCGGCGGCATGCAGCAGCGCGTGATGATCGCCATGGCCCTGTGCTGCCAGCCGAAGCTGCTCATCGCCGACGAGCCCACCACGGCGCTGGATGTCACGATCCAGAAGCAGATCATGGATCTCCTGGCCCAGCTCCGCCGTGACCTGGACATGAGCATCATCCTCATCACCCACAATCTCGGCATCATCCGCGACGTGGCCGACCGCGTGGCCGTCATGTTCCGGGGCGAGATCGTGGAGACGGGGCCTGTGGATGAGATCCTGCGCAGTCCGAAGCACCCCTACACCAAGGCACTGCTGGCCTGCGTGCCGCGCATGGGCATGAAGCAGGAGCGCCTGACGACCATTGATTACTCGGCGCTGGCCTGAAGCAGCCGCCCCTAAGGGAGGAGGAGGCATGGTGTGGCCAGTTCCTGATTCCAATCATGCGCATTGCAATCATGCGCGGTTCCTTTTAGCCTCGCGGCATGAAAGCGGTTTTCCTTGTCTTCGCTGCGGCATTCATGCCGCTAGGCGCGCAGGTGGCAAGCCCGACGACGGGGAAGGCGCTGGAAAGCCGTACGATTGGCGGCAGCGGTGGCAACACGGGAGTCAGCATCAACTCCACACCGCAGCCTGCGGCGGCCAAGGCCAGGCTGGTGTCTTATTTCTCCCTCAGCGAGCTGCGGCAGTGGCGGAGCAGCGACGGACGCTCGCTGATGGGCAGCGTCATCGCTTTCGAGGATTCTGTGATCGAGATCGATGCCGCAAATCCTGCCGCCGCCCGGGAGGCGGCGCAGAAGGCGCCGGCGGCGGCACCTCCTGCCAAATTCACCCTGGTCCGCGATGGGAAGGTACGGCTGCTGGTGAACAACAAGCCGTTTGAGGTGCTGCTGGAAAAGCTCAGTGGTGAAGACCGTAAATTTGTCGAAGAGCTGCAGCAGCGCCTGCCCAAGTGACCCTCCCCTCAACCCACACATCGCCATGAAACAGACCTGCACCTGCCTCCTCCCCCTGCTCGCCGCCGCTTTTATTCCGGCATGTGAGACGACGCCCGACGGGCCGCCGAAGACGCCGAAGGAAAACACCGTTGAGGCGCGCAAAACGGGCAAGGTCCCGGACAGTGTGCGGGACCCGCGCCCTGAAATGCCGGGCACCGGGCCGATGTTTGTGCCGATGCGTTGAGCGCCCGCGCAGGCGTCAGCCCCCGCCCAGCGCATAGCCCACGCCGCGCACGGTGCGGATGAGCTTTTTGTCGTGGTCCTTGTCGATCTTGGACCGCAGGCGCTGGATGTACACCTCCACAAGGTTGGTCTCCGGGTCCATGTTGTAGCCCCAGACATGCTCATATATTTGCATGCGGCCAAACACACGGCCGGGGCTGCGCATGAGGTGCTCCAGCAGCTCAAACTCGCGCGTGCTGAGCTCGATGTCCTCACCGTCGCGGCTGACCTTGCGCTCGATGAGGTTCATGCAGAGATCGTCCACACGCAGCAGGTGGCTGCTGTCACCCGACTGACGCCGCACCACGGTGCGGAGGCGCGCGGCCAGTTCCTCCACGAAGAAGGGCTTTGTCATGTAGTCGTCCGCGCCGAGGTTCAGGCCCTCGATCTTTTCCGGCAGTGTGCTGCGTGCTGTGAGCAGGATCACCGGCACGGGGTTGCGTTTTTCCCGCAGGCCGCGCAGGATGCTCAGGCCGTCGCGCCCGGGGACCATGATGTCCAGCACCAGCGCGTCGTAGGGCACGGTGGTTGCCATCTCCCAGGCCTCGTCGCCGTCGCTCACGGCATCCACCTGGATGCCCTGCTCCTCCAGCCCCTTTTTGGCAAAGGAAAGCAGTTTGGCCTGGTCTTCGACGAGGAGGATGCGCATGCGGCGTGATGATGCTGTGCTAAAGCGAAGTTCAAAGGGGATGTTGGAGATATTTGGAAGCAGGTCGGAGGCGGCCTGGGAGCCGGCGGCATGCGAATTCAAAGGCTCGTTGTCCACCGGGCACCGCCGCCTATGCTGTCCGAAATGACCTCCCTGCTGGCCATCTTGTTCTTCTTCAAGAGCTCCCCGTCTGCCCCGGCGCTGCCGCCGGAGCGCATCCAGGCCGCGGCGGCCCATTCAGCGAGCCACGGAGGCCATGCCTTCCTGGTCCTGCAGAATGGCAAGGTGCTGCATGAGGCCTATGCCAACGGCCACACGAAGGGCGAGCCGCACCGCATCTACAGCGGCACGAAGGCGTTCTGGGGGCTGGCCGCGCTGGCGGCGGAAAAGGACGGTCTGGTGGACCTGGACGAGCCGGTGTCTGACACCCTCAGGGAGTGGCAGGATGACCGGCGGCGCAGCCGCATCACCGCGCGGCAGCTCCTCGACTTCAGCTCCGGGCTGGCCCCGGTGTTCGGTCTCCATGAGAACACTTTCAAGGACCGCACCTCCGCCGCCCTCAAGGCGCCGGTGGCAGGCAGCACCGGAAAATCTTTCATCTATGGTCCTGCCTCGCTCCAGGTCTGGCATGAGGTTCTGGCGCGCAAGCTGAGGCCCCAAGGTCAGACGCCCACCCGCTATCTGGAGCGCAAGGTGCTCCGAGGCATGGGCCTCGGCCCGCAGCGCTACCTGCCAGACCAGAAAGGCGCGCCGCTGCTGGCCTCAGGCTTCATGCTCACCGCCCGGCAGTGGGCGGGGCTGGGCCAGTGGGTGCTCAAGCACTCCGAGGTGCAGGACATGCTGGAGGGGGGCGGCAACCCGGCCTTCAGCCTCGGCTTTTGGAACAACCGTGCCGCCAGCAGCACCGCCCGTGAGGTGGATGTGGAGTCGATGCTGGACCGCCCCTGGGCCAGCCAGTCCTGGCGGGGGGGCTGCCTCTCCCGTGCGGCGCCTGCGGACATGCTCGCCTGCATCGGCTCCTACGGGCAGCGCCTCTACATCGTGCCTTCGCTCAAGCTGGTCATCGTGCGGCTGGCACAGGACAAGAAGCCGGACGACGCGCAGATGCTGCGCCTGCTCTTTTCCAAGGAGGGCTGAACAAAGTCATTCGTCCACCGGCAGGGCCTTGCGTGCCGGCAGTGCTGCCTCCGGTTCCTCCGTCACTGGCAGGGCCTTGCGCACGGTTGTCCTGGACACGCCGTAGACCAGTGTGCTCAGGCCCTGACGCCATTGGTAGCCGATGCCAAAGGGGATGGGCGGCACGTCGTTGTGCTTGTAAACTGCCGCGAGGTCGGACTGGTAGTGTTTTTTGAAGAGGTCGATGGGGCCGGGGTACCAGCCAAAGGCGCGCACGTCCCAGCGGTCGCGCGGGAAGTCCTTCCACGGAATGCCAGAGTCATCCTGGGTCATGGTGCGGCAGTTGTTCAGGATGTAGTCGCGGATCACGCCGAACTCCGGGAGATGCATCAGGTAGGAGGCGGACTTGGTGAAGCAATGCGTCGCGCCGAGGGAGTCACAGAAACGCAGGAAGGACGCGTCCTGCTTCAGTGCCCAGCTTGCGAGGTTCGTGGTGAAGTAGTAGAGCGTCTGCTGCCTGCCTTGAGGGCTGAGGAATTGAATTCTTGCACCCGGTGTCTTGGTTTCTTTGTCGGTGAGCACGGCGCCGGCCTTGTCCAGCCACACGTTTTCCACGCTGGTGATGTGGCAGCCGCCGCGCGCCAGGAAGACGTAGAGAACGGGCAGCGTGCCGCTGAGCTTTGTGGCCTGGGTGGAGAAGTCCTTCTTCATGTCGGCGGTGATGAAGAAGCTGAAGCTGAGGGAGGCGTTGAGCGAGTTGCGCAGGTTCCACAGGGAGGAGGGCAGCTCGCCCACATTCAGCTTCGTCACATCCGGCGGTGTGCCCACAGGCTCCACCCCGCAGAGCACGTAGGCGGAGGCATTGGGGAAAAACGTCTGCGCATGCAGGAAGTCCGGCCCGCTGAAGACATAGAGCAGGGGGGAGGTGTCGTTCACCGCCTCGGAGAGGTGCAGCGGCGCCCACTCGCGGATGGACTTGAGCTGCCGCTGCTCCGCGTCGGCCCAGGAGGTGTCGAGCTCCCGCGCATGTGTGATGAACTCAGAGCGGGCGGCCAGGCCAGCGAGTGACGAACCCTCCTGCGGGAGGCCGGCCAGGAAGCGCGCCTGCTCGTTTGGCGTGGGCGGCGCCGCCGTGGCGGTTTGGACCAGCAGAAAAAGCGGCAGCAGGACAGACGGGAGTTTCATGGGGTGCGTGGAGTACGCGGTGAGATGAGATAGACAATCAAACCCGCGAAAATGAGCGCGAGACCATGGAGGGAGGCCATGCGTGTCTGCTCCTCTTTGAGCAGGAAGATCATCATCCACAGGCTGATGCCCAGAAACAGCAGCGGCGTGACGGGATAGCCCCAGCAGCGGTAGGGGCGCGGCAGATCCGGCTGAGTGCGGCGCAGCACAAACAGGCCGATGACCGTGACGAAAGAGCCGAGCTGAATGCTGAACTGCACGGCGGTGAGCACCGCATTGAAGCTGGAGGTCAGCAGCAGCGTCACCACAATGGAAAGCTGAACAAACAGGCCCGCCACCGGCACGCCACGATCATCGGTGGCATTGAAGGGGGAGAGGATGCGGATGTCCTGGCCCATCGTCTGCATCACGCGCGGTCCCACCCAGGTCATGGCGCTGATGCTGGAGGCCAGCCCCAGGCAGATGAGGGCGGACATGACCTTGCCGCCGGTGACGCCAAAGATGTGCTCCGCCGCCACATGGCCCACGTCGAGCTTGCCATCCAGCTCGCTCATCGGCGCGGAGTGGAGAAACACCGCGTTCAGCACCAGATACAGCGCAGTGACAAGCAGTGTGCCGATGGCGATGGCGCGCGGCACATTGCGCTGCGGATTGCGGATCTCCCCCACAATGTAAGTGGCGGCGTTCCAGCCCGCATAAGAGTACATCACGTACACCAGGCTCACCGCGAAGGGCGTGCTGGCGATGAGCGCCATGTCTCCCGGCACAGGCGTGAAGGTCACCGGCTGCCCTTTGGCAAGCCAGAAGCCAGAGGCGATGAACACGCAGATGAGCATCACCTTCAGCCAGGTGGCCGTGTTCTGAAAACTTGCGGCCACCCGCACACCGCCCACATGTACCAGCGTGACGAGCCACACCATCACCAACGACCAAGTGGTGGCCGGCGCCTCCGGAAAGATGGTGGAGAAGTATTTGCCAAAGGCCATCGCCGCCAGCGCGATGGGGGCCGCAAATCCCACGGTGATGGACAGCCACCCCGACAAAAAGCCCACGGCAGGATGGAAGATGCGCGAGAGGAAGTGATACTCGCCGCCGGAGCGCGGCAGCGCCGCCGCGAGCTCGCCGTAACAAAGGGCACCGCAGAATGCGCAGATGCCGCCCACCAGCCAGAGCATCAAAATAGCAAAGCCGGAGGGAAGGCCGCCCACCTGATAACCGAGTGAGGTGAAGACGCCGGTGCCGATCATGTTGGCCACCACCACCGCCGTGGCGGTCACCAATGATATGCCGTGCGGGCGCGGAGTGCTCATGGGGCCGATGGCTAGCCGCGTCGCCGGATCAGGTCAACATGGCTCCCTCCTAAATCTCGGATGCAGATAAAAAGAAATTTTTCCTTGCAAATATAAGCTTGCAATTTTTTCAGGAAAAGATACTTTACAACATTGTGAAGCCTAAGTCGCGCCAGCTAATTACTTTCACCATTCTCATGGTCGAAAGCTGTGTGACCAAGCCGGTGTGCCACCGACTGGCGGCCAGCCGAGTTTAAGCGGACAGCCCTGCGAGTTGGGGACTGTCCGCCCACCCAGGCAGGAAACCAGAGCCCCTGCCTCTTATCCATGGCCCGCGTCATGAAACGCGGGGCCCTGCTCTGGCTTAGCAAAACCACCCTGATGCTGTCCGCGTTCCGGCCTGTCCGGCCCTGACGTGATGATGGTGTCCCGTGCCTGCGCGTCCACGCGTGGGACAGATATGCTTTGCCCACACCCGAGTTAGTTAATCTCCACTTATTGATAGTTATGAAAATGTTAGACCAGCTTTTGCATCGTGAAGACCGCCCTGTCCATGTGGGCAGCGCCTTGAAGTTCGAACGCCCCTCATGGCTTGTCACTTGTGTGATCCGGCGGCGCGAGCCTTTCGGCTCAGTCTCCGCCGAGGCGGGCTATGAGGTGGCCGCGTCCACCGAGGATGAGGCACGGGATGCCGTGCGCTCATTCGTCCTGAACTCACGGCCACGCGACGTCATCGAGTCCATCCAGGCCACCCGCCATTCGCGGTTCTAAGGTCTTTCAGGCTCCCAACAAACGCCGCTTTGGAAGAGGCCCCCGCCCGCTTGGGCTGGGGTCGCTTCCGCATGTTTTTGTGGCGGCGCCCCCCCTCCAAACCTCACTTTTTTTATGAACTCCTCTTCCATCACTTACTACGATCGTGTCACCCTGCGTCCCTTGAATGAGCTGGGCGCGCTGCATGAGCCTGACTTTGCCCTTCAGGTCGTCCCAGGCTATGAGGCTGACGCCAGCAAGGGCCTCATCTCTGAGGACGCCCCCCTGGGGCGGGCGGTCTTGAGCCATCGTGGCGGTGACATCCTCCGCCTGCAGGTGCAGGGGCGCACCCTCTCCATGCGCATCCTGTCGGTGGAGAAACTGGCCAGGCCTGATCTTGTGATGGCCTGATTTTTTGCAGCATAAACGGTGCCGTTTCATGATGAAACGCAGGCTTGCGTGCCTTGGAAACGCAGATTCATTTCCTCATGAAAACGACATCTTCCCACTTGATGAAAGGGATGGTCATCGGGGTCATCCTTCTCATCACCACACAGGCATGGCGGGCCAGCCATCGTGGTGATGAGGTTCTCCCGGCGGCGGAGCCTGCTGCCACCAGCATGGTTCATCCCTCACCGCGTTTTGAGTTCGACATGCCTTCTTCGGAAAGCTCCATCGAGTTTGCGCGGCAGCCCAAAGCCCCGCATGACCCGTGGAAAAACCGCACGGATCCCGACGGCGTCTGGCACAGCCAGCGTCAGCGTGCCAGCGAGCTGCTGATCCGGCTGGATCTGCCGCCCTTGGACCGTTGAAGGCAGGAACAAGACGAGATCCATCCTCGCAGGCTGGCCTGGATGGCGAACCCGTCCGGGTCCGGATTCTACCGGGCATTCAAGGCGCGGCCAAAGTGTGTTTCAAAATACACCCCCAGTGCGTCTGCCAGGGCCTTGGCAAACAGCCGCTGGTTCTCCGGCTTGTCGCGGATGCCGTTCCACGGGCACTCGACCTGGATCGCGCTGACGGTGCCGCCATCCCGCGAGCCATGGGCTGCCACATTGTACGCGCCGCTGAAGTAGCTGGCCATCAGCCCGAGCCGGGGCTTGTCCGGGCTGGGCACGCAGCGGAAGCCGCGTGCCTCCAGCAGTCCGCCCAGGCTCTGCGGACCACGGAGCAGTTCCGCAAAGGTGTGCGGTGAACGCTGGTCGAGGTCGCGGATGCTTGTGCTGGCGATCAAGGCCGTGTCAGCGTTTAGGGCGGCATCCCCGGGCCTGAGCTGCTCCCCCTTCACTAGGTAGCCCAGCTCCACCCGCTGGTCCAGATGGCGATGCCCGTGAATGTCCAGCAGCAAACCCAGGCCGTGCCTTTTCATGACGGAATCGCAGGCCTTTTGCGCGCTGTTGTGAAAACGATGCCACGCAGCCTCCGCCGTGGGCTCGCCCTGCGCGGCTTCCTTGATCTCGCGGTTTGGGTCCAGCCGGGACCGGTGCAGGCGGGAGATGATGACATGCGGCCGGCCACCGTAGCGTGCGGCCAGTTCCTCGACCAGCATCTCGCTCAGCGGGATGGTGTTGGAGTCTGTCCCCGTCACCCCGTAGCGGCGTGCCAGGATGTTTCCCGGCTTCAGCACGCCGCCATGAGGCACCGTGAGGATGATGGGAAGGGTGCCCTGACGGACCTCCACAAGCTGTTCCAGACTTTGCGCCCTCAGCGAAGCGGCAGAAAACAGAAGGAGGAGCAGGAGGCGCATAACGTGGGCACAGAAAGCGAGCATCTCTGCGCCTGCCACGTGTTTTCGTCGATGATTTTAGGTGAGCCACGCGATATGCGCCATCTGCCCCGGCGACCTGTGCAGCCGCCGGAAGCAGAAGAGCAGCGGGCACATCACATCACTTCAGCGCCTTGCGCAGGACCGGCTCAAAGATGTCTGCCTGGCGCATGAAGCCGAGATCTGTGGCGTGGGAGGCGTCATTCGCGCCTTCCGCATCCGTGCCGTAGAGCTTGTCCCCCCCGATGTAGTGCAGGTTTGGCACCTTGGCGGCCTGGAGCTTTTGGTAGGCCGTCTTCAAAGCGGCATGGTTGTCATCGTGAAACTTGGCCTTCGCCGGTGTGATCCAGGAGTTCGTGAAGCGGCGGTCCTCCACCAGGATGATGGGGATGTCCTTGTGCTGGGCGCGCAACTGTTTCACCAGGGGCTCGCACTTGGCGGTCACATCCGCAGGCTGCATGTTCGGCAGGCAGTCGATGACGATCGCGGCGGGCTCCAGCTCGTTGAGGAGGTCCCCCACGGCGGCGTCCATGCGGCCGTTGCCTGAGAAGCCCAGGTTCATCACCGGACGGTCCAGCCTGCGGCCCAGGATGGCGGTGTGCACCATGCCGGGACGCGACGCGTTCGCACCGTGGGTGATGGATGTGCCGTAAAACACGACGGGCTTTTGGCGCGGTGTCTGGCCCTCGAATTTCGCCTCCTTTGGCACGCCGATCTCCAGTTTCTCCACCCCATTGTAGAGCGGCAGATACGCGGCAAACTCATGCTCCCCTGGGGCCAGCCCCTCGATCAGCACGACTTCTACCTTTTGCTGCGTGGGTTTGGGACAGGCGACCCAGCGCCACTTGCCCTTCGCATCGCGCGCATACAGGTCCAGGCCGCTGACGCCCGATGCTGGCATGGCAGGCAGTGCCAGGGACGGTTTCAACAGCTCGTAGCGGGTGTAGATGGCCTTGGCGTCGGTCTTGAAGCGCACCATCATCCCGGCGCTGTCGCGGCTCAGGTTCCACACGTTGGATGTCACCTTGCCCTCGGCCTTGGCCGGCAGGCGGTCAAACCAGCGCTTCCGCTCCTGGTCGCCCCAGCCGCGCCCCTCCACGCCCCACTGCGTGACATCATGCCATTGCGCGTCGGCGGGAATGGTGGGGCCTTTGGGCTTTTCAGGTGCCTTGGGCTGCGGTGGGGCTTTCGGCGCGGCCGTCTGCGCGGCCAGCAGCGAGGCGCTTAGAAGCAAGGGGAGAAGGAAAACGGGTTTCATGAGACGCATGATAACGCTCCCCCACCGGAGGTTCTGACAGCCAGCCTGCTTCTTCGGACAGAGGAGTCCGGAAACTGTCATCCACCCACCTTGGCCAGTGCCTTCTTCATCGCGGCATAGGCGGTTTTTTCCCAGATGGGAAGAGATTTGCGGGCGGTGGGGCCATCAATGAAGGGTGCCGGGGCCGGGGCGAAGGTGTTCGCACTGGCGATGAACTTGCTGTCGCGCTGGTTGGTCAGAAAGCTCACGCTGACACTTGCCTCCCGCAGGTTCGGAATGGCCCAGACACGGATCACCGCGTCGAGGTCATTGGCGGCGGCAAATTTTTTCACCTCCACGAACTGGGTCGTCGGAGTCACCTGGGACGGCACGTTTTTCATCTTCTTGAACGGCACGTAGTCAAAGGCGCGGCTGTCTGCCAGCGCGCGCTCGACCCCCCGCCGCACCGCGAGGTGCACCTGCATTTCCTCGCGTGACTCGGATTTGAAATGGGGCAGCAGGCGGTCCCCTGGGCGGGCTGCCGTGGGGCCGATGCCCATGGCCCCGGTGCGGACCTCACGCAGATGGCCGAGGCTGCCCTCGGTGCAGGAGGAAAGCATGCTGACAATGAAAAAACCGGCGAGGAGGAGACGCTGACGCATGCCCTGCCTATGTCACGCAGCGCGCGGTTTGTCATCCAGGCAGTCTGATCCCTGCGGAACAAAAAACGTCCCCCACGTGACCATGCGGCGGACGCCTTCGAAAATAAGCTCCTCATGTTCCTGGGTCATCGGCACGGTAAAGCTCTCTGCGCCTTCACTTTTTTATTTACGACCCGTCAGGCAGGCAGCGGTGCCTGCGCTGGATATCAAAACGGGATGTCGTCGTCCTCCAGGCCGTCTGTGATGGGGCCCTCGCCAAAGTCGTCATTTTGCTGGGGTGGTGCCGGGCGCTGCTGCTGTTGAGGCCGCTGCTGGTAGCCGGAACCGCCGCCGCCGCCACCCCCGCTGCCGCCATAGGAGCGCTGCTGGGGCCGCTGCTGTGGGCGGTTGTATCCGCCTCCTCCTCCATAACCGCCACCACCGCCGCCGCCGTAGTTGCCGCCTTCTTCATCGCCACCGCCACCACCACCGCCGCCGGCGCGATCACCGGCGCTGCCGAGGAATTGCATCTGCTCGCCCACCACACGCAGGCGGGTGCGTTTCTGACCGGTCTGCTTGTCCTCCCAGGAATCCATCTGGAGGCGGCCTTCGATGAAAACAGGGCGTCCCTTGTGCAGGTATTTGCCTGCCAGCTCCGCCAGTTTGGACCACAGGACCACGTCCACGAAGGTCACCTCCTCCACTTTCTCCCCGCTCTCGGAGCTGTAAACACGGTTCACTGCCAGGCCGATGTCGCACACGGCGCTGCCCTTCGGTGTGTAACGAACCTCCGGATCACGGGTGAGGTTGCCGATGAGCATGACTTTGTTGTAGGAGGCCATAATAGTGGGAGGATGTCGGAAAGCGGCATCTTGAAACGACGGCGGGAAAAGCCAATGCTTTTTTGTGGGGCCGCCGTCATCCTGGACAGCCATCATTCCCATACGTGCAAGACTTCATTGACGGCTTTATCATTCATCTGGCGACCGAGCGGGGCCTGTCGGTGAATTACCAGCTCCTGGTCCGGCGCTTCCTGGAGGCCTTTGCCTCCTGGTTCCAGATGCGCCACAAGTCCGCCAATCCCGCCGATGTGACCACGGACCATGTCGCGGGTTTCCTCGCCCAGCGGAAAAAAGACGGGATCGCCGCCTCCTCCGCCCGCATCGAGCTGATTGCTGTCAAAATCTTCTTCCGCTGGCTCGCGGCCCGGCGCCACATCGCGGCCGATCCGGCCGATGCCATCCTGCCTCCGCGCCAGGAAAAGCACATTCCGCATTCTCTGAATGAGGCTGAGGCCCGGCAGCTGGTGGAATCCGTAACAGGCACACACCCCCTGGACCGGCGCGACCGCGCCATTCTGGAGCTCTTCTACGCCAGTGGTGTCCGCCTTTCTGAGCTGGCCGACGCCCGCCTGGAAAACCTCAGCCTGGAGGAAGGCTGGATCCGCGTGACCGGCAAGGGGGGCAAAACCCGGCTCTCCCCGGTGGGCACTTCCGCGCGCGATGCCATCACCGCCTGGCTTGAACACGGACGCCCGGAGCTGGTCGCACCCAAGACACAAAGCCACATCTTCATCTCCCGCAACGGCACCCGGCTGACGGCCGCGCGCATCCAGCAGATCGTCAAAGAGCGTGCGGAGCAGGCCGGCATCGACCCCGCCCGGGTCCACCCGCACCTGCTGCGTCACAGCTTTGCCACGCACCTGCTGAACAATGGGGCCGACCTGCGCGTCATCCAGGAGATGCTCGGCCACGCCGACATCTCCACCACACAGATCTACACCCATGTGGACCAGGCGCGGTTGAAGGACGTGCACCGGCGGTTTCATCCGCGGGGGTGAAAACCCGGGCTACACGGCCACGGCCGCCACATCCCCCATCCGCGCATACACCTCGCGCCCGGCCTTGCTGTTCTCCACAAGGTCGTCCGAAAAGCGGAGCCTCCCCGGCTCAAAGACGGTGATGAAGCACGATCCGCCAAAGCGGAAATACCCTTTTTCATCCCCCTTCGCGACAGGTGTGTTTGGTGTGAAGGTCTGCACAATGGAGCCCACGCATGTCGCGCCAATCTCCAGCAGCAGCACCTCGCCGAACGCCCCGGTCCTCAGCACGGTGATCTCCCGCTTGTTTTCCCACAGGATGGATGGCCGCTTCCGCAGTGC
Organism: uncultured Prosthecobacter sp.; assembly: GCA_964588755.1. Taxonomy (GTDB): domain Bacteria; phylum Verrucomicrobiota; class Verrucomicrobiia; order Verrucomicrobiales; family Verrucomicrobiaceae; genus Prosthecobacter. The sequence goes on along the minus strand of CAZPSQ010000026.1, from coordinate 20,204 downwards.
GATCGGACTTACCGAGTAGAGCGGGCCATTGATCTTTTTCGTCTCCCCCGGCACGCCGGCGAGTGGGAAGTGGAAGCGGTGGTAGTCCACCGGACACAGCCTGGAAATGAGCAGGCTGCCGTGCTCATAGCGGCGTGCCTGCGCCGCATCCCCGAGCAGCGCTGCCAGATCGAAACGCACCCCCTTGATAAAAAAGCTGTCGCAGGCGGCGATGTCCGGCAGCACCAGATGCCGTCCGTCAGCCGGGAAGGCTGCCTCGCCAGCGCCGGGCGCGATGGGCCGTGCCTGTGGCTTCAGCCTGCGGTAAAAGAATTCATTGAAGGTGCGGTACGATTCCGGTGCGTCGGCAAATTCAGCGGTGTCCACCCCGTAGGTGGCCAGGAAGGGCGCAATCTTTGCCCGGCTGGCGGGCGCGTCCATGCGCGCGCCATACCAGCGGGAGAAGGCCGCGCGCTTCACCACGGCGTGCAGCGGCAGCAGCCCAGGGGCGGTCTCATAAGTGAAACGCAGGAAGCCTTCCCCATACACGGCCTCCGTCTCGATGCGCTGGGTCAGGCGGTTGAAGAAAGTGATGGGCTGGGCTGGCATGGGGGCAGGGGTGTTTGCTCACATAAACCTGCCGCAAGAAAACGCCACACGAACAAAGCTGGCGACAAAGCCGATTCGAGGCATAGTCGCAGCCCCTGACCCGCCCCTATGACCGAACCTGAAACCAGCACCGACAGCCAGCCGCAGACTCAATCCGGCTGGGTGGACCTTTCTGATTTGAAACTGATGCCCGCCTGGGTCGGTGATTTCGGCAAGGAAGAAAAGATCAAGCAACGCTACGCCGACGAGGGTGGGGATGACCGTCCGCGCCGTGACGGCCCTGGCGGCTTCCGTGGCGAGCGCCGCGGTGGTTTCGGTGATCGTGGCCGTGGCGGCCCGCCTCCCCGCCGCGATGGCCCGGGCGGTGGTGGCGGCGGCGGTGGTGGTGGTGTCGGTTTCCGCCCGCGCGGCGCAGGCGGCCCTGGTCAGCGCCGTGATGGGGACGATCGCCGTGGCCCGCCACGCCGTTTTGGAGATCGCGACCGTGGTGGTCCGCCGCAGCGTGAGTGGGTGGAGATTCCCCGTGATGTGCAGATCACCATCTATCCCGATGAGAAGTCTGTCGATGCCCTCGCCGCGCACGTACGCCAGAGCGGCCATGCCTTCAGCATGTTCGACGCCGCGCGCCTTGTGCTCGCGGGTGGGGACCGTTTCATGGCGCGCTACCGCTGTGCGGAGGAGCGCCCCGCAGGTCTTTTCAGTGTGCCTGCGGACGGCAGCCTCTTCCTGAACCGTGACGAGGCCCTGGCCCATGTGCTGCGCAGCGCCGCCCTGGAGGAGTTTTACCGCGCCGAGGAAGTGGAGCTTGAGGCACCGAAGGGTGAGTTCGCCTCCGTGGCTGTCTGCGGCATGAGCGGCGAGATCATCGCCCCCCCCAGCCACCACAGCTACCAGACAGGCCTCATGCGCCTGCACCGGGAGCGTTTTTCGAACATGCAGTTCGAGGATTTCAAACGCCGCGTGCGTGTGGAGGCCAATCCTGAGCTTGTGGCCAAGTGGAAGGAAAACATGAGCAAAGGCCGCCGCTGGGTGTGCCTGAAGGGGGAAACTCCCGAAGGCGGAGAGCCTCTGGCCCTGAACTCCCGCGCGGACATGGAGGCCCACTTCCGCCGTACCTTTGGCAATGATGCCGTCGTCGAGGTGCGGGAGGCCGTCATCCCTGGCAACATCGACAAAAACAAGCTCTCCCATGTGCTCTTCATTCTCCTGCGCCAGTCCGTGGATGCCGCGCGCAAGCACCTGTTTGAGATCTCCCAGAAACTTGGCGCCGGCCTGGAGCGCCGCGGTCTGAAGCTCTTCAAGCGCCGCGCTGGCAAGCAGTATGTCTGCCGCATGAAGCCCCGTGCCATTGAGCCAGGCATGGTCTTCTCAGACCGGCTTGCGCAGATCGTGGACATCCTGAAAGGCAGCCAGGGGGGGATGCCCATGCAGAAGCTGGTGGAGTCCATCGTGCCTTCTCCGGAAGCTGCCGAAGGCACCGACCCCGCCGCGCCAAAGCAGCCGACCGAAGAGCAGATCAATGTCATCAAGGACATCCGCTGGCTGGCCAATGAAGGCTACGTCATCGAATACAGCGACGGCATGGTGTTCCTCGGCGTGCAGGGTGAGCCGCAAAAGGAACCCGCTGCGAAAAAGGAGAAGGGGGCCGCCTCCGAACCCGTGCAGACCGAAGAAGCCACCGCAGACTCCGGCATCGCCGCCGCCGCCAACACCCACACCGAGCAGGGTGCCGAGGTGGACGCCGCCCGGGAGGAGACGGGCCCTGCGGCTGGCATCGAGCCCGAAACGCCGGTCACCGAGCCGGCCATCGAGCCCGTGGTGCAGCCGGAGACCGTTCCTCCTGCCGAGCCTGAGATTGAGCCCGCCGTCACTCCGGAGCCTGAAACGCCCGTGACCGAGCCCTCCACCCCGCCCCCAGCGGAAACTGAGTCCACGGCCGTTGCTGTGGCCGAAGACCTCCCCCCGCCCCCCGAGCCTGTGGCCGAACCGCCCAGCCCGGAGGACAACCAACGGACGGTGTAAAGTCCGACCAGGGGTGTGTTGGAAGGCCAACCACCTTCTGTGATTTGAACCCAGGGTTCTTCGAACCCTGGGTTTTTTATTGCTGGATGAGGTGTCTCGAGGACGCCAGTCCTGGCTAGGTGCCTGGGTTCCCCACCGCCCACAGCATCTGCACTGCCTGCGCCGCCGCCTTCACATGGTGCACGCGAAACACCTGTGCCCCACGCGTCATCCCTGCGGCGATGCAGGCCACCGTTCCCGGGTCGCGCTCCAGAGCAGGAATTCCCAGCACATCGCCGATCACCGTCTTACGTGAGACGGGCAGCAGGATGGGGCGTCCAAAGCGGTGCAGCCTCTCCAGCTCACGATAGATGGCCAGGTTGTCCTGCTTCTGCTTCGCAAAGTCGATGCCGGGGTCCAGCAGGATGTTTTCCCGTGGCAGGCCGACGCTTTCAGCCATGACCAGCCGTTGCTCAAAGAAGTGCTCCAGCGTGTCCATGATGCTGTCATAGCGCACGTGGGTGTGCGGGATTTTAGGCTGGCCGATGCTGTGCATGACCAGGAGGCATGCCCCGTGGTCGGCGCAGAGCTTGGCGTTGAAGGCATCCGGCAGGCCGCTGATGTCATTGATGATGTCGCCGCCTTCCGGCAGCACCTGGGCGATGACGTCGCTCCGCCAGGTGTTGATGGACAGCAGTGGCGAATTGAACCGCGCCTTCAGTTCCGGCCACCGGGCCAGGAAGGGCAGCAGGCGGTCCACCTCCTCCTCCACGCTGATGGCCTCCCGGTTTGTGCGCGCGCTTTCCGCGCCAATGTCGATGATCTCCGCCCCGTCATGAAGCTGCTGCTCCGCCAGCGCCAGCGCCGCCGTGGGGTCCAGTGTGCCGTCGCCACAGAAAGAGTCATCATTGATGTTCACAATCCCCATCACCAGCGGGCGGCGGGGAAACTCGATGCTGTGCTGGCGGGCTTTGAGGATCATGGCAGGGGCACCACTTTGCGCTGACGTTTTTCAAAACGGACCGTGCTTGTGTAGCCTACGCTGCGCACCAGCTCCAGGGCCTTGTCAAAGTCCACGCCCACGTCCGTTGGCTTGTGCGCGTCCGAGTTGATGACGATCGGCACCTGCGCGGCAAAGGCCATTTCCAGCATCTCGCGGGCGGGGTAGATCTCGCGCACGTCCTTGCGCAGGCCGGCGGTGCTCACCTCCAGAATGCCGTTCGTTTCCACCAGGGCGTCGATCACCGGCTCATAGTAGGGGCGCAGGTCGCCTGCGGGGCGCAGGGCAAAACGCTTCGCCAGGTCGGGGTGCGCATGGAAATCAAACTGCCGGGTGCGGATCATCTGCTCATAGAGTTTCCAGTACATGCCCCACATGTGCTCGATGTCAGACGCCGTCTTCCAGCGGGAGACGTGCTTCGGGTCATCCACCGCGATGCCGTCGTGAATGTAATGCACGCTGCCGATCAGGTAGTCCCAGTCCGCCATGCCAGCGGTCTCATCGATCCACTTTTCGCGGCCCTCCAGGTGGTCGCACTCCAGCGCCAGACGGATGGGGAAATCCGGCAGCGCCTCCCGCGCCTCCTGCACCAGCTCAAAGTAGCGCGGCAGGTCGGAAAGCGGCATGCGCCAGTCGTCAAAATGCTCCGGCATTGGATTGTGGTCGGACAGTCCGATCTCCGCCAGTCCGATCGCCTGCGCATGCCGTGCGTAATCAACGGGATTCCCCTCCGCGTGCAGGCAGAGCGGTGTGTGGGTGTGATAGTCGGTGAGCATTCTGCTTCCGAAGCACGGGGAAGCCGGTGGCGCAAAGCGCATTTTCGCCTCACAACCCTCTCCTTCAGGCCACAGCGTCAGGGTCCACACCCAGTTCCCGCAGCTTCGCGGCCAGGGCTGCGGCGCGTTCTTGACCTGTGGGTATCACGCTGCCCTTTTGGTCATGCCAGCGCAGCCAGGTGCAGGTGACGCCTTCAAACTCCCCCTCCCAGAGGGAAAGACCGAGTCCCAAATCTCCCAATGAACGCTGGGAATGGATGCTGTATTTTTCACCAGTCCGTCTGAAAACAGTCAAAGGCTCATCACTCAGGTAGTGAGCAGGATCAAACACGGCATACCAAGCTACCCCCATGTGCTCGTAGTTGCGCAGTTTGGTGTCCAGTTCCCCACCCTTTTTGTTGGAGACGATCTCAACCACCACATCCGGCACTTTGCCATCAAACATCCAGCTAAAGTAGGCTCGATGCTCCTTGTTCATCAAATCTTGCAGAGGTTTCACATGAGTGGTCACCAGCACGTCCGGGACCACGGCTGGCCGGTTTAGCGCCACATAGACACCAACGTTGGCCATCGCCACAAACGGAAACCCCGGCCGCCAGGACGCATGCAGGGATTCCGTAAGCAGTCGCATCTGTTTTTCAGAGAATTGATTGTCCACAGGTGTGTCATCCTCGGTTACCAGATTGGACACATCAGGACGCGGAATCTCCTCATCTCCGTCGGTGAGGTTCGCATTCTCTGTCCTGGGTGCGATCATGCGCAAATTATAAGCGTCCGCTCTTGGGGCCGCAAGAAAGGAAAAATGGCGCGCTGACTGGGGTTGATCCCAGTGCTGTTTCACGCCAGAGAAGCCCATGTCCGCCCCCAAAGCCTTCATCTTCGACCTCGACGGCACCCTCATCGACTCGCTGGAGGACATCGCCGAATCCATCAACTGCATGCTGGACGCCCGCGGCTATCCACGGTGTGGCGTTGAGCTCTTCCGCCAGATGGTCGGAGACGGCATGGACAAGCTGGTGGAGCGCGCCTTGCCGGACGCTGTGCGCACCCCGGAGCTTATCACCACCTGCGTGGAGGAGTACCGCGCCAACTACGACCGCCTCTGGCGCCAAAAAACAGTGCCCTATCCCGGCATCGTCGCCACACTGGAAAAGCTGCGCCAGCAGGGGGCCAGGCTGGGTGTGATCTCCAACAAGGCCCACCGTTTCACCGTGCCCATGACGGAGCATTTCTTTGGCTCCGGGTGCTTTGACCACATCCTCGGCCAGCGCCCCGAGGTGCCGCGCAAGCCGGATCCGGCCGGTGCGCATGAGATGGCGTCCTTCCTCGGTCTGCGCACGGAAGAAATGGCCTATGTGGGGGATTCCGGCATCGACATGGCCTTTGCCAAAAGCAGCGGCATGCTGGCCGTCGGCGTGCGCTGGGGCTTCCGGGGGGAGGCGGAGCTGCGGGAGTTCGGCGCGGACGTGCTTATTTCCCGGGCTGAAGATTTGTTCAATCTGAAATAAAAAGATAGTCCCACGGGCCACTTGAGAGAGTGGCTTATGACCATTAGAATCGGCGGATTGTGAAATCCCCCCTTCCTTCTTCCTTGATCCGTGCTCTGGCCCTGGCTGGCACGGCTTTTTTGGCCTCCTGCAAATCCCCCGCGCCTCCCGAGCCCCCGCCTGAGCTGGTGAAGGAGGAGTGGAAGTATCCCGGTGAGTGGACAGGCGGTGACAAGCCGATTTCACGCATCGCCATCAATGTGGACACCCAGCGCGCCACCCTCTACAGCGGCAACAGCATCGTCGGCTGGACCTACGTCGCCAGCGGCATTCCCAGCTTTCCCACACCCACAGGGAGCTTCAAGATCATGGAGAAAGTGAAGGACAAGGTGTCCAACCTCTATGGCAAGGGCTACGACGCCAATGGCAAACTGGTGAATGGCGATTTCAAGCAAGGGCGCGATGTCCTGCCTTCCGGCGGCAAGTTTGTGGCCGCCCCCATGAAATACTTCATGCGTCTGACCGGTGATGGCGTCGGCATGCACATCGGCCCGATCCCACGTCCAGGCCGCCGCGCCTCGCACGGCTGCATCCGCCTGCCGTCCAAGATGGCGCCCATCCTCTTTGCCCATACCGCCGTTGGGACGCCGGTGGACATCACCGGCAGCGGGCCTGATTACAAGACCTACATGGCCCAGTCCGCCGCCAAGTCGAAGGCCAATGCGGCCAAGTACGCCGCTGCCAAGAAGCGGCAGGATGAAAAAGCGGCCGCCGCTGTGACCACGCTGGCCGCTGATGATCCGAACGGCCCGGCGGGAGCGGCTGCTGCCGCCGCCGGAACTCCTGCCCCGGTGGAACCGCCTGCGGCGGCCGCTGCCGTGGTGCCGGCCCCTGCTCCCACCGAGGAAGTGAAGCCCGCAGTGCCGGCCCCAGCGCCCGGGACGGAGTGAGCAACTCCAGCAGACAGATCGAGAGCTTTTAAAAGGCAGGCAGCAATGCCTGCCTTTTTCTTTGGCATGGGGTTTGCCGGGGATCTGCGGCTGTCGGCGGGCAGCGCCCGGCTTCCCACCCGGCCAGGGCATGGTATTCTCCCTGCCGCAGCAGGCGGGGCTGTCGTGGGGAGTTATTCCGCAGGCTCCAACAGCGCCTCGCCGCCCGCATTTTTCACCACGCGGTAGAAACAGGTGGGCCGTTTGGTGTGGCAGCAGCCGCCGCCGTGCTGTTTGACGCGCAGCACCAGCGCGTCCTGGTCACAGTCGGTGCGGATGTCCACGATCTCCTGAAACTCGCCGCTGGTGGCGCCTTTGTGCCAGAGCTGGTTGCGGCTGCGGCTCCAGTACACCGCCTGGCCGATCTGGAGGGTCATTTTGAGGCTCTGCTCATTCATGTAGGCCAGCATCAGCGGCGCGCCACTGTCGGCGTCCACGGCGATGGCTGGCATGAGCCCATGCTCGTCGAATTTGGGGGCAAAGAGCATGCCCTCCTCAACGGCTTCTTTGGAATCACGCGGGGCGAACGAGATGGGTGCAGGGTCAGACATGGGCGTCGCCCCCATGCTAGCGGTGCATCTGAAGCGTGCAACCGTCTCTATTTGCCGCCTGGGAAGAGTGGCAGCACTTTGTCCAGCAGGCCGGTGCCCGCCTTCACCCCGGTTTCCAGGGTGCCGCCGGCACCCTCCATGACTTTTCCTGGGAGCTTGGCGGCGTCCTCCCCCAGCACTGGTTTGAGCAGGGTCTCCGTGCCCTGGCCCAAGAGCTGGCTGGGCGTGTCAAACAACAGTGCCATGCCGGCTCCGCCGATCAGGCGGCTGGTCAAATCCTCCTGCGGAGCGTCGAGGGTGCCTGCGACGCGGACGCGCGCCCAGTGCAGCCCGGGGGGACCGTTGGGATTGGTCAGGATGAAGACGCGGTTCTGCGCGCCGGGGATCCAGCGGAGCGTTTCCGGGGTGACGCCCACCATTAAGTCTCCCTCAATGTTGCGGCCGCGCAGCAGCAATGTGCCTTCGATGCGCAGGAGGCCGTTGGACTGGATGACAATGGGGGCAATCTGCAGCGCCTCCCCTTGCGGGCGTATGGAGGCCTGGCAGATGTCCAGAACAAGCCGCTTGAAACGCTCCACCCGGGTGTGGGCGGCCAGTGTTTCCAAGACCGGCACGCCCTGCAAGACGCCGTTTTCAAGTGTGGCATCCGCCTTCCAGACGGCTCCGGTGGAACGGCTGCCTGAAAATGCCAGGTCACCTTTGAGCCTGCCAGTCAGCCGTTGTTTCCACCAAGGGGTCAGAAATTCTGACACTGGGACCTCCCGCAGGCTGGTGGTCGTCTGCCATGCGCCACCTTCAAACTGGACGGAGCCACGCAGCGTGGCCTGGGCGGATTCTTTCCAGCGCAGGCTGGCGTCGTTGAGCTGCAACTGGCCACGGGTGGCCCTGAGGGTGGCCTTGACGATGTCGAGCTTCAGCGGCCCGGGCTGTTCCGGCAGCCGGACCGGGGTTTGCAGCGTGCCGCCATCCAGCTTGAGGCTGAGGGCCGTTTTGCCGCTGCTCCACGCGCCGGCCTTCAGGCGGGATTCCGCGATCTGCCAGCCGCTGTGCTCCAATGAGAAGCGATGAACCTCGCAGCCGCTGATCTCGATTTTGCCGGGAATGTAACCATGTAAAAATCCGGGGACGCCGGTGGTGGTAGGACCGGTGATGGCTGAAAGTTCAGCCGCCCCTGCGGATGTGCGGAGCGCAAGCTCATCGACACCGACATCATGGATGCTCCAGACGCCGTTGCGGATGGCGCCAAAATCCAGGGCGGCATGGACCCTGCCGGCCCCCGCGTCCCAGCCGTGCGCATCTTCCAGCCGCACCTCGGTGGCGGTCACGGTGTCTGCCTGCCACCCCAGGGAGCTGATGCTGGCCCTGCCGCCGGTGGTGGCGGAAATCATGGACTCCGCCTTCTCCCGGAACTCCTGCCGTGCCAGATAGGAGCGGATGAAGCGGGTGGCCAGGGTCGGGGCCAGGAGCAGGAGCACGCCGCCACTGACGACCAGCAGCAGCGCCAGCCACCCAAGCCAGCGCAGCAGGGTGGGACGGCGACGACCAGGGGACTTGCGGCTGCGGCGTTGCATTTCGCGGTGTGGCTGTGTTTTTTTCGTCGCCAGAGAGGTGTTCTCCGGCCTAGTGTCTGGGCCTTACTTAATCCGCATGCTCAAAGCGCACAACGTCAGTCTTGAGGTCAAGGGGCCGGGGGATTCGCAGGAAAATGCCACGCTGCACCTGCTGCGGGAGGTGTCATTTGCCATGCCGCCGGGGCATCTCGCCGCGATCGTGGGTCCTTCCGGCTGTGGCAAGACGACCCTGCTCAAAGTCCTCACCGGCATCATGCAGGAAACCACGGGGGAACTGTTGTGGGATGGCCGCAATTTGAGCGAGGAGGAGGATCTGCACCCGGGGGATCTCGGGTACGTGCCGCAGTTCAGCGTGGCCTACGAGCTGCTGACCGTGGAGGAGAGCATTGGCAGCGCGATGGCGCTGCGCACGCAGCTGGCGAAGACGGAGGATTTCATCCTGGCGCTGGACCACATCCTGGAAGTGACCGGGCTGACGGCCCTGGCGGAGCGTCAGGTGAAGGTGCTCTCCGGGGGGCAGAAACGGCGTCTTGGGCTGGCGCTGGAGCTTGTGACAGACCCCTCGCTGCTGCTGTGCGACGAGGTGACCAGCGGGCTGGACCCCAAGTCGGAGCGGGAGATCACGGACCTGCTGCGCACGCTGTCGCGCGAGCACCCGCAGCGCGTGGTGGTCAACGTCACGCACAGCCTGGCCAGCCTGGACGCGTACGACAGCGTGCTGGTGATGTATGAGGGAGTGCTGGCCTACCACGGGCCGCCCAATGCCATGCTGCATTACTTCGCGGTGGAGCATCCGGAGGAGGTCTATCTCAAGCTCACCACCCGGCGGGCGGGGGACTGGCATGAGTCGTGGGAGAAGCATCGCAAGGCCTACTATGCCAGCCATGGTTTTGATGGTGCGCGTCCGCCTGAGGTGAAACGCACTGTGGTGGGGAAACCATCTTCCGAAGGCCCTTCCAGAACATCGGTACGCGAGCGGCGCTCCGTGGCGGGGGAGGGGCCGACCGCGGCCGGGGCGGGCAAGCCAGAGCCGCATGAGCTGCCGTTGGTGGAGCTGCCGTCGGTTTTCAGCCAGCTTTTTGAGCTGCTGCGCCGGCGCTGGATCATCTTCCGCCGGGACAAGGCGCAGGTGTGGCTGCACCTGGCCATGCTGCTGGGTTTTCCGCTGCTGGTCGTCATTTTTGCCCTGGATGGCATCAAGCCGTTGCGGGCGCTGTCAGCGCATCAGGACACCGATGTGGCGTATGAGTTTGCACGGCAGGCCCAGCATCAGGCGGAGCAGCTGGCGGCAGGAGGCCTTGTCTCCGGGCTCATCATGCTTCAAGTGGTGCTCGTCACCCTCATGGCCAGCAACAATGCGGCGCGTGAGATCGCCTCCGAACGTCTGATCTTGGAGCGCGAGAAGCTGGGGGGGCTGCACCCCTTTGCCTATGTGGGCAGCAAGGTGATCTTTCTGGGGATTTTTGTGCTCGCGCAGAGTTTATGGATGGGCCTGTTCGTGGACCTGGTGGTGGGCAGCATGCCGGGTGATCTGGGGATCAAGCTGGCGCTGCTGGCCCTGGCCTCCGCCGCGATGACGAGCGTGTGCCTGGGCGTGTCCGCGCTGAGCAAGACACCAGAAAAAGCCACCATTCTGTGCATCTACCTCGTTGGCTTTCAGCTTCCGCTGTCCGGTGCCGTGCTGACCCTGCCTGACTGGCTGGAAAACTGGGTGCAGCCCCTTGTCGCCGCGTTTTGGAGCTGGAGCGGCAGCCTCAGCAGCATGCGCAGCACCGCCTTTTACGATGCGGTCAGCAAGGTGACGGCAACAGACCTCGTCGCGCCCGCGGTGGCCGCGTTTGTGCTCGCCGTGCATGTGCTGGTGGGCCTGTGCATGACCTTTGTGGGCGTGCAGCGCAGCCAGTGGGATGCATGAGACATCAAAGCTTCACCCCGAGCTCTTCCAACATGCCGGAGCGCTGGAGAGCGGTGATAACCGCCAGCAGTGTGAACAGCGCATTGCCCTCCAGGCGGTTGTTGGCGAAGACAAAGCTCGGTCGTGACGCCTGCGGACTCATTTTTTCCACCACGTGCTGGATGATGGCGGCGGCAGCCTGTCGTGCCTCCTCATACGGCTCCTTGGTGGCGTTGTAGGGGCTGAACAGTTCCACGCCTTGCTCAAAGGTCCGGCCGGGGCGGAGGAGGAAGCGGGCGGCGGTGAAGTCGGTGGTGAGGATGCCGGGGAGCTGCCACTGCTCGGCCACGGAGGGCATGCGGGTCCAGTTGTTCAGGACATGGGCCACGCGGTGTTTGGCCAGCACGGCGAGGTAGTCGGGGTGGAGCAGGGACTTGTTGCGGACTTCCACACCGTACTGCCAGCCGGTGGGGAGCTGGGCAAGGAAGGTGTCGAGGCGTTCCACGAACTCGCGGCCGCGCTCAAAGTCGCGCGGGTGGAAGTGGCTGAACTCGAAGATCATGAGCCCCAGCTTGGAGCGGTGTTTTTCCCAGGAGGCGAGGAAGGCGGCGCAGAAGAGGCCGGCGTCGAGGAAGTGCGGGTTGGGCCTGCCTGCCTTGGTGCCGTGGCGGGGGAGGTTGGGAAAGGTGCGGGCGGTGATCTCGTCGGTGACTTTGGTCACGAAACGGAATCCTTCCGGCACCTGGGCGCACAAACCGGCGACGTATTCCGGGGAAGGGAACTGGTAGTAGCCCGCATCCAGGCAGACCGTGCGGAACACGGTGGCGTATTCTTCCAGACAGTGGCGCTGGAAGCGGCTTTCGGCGAATTTGCCGCGGTGCAGGTAGCGTTGCTCGTCATAGAGCAGGCCTGCCCAGCCGGGATATTTCCAGGAGGAGGTGCCAAGGAACACATGCCGCTCCGCCAGCGCTGCTGCTGCGGAGCGCAGCATGTCGATGGGAAGGGGAGATGCTTGGAACATGGCCGAAGGTGACAGTTTTGACCCAGGCAATACGCCCGAGGTGGCGTGCGAGCAAAAGCTTGAAGCGGAAGCTGAAATCTTTAAGGAGCTTGTGCCGATCTTTAATCCCCCCCTTTGGGCTGGCCGCCCCGGCCCTCTGCACCGAAATGCCTCCAAAAACCTTCTTCAAACCGCGTCATTGCCTGGGCTGGGCAGCGCGTCTCATCGCGGCCTGCGCCGCCCTGGCTGCCATGCCTGCTTTGGCCCTCACGGTCATCAAAAGCAACACGGCCTCCGTCTCGCAGACGGCCACCGACTGGTCAGCCGAGCCTGCCGCCTCGGACGTGGGTCTGTTCGACGCGACCCTGAGCGCGGCGAATGCTGCCGCGCTGAATCTCACCGGAAATGTCAGCCTTGGCGGGCTTGTTTTCACCAACGCTTTGAATGGCGCGGTGACATTGGGCAGCACGGGAGGGTTTGCTTTGACGCTGGGGACTTCCGGCATCGACATGGCGGCCGCCAACCAGAACGTGAGGATCAACTCGGCGGTGGTGCTCAACGGCACGCAGACGTGGTCCATCGCGGCGGCGCGCACCTTGGAAATCGCAGGGCCGATCAGCGGCACGGGGGATCTGGCCAAAAGCGGCGGCCGCCTGGTTTTCAGCGGCAGCGCCGCCAACACCTACACGGGCAGCATCACGCTGAGTGGCACGGCTTCCCTGCTGCTGCAAAAGACCGCCGGGGTCAATGCGGTGACCGGCAACATCAGCGCCACGGCCAATGGGGCGAACATCGAGCTGGGGGCGAGCAACCAGATCGCCGACACTTCGATCATCAGTCTCAGCAATGGGGCGAAGTTCCAGCTCAATGGATTCAGTGAGACCGTGGGCGCGGTCACGGCGAATGGCAGCAACTCGCTCATCCAGTCCACCGAAGGTGGCAGCAACACGGCCTCTGTGCTCACCATCAACGCCACCTCCGACTCCAGCTTCCTCGGCATCATCCGTAACTCTGCGGGCGGGTCCAACAACACGCTGGCGCTGGTCAAGACGGGGGCGGCCACGGTTAGCCTGGCGGGGATGAACACCGGCCTCTCCTTCACGGGGGGCATGACCATCAGCCAGGGGCGGCTGGTGCTGGCGGCGACAGGCACCGGCCTGACGATCACCCTCTGGAACAGCAACATCAGCAACCAGGCGATCCTGGAGCTGCGGCACGACAACAGCGCCACCAGTCCGGTGGCGGAGAGCCTCAAGGCCACCGTTGTCATCAGCGGTGCTGGCACCATCATCAAAACGGGCACGGGAAGAGTGAACCTTGTGGGAGTGAACAACACCTACAGCGGCGTGACTGTGCTGGCGGCGGGGGCGCTGAATGTGGCGGGTTTTTCCGACTATGGTGTGAATGGGAGCCTGGGCAACCGTGCGGCGGATGCGGATGGCGATGTCGGCATTCTTTTCCAGGGCGGCACGCTGCAATACACCGGCGCCACGGCGCAGAGCACGAACCGCGCGATCCGGCTGGGCGTGGCGGGGGGCAGCATCGAGGCCTCTGGCAGCACGGCAGCGGCCACGCTGAGCTTCACGGGCACCAGCTCGCCCGATCTTTTTGAGGGCACCGTGGCGTCCGGCGGCACGCGCACGCTCACGCTGACCGGCGGCAACACAGGAGCCAACGCGTTCAATCTGCCGCTGTCGGACGAAAGTCCAGATGTCCGCACGGTGCTGAACAAGACGGGCAGCGGCACGTGGCACATCACGAACACGGACAGCACGTATGGAGGTGTCACCCAGTTGTTTGGCGGCATCCTCAATGTGGCCAGCCTGTCGAACTACGGGGTGGCCAGCAGCCTGGGAAACCGCGCGGCCGACTCTGCCGCAGGGGACAAGGTGGGGCTGCTCTTTCGTGGCGGCACGCTGCAATACACGGGCTCCACGGCGCAGAGCACCAACCGGCAGATCCGTATCAGCACCAACGGGGGCGCGATCATTGACGCCTCCGGAAGCAATCCTGCGGCCACGCTTTCGTTTACCGCCAATGCCTCGGCGGACCTGTATGAGAACGCAGGCGCCCGTACCCTGACCCTGACTGGGACGAACACCGGAGACAACACCTTCGGCATGAAACTGACCGACCAGAACGGCGCCACGGGCAAGACCACGCTCATCAAAACTGGCAGCGGCACATGGGTGCTGAGCCGGGCTGCGGCTGATCCCAATGGCCACACTGGTGACACGATCATCAATGAGGGCATCCTGGCCGTCACGGGTGGAGGGGCGATCGCCAACAACGGCACGGTGGTGCTGGCCAACACGGCGGGGGCCTTCTTCCAACTCAATGCCAATGAGACGATTGGGGCGCTTTCCGGTGGTGGCAGCGCGGGCGGCGGCGTCACCCTGCAGGACAAGGCGCTGACCCTGGGCGGTGGCAACGTCACGGGCGGGAGCTTCGCGGGTGTCATCACCAGCGCTCCGCTGGCTTTGGCCCCCCTCTACAAGCTGACGAGTCTCATTAAAACCGGGACCGGAACGCAATACCTGACCTCCACGGAGAGCAGCTATGTGGGCTTCACGGAGCTGAACGGGGGCATTCTGAATGTGGCGAAGATCGGCAATCTGGGGGAGAACAGCAGCATCGGCAACCGTCCGGAGGACAACGCGGGGAGTGATGTGGGCATCATTTTCCGTGGTGGCACGCTGCAGTACACCGGCTCCACCGCGCAGAGCACCGACCGCGCCATTCGCGTGAGCATCAACAATGCGGTGACTGGCACGAACGTGGTGGATGCGGTCAATGGCGGGGCCTTCATCGACGCCTCAGGCAGCAACATCGACGCCACGCTGAGCTTCACACGTTCCAGCAGCCCGGATTTTTTCGAGTCCAGCGGCGACCGGCAGATCACCTTCACCGGCAGCAATGAGGGCAACAACACCTTCAACATGGCCATCAACCAGACAGGAGGTGTCACCCATGTGAGCAAGACGGGGGGCGGTCTGTGGCGTCTTTCAGGGGCCAGCAACTACACGGGAAACACCACGGTTTCCGGAGGCGCCCTGCTGGTCACGGGCACCCTGGCTGCCACGAATGTGAGCGTGGCGGCTGGCGCGACTCTGGGGGGCAGCGGGACGATCGGCAACAGCACGGCCTCCAGCGTCACCGTGCTGGGCACGCTGTCCCCAGGGAATGATGCCAAGTCCGCACAGTACGGTGTCAGCACCTTGTCTTTTGGCAGCGCCACCAGCGTGAGTTTTGGCACGGGCAGCGTTTTCTCGGTGCAGGTGGGTGCCTTGGCGGATGTGGCGGGCAGCAACAATGGAACCTCCGACCGGATTGCCCTTGCGGGGTCCAGCCTCACGCTGGGCAGCAATGTGACACTGGCGGGAACATTTGGGGGGGATCAGGCCGACAAGGAAGCCAACACCTTCTACTGGATTGGGACCCTGGGTGGCAGCACGGCCATCAGCGGGACCTTTGCCAACAGTGAGCTGTATGACTGGACGGGTATCCTTGGCGGAAGTTACACCTTTGGCAGCAACAGCCACCGGGTGACGCTTGGCGGGCAGGATTTCGCGCTGTTTTACAACGCGGATTTCAATGCCAAGGCCTTCACGGGCGGAAATGACCTGCTGCTGGTGGTTGTGGTTCCAGAACCTGGCCGGGCGCTGCTCCTTTTGGCGGGGCTGGCTGCTTGTTTGGGCCGCCGCCGTCGCTGAGAAAGGGGGCGGGGAGCGGCGCAGGTGTTCAAGCCAACACCTTCCAGGCTGCCAAAATTGCGCGCAATCGCGCATTTTTTGCGACGGCGTCGCAATCTGACAAGCCTTGCATATAAAAGTTCAAAAAGATCAAGATGGCGGTTGCAAACACGGTGCCATCTTTCTATTCTTGAGGTCCTTGTGAAATTTTTCACAAGCTCATTTTTCCCGACACATCACTATGGGTAACTTTTTTCCGCGTTGGAGTAACTGGCTGCCGCTCAAGGTAGCCATTGCCGTCGTGTTCATCGCTTTGGGCGTGAGTGTCGGCATTGCCTACTATTTCACCCCAAAATACACCCGGGTGGGCTATGAGCCGACGCAGCCGGTGCCGTTCTCGCACAAGATTCATGCCGGTCAGCTCGGCCTGGACTGCCGCTACTGTCACTCTTTTGCGGAGACTTCGAGCCACTCGAACGTGCCGACGAACCAGACTTGTTTCAACTGCCACGGTCCGGGCAAGGGAAACATCCGCAGCAACTCTCCTGCGCTTGAGATGGTCGTGAAGGCCAATGAGACGGGCAAATCGATCCCCTGGGTGAAGGTGCACAAGGCGCCTGATTACGTGTATTTCAACCACAGCGCCCACCTCAACCGCGGCATCTCCTGCGTTTCCTGCCACGGCAAGATCAATGAGATGGAAGTCGTCCGCCACGACCAGCCGCAGTCCATGGGCTGGTGCCTTGACTGCCACCGCAACCCAGAGAAGAACCTGCGCCCGCTGGAGTTTGTGACGAACCTGGACTTCAAGCCTGCGGACCTGAGCCGCCCTGAGTTCTACAAGACCCTGCTCGACAAGAAGGTTCCGGCCGCCGAGATCGCCACCACGATCGATGAGACTGCCAAGGCGGACAGCCTCGACCAGCTCCTGGCGCTGGCAGAGAAGACTTACGGCAAAGAAGTGACCCAGATGGAAGTGGGCACCCAGCTCAAGAAGCACTGGCAGATCCAGCCGCCGGAAAACTGCACCGCCTGCCACCGCTAAACCACGCTCCCCTTTTCCTGACACATGAAACGCATTTGGAAGCATCCTGAGGAGCCGCAGAGCAGCAAGCGCTACTGGCGCAGCGTCTCCGAGCTTGAGAACCGCGAGAGCTTTCTCAAGAACCTGGGCAAAGAATTCCCTGAAGGCGACACGCTGAACGAGGAAGAGCGTGAAAACGGCCGCCGCGAATTTTTGAAGATCATGGGTGCCGCCACCGGCCTCATGGGTCTGGCAAGCTGCCGCCGCCCGCTGACCACCATCCTGCCCTACACGCAGCATGTGGAGTGGATGATCCCTGGCAAAGCGCTGCTGTATGCCACCACAATGCCGCAGGGCAGTGGCGCGGTGCCGATGGTTGTCACCACGTACGAAGGCCGCCCCACCCACGTTTCCGGCAACCCGCTGCACCCTTCGGGTGGGGGTGTCGGTGCTTTTGGTCAGGCGTCGGTGCTGGATCTTTACGATCCGGACCGTTCCAAAGTCCCGACGGGCAAAGGCAAAGAGCTTTCCTGGGCGAAGGCAAACGAGCTGCTCACCGCAGCGGTGGCCGACGCGAAAAAGACCTCCGGCGCGGGCCTGGCCCTGGTGCTTGGCGCGAGCGCGTCCCCGACCTATCAGCGTCTTCTGGGCGAGCTGCAGACCGCGCTGCCACAAGCCAAGCTGTATCAGTATGAGGCCGTTGGCGGCACGGGCAAAGCTGTGGCGAACAAGGCCGTCTTTGGCCCGGGCGTGAAGCCTTTCGTGAAGCTTGGCGCGGCCATGCGCATCCTCTCCCTGGATTGCGATTTCCTCGGCCTCGACCACGTTGCTGGCGAGCCGATCTCCCAGTTCACCAAGCATCGTTCCAAGGAGTCCAAGACCTCCCAGGCGGAAATGAACCGTCTGTATGTGCTGGAAAACCGCTACACCCTCACCGGTGGCATGGCGGACCATCGCAAGGCGCTGGCGGCCAGCCTCATTCCAGCCGCAGCCGCGCTGATCGCCGCTGAACTGGGCGACACCTCCGCCCAGGCGCTTGCTGCCACGGCTCCCGCAGGCTTGAAGGAATGGATTGCCCCGGCGGTTCGTGATCTGATCGACAACAAGGGCAAGGCGCTTGTGCTGGCGGGTTCCCGCCATGGTGCCGAGGTTCACGCGCTGGTCGCCTCCATCAACAGCGCCCTGGGTGCTTATGGCACCACGATCGATCTTCTGCAGGAAGCTCCCGCGCCGGAGACCGCCGGTTTTGCCGAGCTGCAGACCGCCATCAATGCTGGTCAGGTCAAGACGCTGGTCTCCCTGACGGGTTCTGACCTTCTGTATGATGCCCCTGACGCCGCCGGTTTTGCCAAGGCGATTGCTGACAAGCGTGTGAAGATCATTCACACCAGCATGCTGAAAGGCGCCACCGCACGTGCTGCTGATCTGCACATCCCTTCCGCCCACTACCTGGAAGTGTGGGGAGATGCCCGCGCCGCCGATGGCACCTACTCCATCGTTCAGCCGATGATCGCGCCGCTCTATGACGGCTCCAGCAAGCTGGAAATCCTGCTCGCCCTCCTGGGGCGCAAGAAGCTTGGTCCTGCCGAGAAGCCTGCTGATGGCGCGGCTCCTGCCGAAGATGTGGCCCATGTCGCCGTGCGCGACACCTTTGCCGCTGTGGCGGGGGGCCTCGATGAGACGAAGTGGAACTTCACCCTGCGCGACGGCTTCCTCAAAGGCTCCGCCTACGCGAAGGCTGCGGCCACCGCCAACACAGCCGCTGTGGCCGGTCTGGTGAGCGCTGCCAAACCTGGCACGGCCCCGACTGATGACGCGTTGGAAGTGGTGCTTGTGCCGGACTCCAGCATCTGGGACGGTCGTTACATCAACAACTCCTGGCTGCAGGAAGTGCCGGATCCCGTGACAAAGCTCACCTGGGACAACGCCGCCTGGGTTGGCTCCGTCACCTTCCGCCGTCTGGGCCTCAAGGAAGGCCAGCACATCAAGATCACCGTGGGTGAGACCACGATCGAAATCCCGGCCATCGAGGCTCCGGGCCATGTCACTAACTCCATCTCTCTTCCGCTGGGCTACGGCCAGGAAAACGTGGGTGATGTGGGCAATGGCCGCGGTGTCAACGCCTACGTGCTGCGCAAGCAGCCGGGGGCCTTCGTTCTTGGCGGTGCCAAGGTCGAGGTGCTTGAGACCGTCGCCGAACTCGCGATCACCCAGGACCAGAACACGATGGAAGGCCGCGCGGTGTACCGCGAAGGCACTCTGGACACCTTCAACAAGGACACCCATTTCGCCCAGAAGACGGGCATGGACGGCCACATCCCTGAGAACATTTCGTTCTACAAGGGCCAGGTGGGCGTGAAGTCCGAAACGAACCCGGCCGGCTTCGACTACGAGAAGCAGCACCAGTGGGGCATGGTCATCGACCTTTCCAAGTGTCTGGGCTGCACGGCGTGCATCGTGGCCTGCCAGAGCGAGAACAACATTCCTGTGGTCGGCAAGGACCAGGTCCGCAAGGGCCGCTCCATGCACTGGGTCCGCATGGACCGCTACTTTGCCGTGGCGAAGTGGGGCCGCGACGAAGTGGCCCAGCAGTCCACCTGGGCCAAGGATGATCCGACGCCGGAGCAGTTGGAAAACGCTGAAATGGTGCACCAGCCCGTGTCCTGCCAGCATTGCGAGGCGGCCCCGTGCGAAACGGTCTGTCCGGTGAACGCCACGGTGCACACCACGGACGGCCTGAACGCGATGGCCTACAACCGCTGCATCGGCACGCGCTACTGCGCGAACAACTGCCCTTACACCGCCCGCCGCTTCAACTGGTTTGACTACAACAAGCGCAACCCGCTGATCGACACGAAGGTGCTCGGCATGACGGTGAAGAACCTTTACGCCGGCCCGCTGGGCGAGAAGCGTGAGGACGAAAGCCTCCGCCTGCAGCGCAACCCGAACGTCACCGTCCGTATGCGCGGTGTCATTGAGAAGTGCACCTACTGCGTGCAGCGTCTTGAGGCCGCCAAGATCAACCAGAAGCAGATCCAGCGCGACTCGAAGGACTTCCGCGTGCCGGACAGCGTCATCAAGGTGGCCTGCCAGCAGTCCTGCTCCGCCGACGCCGTGGTCTTCGGCGACCTGGCCAACCCGGATTCCGCCGTGGTCAAGGCGAAGGCCTCCCCGCGCGACTACCAGGTGCTCAAGTACATCGGCACCCGCCCGCGCACCAGCTACCTTGCCCGCCTGCGCAATCCGAACCCGAACATGCCAGGAGCCGCCGACATCGCCGTCTGGAGCAACAACCAATACTAATCTGGATTCATGGACGCCTCTGCCTCCGCCACAGCCCCGACCACACCGCGCATTCTCGACCGCGAGCCGCTGGTGTTGAACAACCGCTCCTACGCGTGGATCACCAACCGCGTCTGCGGCATCGTGGAAAACAAGCAGCCCGCCCTTTGGTGGATCTTGTTCGTTCCCTCGGTGCTGCTCACCGGCCTCACGGTCTTCTGCTTCACCTACCTCATTTCCACCGGCGTCGGTGTGTGGGGCCAGAAGCAGCCGGTCGCCTGGGCGTGGGACATCACGAACTTCGTGTTCTGGATCGGCATCGGCCGCGCCGGGACGCTCATCTCGGCCA
>CAZPSQ010000025.1:0-39712 GCA_964588755.1 uncultured Prosthecobacter sp. | reverse complement strand
CGATGTAGAGCAGCTTCAGCGTGCCGTTGCGCATGTCCTCAAACACCCGCGCCGCCTCATCGGCGGACAGCGAGGAATCCAGCCGCGCCGCCGCGATGCCACGCGCCTGCAAGGCCTGCACCTGGTCCTTCATCAGCGCGATGAGCGGGGAGATCACCAGCGTCACACCGTCCATCAGCAGCGCGGGAAGCTGGTAGCACAGGGACTTGCCCGCGCTGGTGGGGAAGAGCGCCAGCGCACTGCGCCCGGCCAGCAGCGCCTCCATCACCTGCTCCTGCCCGCCACGGAAGGCCGCATGGCCAAAGTGCTGGCGGAGCGCGGCGTGCAGGTCATGAGGCATGGGCATTCATGGCACGGGAAGGTGCGTGGCGGCAAGACATTCGAGGTGTTGCCAAAAACAGAGGCGCAGGACCACAAACAAAAAGCGGGCACGCCTCCCGGCATGCCCGCTCATGATTTACTTGGTCAGACGTTGGCCGATCAATGCCCGTGCACCTCGCACTTCTCGCCTTCCGGCTCGGTCTCCTCGACGGCGGCCTTGTCCTTGAGGAACTCCAGGGCTTCCTGCAGCAGCAGGTCGCCACGCACGTTGTCGATGAGGCCGGACTTCTGCGCGTCGGCCATGAACTTCTTGGCGGGCACCTTCTGGCGCTCCGCCAGCTGGGCCAGGGCCATGGCGATCTTCTGGCCGGGCACTTCCAGCGCTTCCTTCTTGGCGATCTGCTCCAGGATGAAGCTGACCTTCACATTCTGGCGGGCCTGGTTGGTGGCGCTGTTGAGGATCTCGTCCTGCTGCTTCACCAGCTCATCCTCGCCGATGCCCTGCTGCATGGCGCGCATGGCGATCTCGTTGGTGCGGCGCTGGGCTTCGCGGTTCACGACTTCCTGCGGCAGTTCGAACTCCACCTTCTCAAACAGGTGGGCGATGACCTGGTTCGCCTTGGTGGCGTCACGGGCCTGCTCGCGGCGGCGGCGGATGGCGTCGCGCACTTCGTCACGCAGCGTCTCCATGTTCATGTCCTCGCCACCGATCTTCTTGATGAACTCCTCGGTCAGCTCAGGCACGGCCTTGTTCTTCACGCCCAGGCACTTGGCCGTGAGGGTGAGCACCTTGCCGCGCAGCGGCTCATAGCGGAAGTCATCGGCGATGGTGAGGTTCAGCGGGCGCTCCTCGTCCTTGCTGATGCCAACCAGACCGGCGTAGAAGCCCGGGAGGAAGTCGTCTTCCTCGGCCAGGAGGAACCAGTTTTCCTTCATCTCCTTGAGGTGGTTCGGGGCGTCGGGCATGGCCTCGGCCAGCGGCTGGCCTTCCAGGCTGCCGGTGACGCTGAGCACCACAACGTCGCCCATGCCGGCGGCGCGCTCCACGTCCTCATACGTGGCCTGGTTTTCGCGGATGTGCAGGAGGTCGTGGTCCACGTCGGCGTCGTTCACTTCGATGCGGGGCAGCTTCACCGGGATGCCGGTGTACTCTGGCAGCTCAAACTTCGGCGCCAGGCTCATCTCGATGGTGAAGCTGAAGCTCTTGTCCGTGTCGTGGTACATCTTGTCGTTCACGGCCAGGACGTTCAGGAGTTCCAGGCCCTCGCTCTTCACCGCCTGGCGCAGGCCGTCGCTGATGAGCTTCTTTTCCAGTTCTTCCTTCACCTCGTTCTCGTAGCGCTTGGCCACGATGGTCTTCGGGGTCTTGCCAGGGCGGTAGCCGGGCAGGCGCACGACACCGGCGAAGTAGGTGATGATCGCGTCACGCTCCTTGCCGACCTCGTCGGCGGGAACGCGGACGTGGGCGGCGGCGCGGCAGTTGGGCTGATGTTCAACGTTGATGTTCATGGGAAAGGAGGTAGGAACGGGGGTGCTGTCCAACCGCAAACCGGGCGGTGGGAAGCCGCGTCCGGGCCGGAGGGGCGCGCATGATAGGCACTTTACCGGCTTTGACAAACAGAGAACGAGACCCCCCATTGGGGCCAATCCCCTTTTCATGCGTATTTTTCAGAGATTTGAGGTCTGGCTGCTGCTGATTGCGGCCGGTGTGGCCGTCTGGTTTTCCTTCAAGGCAGACACCCCCGCCGCAGATGACGCCCCGGCGGCTGTCCTGAACCCAGGCTCCCCCCTCCAGCTCCGTCGCGCCACCCTGGAGCGGGATTTCGGCAATGCCCGCCTGGATCTGGAGATCCGCTACAAAAACACCAGTCCCCGTCCGCTGTTCCTGCTGGCTCCGGACGTGCGGCTCCTCAATGCCGCCGGGAAGGACGTGCCCGTCTTCATCCTGCCCACCGAAAAGCCCGCCAGCGTGGAGGCCAACACCACCTCGGACGTCCGCCTGCGTTTCTGGCTGGAAAAGCCCGACCTCGCCGGACCGCTGACCCTCGACGTTCGCGGGCAGAAGCTGGAGGTCAAAAACACCACGCCGCTGGACCTGGAAAAGCTTGAGAACGGGAAGCCGAAGGTGTGGCCGGGCACGGATTGGAAGCCGTAAGGCGTCACGGCTGCAAAATCACCCATGTGGCCCCCCAGGAGCCGCTGCCCGCATCGGCGGGCCAGATCCACTGCTGGACTTCGGGGAGCCTGGCCAGGAGCTGATGCACGCCGGTTCTCAGCGTGCCGCTGCCCTTGCCGTGGATGAGGCGCACACGCAGGATGCCGCGCTTGCGGCACTCCGTGAAATACTCTGGAATGAGGCTGCTGATCTCATTCGGGCGGAAGGTGTGCAGGTCCAGCTCCGGGCCGATGGGGTGCTCCACCACCTCTGGAAATGAGCCGTCCTCGGGTTCACATGCGTCGGGCATTCCCTGAAAATGGGAGTTCTGCGCCGCATGTCCAGCAACAAGCCGCGCGCTTTGCTTGTGCTATGCATTGATGGGTCTAGCATGGGCGGGCCAAGGTCATTGGCAGAGGAAATGAGTGTCCCTTCATCCCTTCAAACCTGGATGCAGCGGGTGACGGAAGTCGCCCGTGGGGGGAAGGTTTTGGCGCAAAAAGTGATGGCTGAGAGCGCGCTGGACCCGTTTCCCCTGCGGCGCATTCTGCGCGGCTACCGCAAGGGCACCCTCTTTGCCGACCTGCGCGCCGGGGCCACGGTGGCCATGCTGGACATCCCGCAGGGCATGGCCTACGCGCTCATCGCGGGGCTGCCGCTGCAGTATGGCATTACTTGTTCAGCCATCGCGGCGCTGGCCGGGCCGCTGCTCAGCTCCTCCCGCCAGACGGTGTTCGGCCCCACGAACGCCACGGCGTTCATGGTGTTCTCCTACTTTGCCGCCTATCCGCAGCTCGACCGCATCGGCATGATGCCATTGTTGGTGTTCATGACGGCGGCGCTGCTGATTGCGGGCGCGTTTTTACGGGTGGCGGACCTGACGCAGTTCATCAGCCGCACGGTGATCGTGGCCTATGTCACGGGCGCGGCGGTGCTGATCGCCATGAACCAGCTTCCCGTGCTGCTGGGCGTGCCGGCGGAAATGTCGGCGGCCACGGGCAGGGCCACCGTCTCCCTGCCCGGGCACATCTACCGCACGCTGAGCCACCTGGGGGACTCGCAGTGGCTGAACATCGTTTTTGCGCTGCTCACCCTGTTTTCCTTTTGGGCCTTCCGGCGGTGGCTGCCGCGCTGGCCGGCCTTTGCCGGCACGCTGGTGCTGGTGTCGCTGCTGAGCCTCATTCCAGAGCATTTCGACCTGCGCGTGGCCACCTTCCGCGATGCGACCTTTAGCTGGGATGAGCTGCTGCCGCCGTTTCCAGACTTTCTGTCCACCGGCGCGCTGCACGATGCCAGCCGCCTCTTCGGTCTGGCGCTGGCGCTGGCCTTCCTGGCCACGCTGGAAAACAGCGCCATGTCCCGCACCCTGGCCAGCCGGGCGAATGTGCGCGTGGACCAGAACCAGGACATGCTGGCGCTGGGCGCGGCAAACCTGGCCTGCGCCTACTTCAGCGGCATGACGGCCTCCTGCTCGCTCACGCGCTCCGCGCTGAACTTCGCCGCAGGCGCGCGCACCGGCATCGCCAGCATTTGCAACGGTCTTTGCTGCCTCATCGGCGCGCTGACCCTGGGCGGGGTGGTGGCGCACATTCCACGGTCGGCGCTGGCCATGCTGGTGGTGTGCGTGGCGGTGTCCCTGATCAACAAGCGGCAGATCCACATCTGCATCAATGCCACCCGCTCCGACGCCATGGTCTTTGTGGCCACGCTGTCGGCCACGCTGCTGCTGCCGCTGCACGTGGCCATCTTTGTGGGCATCGGTGTCTCGGTCATGCTTTACCTGCACAAGGCCAGCCGCCCCTCCCTGGTGGAGTACGGCTTCAATGAGGAGGGAAATCTGGCGGAGGCGCCGGAGGGCGGGCGCCAGCATGTGGCCATCTCCATTGTCCATGTGGAGGGGGAGCTGTTCTTCGCCTCTGCGGAGCTGTTCCGCACGCACGTGCTGCGCGCCTGTGTGGACCCCAGCCTGCGCATCGTCATCCTGCGGCTCAAGAATGCCCGGCATCTGGATGCCACCTGCGCGCTGGCCATCGAGGAGCTGACCCGTGTGCTGCGGGAGGACGGGCGCGATCTCATCATCAGCGGAGTCACCAAGGACCTGTACCGTGTGCTGAAGGACTCCGGGCTGGTGGACGTGGTCGGCAAGGACAACATCTTCATCGCCAGCCCGGCGAACCCGAACCTCTCCACCCGCAACGCCTTGAAGCGCGCGCAGGAAATTCTGGGCATCAAGGACGCCGAGGTGCGCATTTACTACGATCCATCGAAGGAGCCAAAAACGTAAAGCTGGCGGTTTGTTTGTCACATAAGCTATGAAATGGTCCTTCCGAATCTTCACCTTCGCCGGCACGGAGGTGCGCATCCACGCCACCTTCTTTCTGCTGCTGCTTCTCGTCGCCAGCCAGGGCGTGATGGGCGGCCGCGGGGTTCACGGCGCGGTGGAGGCGCTGGTGTTCATCCTGGCCATGTTCTTCTGCGTGCTGCTGCATGAGTTCGGCCACGTGCTGGCCGCGCGGGGTTACGGCATCCGCACGCCGGACATCACGCTGCTGCCCATCGGCGGCGTGGCGCGGCTGGAGCGCATGCCGCGCAAGCCTTCGGAGGAGTTCGTCGTCGCCATCTGCGGACCGCTGGTGAACGTGATCATCGCGGCGGCCATCTATCTCGGCCTGGGAGTGCAGGCGTCGATCCATCCCGGCTATGACTTCGGTCAGGCGGGGAACTTTTTTCAGAAGCTCATGGTGTGGAACGTCTTCATGGTGGTCTTCAATCTGATCCCGGCCTTCCCCATGGATGGCGGCCGTCTGCTGCGTGCGGCGCTGGCGGTGTTCTTTGACTATGGCAAGGCCACGCGTGTTGCCGCCACGGTGGGCCAGGGCATCGCCATGCTGGTGGCGGTGTGCATGCTGCTGTCGGCCACGTTCAACCCCATGCTGCTGCTGATCGCCTTCTTCATCTTCATGGCTGCCGGGCAGGAGGCCGCCGCCGTCACCCAGCAGGAGGCCACGCGGAACCTGCGGGTGCGGGACGCCATGCTCACCGAGTTCACCGTGCTGCCACCGGGCGCGCGGCTGCGCGACGGCGTGGACCAGCTCCTGGCCGGGGCGCAGCAGGACTTCCCTGTCATGGACACACACGGCGGCATGCAGGGCATGCTCACGCGCCATGACCTCATCTCCGCCCTGGCGGAAAAAGGCCCGGACCACCCCGTGGTGGAGGTCATGCGCCGCTGCCCGGATGCCACCCATCCAGGGGCTGATCTGACCCGGGCGCTGGAGTCGCTGGGCGGGAACGACTGCCCTGCCCTGCCGGTGACGGACCCGCAGAACGGCAAGCTCGTCGGCCTGCTCACCGCCGAGAACATCGGCGAGACCCTCATGGTCCGGGCGGCGCTGCTGAAGGCCCGCGGCGTGGCGTGAGCTGACCCCTCTTTTGGAAGATTGGAAGAGGAGGAGAAAGATCGGATTGTGCTGCGGAGGCCCGCAACCGTGTGCTAGCTTCCGCCGTGACACGCCGCCTCGTTCTAGCCGCCGCCCTTTTGCTGACCCTCGCCGCCTGCGGGCGCTCGCGGGAGCGTGCGGATCTTGTGTTCATCAATGGCGCGGAGCCGGAGAGCATCGACCCCCACATCGTCACCGACCAGGTGGGCATGCGTCTGGCCTCCGCCTTGTTTGAGGGCCTCTGCCGTGTCGATCAGGCAGGCCGCCCCCAGCCCGGCATGGCGGAGCGCTGGGACGTGACGCCGGACCGCAAGACCTACACCTTCCACCTCCGCCCGAACGCCACGTGGAGCGATGGCACGCCCTTCACCGCGCAGGACTTTCTCTACTCCTGGCACCGCGTGCTGGACCCGGACTTCGGCGCCGACTACGCCAGCCAGCTTTACGTCGTCAAAAACGCGCAGCTTTTTCATGAGGGGAAGCTGAAGGACTTCACCCAGGTGGGCGTGGCCGCCCTGGACGACCGCACGCTGAAAGTGGAGCTGGAAAATCCCACGCCGTATTTCATTGACCTCTGCGCCTTCACCGCGCTCTCCCCCGTGCCGCGCCATGTGGTGGAAAAACACGGCACCGCCTGGATCAAGCCGGGCACGCTGGTCGGCAACGGCTCCTACACCCTGGAGGAGTGGCTGCTGGACGACCGCATCTCCCTGAAGCGCAACGAAAGCTACTGGGACGCCGCCAAGGTGCCCATGCGCACCATCGATGTGCTGCCCATTGGCGAGCCCAACACCGCCATCAATTATTTCCTCACCGGGCAGGCCGACCTCATCATGGACAAGGGCATGGTGCCCACCTCGCTGACGGCCAGGCTCAAGCAGCAGCCCTATTTCCACACCGGCCCCTTCCTCGGCAGCTACTTCACGCGCTTCAATGTCACCCGCGCGCCTTTCGACAATCCCAAAATCCGTCTGGCCTTCTCCCTGGCCATCGACCGCCGCCGCATCACGGAGAAGATCACCCAGCTTGGCGAGCGCAACGCCTACAGCCTCACGCCACCCGGCGCCGGGCAGAACTACCAGCCACCGCCCGGGCCGGAGTTCGACCCGCAGCGCGCGCGAGAGATGCTGGCCGCCGCCGGATACCCCAACGGCAAAGGCTTCCCCCGCGTGGAGTATCTCTATTTCCCCAAGCCGGTGGAGCGCAACATCGCCGTCGAGCTGCAGGCCATGTGGAAGGAGAACCTCGGCGTCAGCGTGGACCTGGCAAAGCAGGAATGGAAGATCTACCTCGCCTCCTTGAAGGAGAAAAACTACCAGATGGGCCGCAGCAGCTGGGTCGGTGACTTCAACGATCCCGGCACGTTCCTGGAGATGTTTCTCTCCGCCAGCGGCAACAACCGCACCGGCTTTGCCAATGCTGAATATGACGGCCTCATCGCCGCCGCCGCGCGCGAGCCGGATCTGAACCAGCGCAACACCCTCTTTCAGCAGGCGGAGAAACTGCTCGTCACGGACGAGTGCGTCGTCCTGCCCATCTACCACTACGTGGGCGTCCAGTTCTACCACGCCGACCGCCTCACCGGCGTGCAGCCGAACATGATCGACGACCATCCCTTCCGCTGCATGGGGTGGAAGTGATGGCGCGGGGCGGGGCGGGGCCTCCAGCCCCCCTCCCCTTTTCTCACTTCACCGCCGGCGCCACGGCAATGCCGATCTGCGCCGTGGGTTCGGCAGGATCGCTGAGGGGCGGCTCGGTGGGGACGCCGTTGGCGGACCTGAGGTCGTTGCCCACCGACCACACAAGGCCGCGCTGCATGCTGTATTGCAGGGGGGCGCCGGTGTAGGGGTCGGGCGGCACATCTTGCAGATAGCTGAAGCTGCGGAGCTGCTCCAGCGACACCGGCACGGTCTTTTTCTCCGCGATGCAGCGGCGGATGGCAAACAAGGTGATGACCAGGTTTCCGCGCGTACGCGCCAGCCCCAGCAGAGCGGGCATGGCGGTGTAGGCCCTCATGCGGCGCATGAAGTAAGCGTGGCCTTCCGCGTTGGGCTGCAGGGCGCTGTCCGTGGAGGGCGCGTTTTTGAGCCGGACGTCAGAGGTCTGGGCCAGGGGGGCTTTTGCCTCCACCTTGAGCTGACGCATGGCGGTGGCGAAGAGGTCCACCGTCTCGTGGGGCTTGAAGAACAAACGCCCGGGGCGGCGGAGCTGGGCGCCACCGGGCATGGTGTCCAGATTCTCGCCGCTTTGCGCGCCGAGGATGAGCTTCTTCTCATGCACGTAGAAGGAGCTCATGGCATTCTGCAGCAGGTCCGTGCTGGGTTGTGAGAGGGTGTACTGGCGCTGGAACTGACGCAGCGTGGACTCTGGCAGCTTGGTCTGCCGCAGCAGGTCGGCCAGGGTCTGCGCGGCCTTTGCCTGCGCCTCAAGCGAGCGCAGGTAGAAGGAGGGCCAGGCCTGGATCTGCTCCAGCCGCCAGCCGATCTCCGCCAAGTCGATCGCGGCGGTGAAGGCCTCCTCCTCCCGCAGCCGGCGGGAAAGGTAGGCGGCCTCCACCTGCTTCAGGATCAGCGCCTGCTGCCAGCGCGGATCAGCGCCCAAATCTTCCGCATGCCACGCAGCGTGTGCCGGGTGCCAGTCGGCGTCCTCCAGCAGGTCGCGCAGATTGTCCAGCGCGGCGCCATTGGCCTGCACCACGCGGGAAAGCGTGGGCGTGTCCCACAGCCACGGCGGCCGGCTCTGGAGAGTCGCCGCCTCTGGTGGCGCCAGATTGCTCAGGAACTTGCGCACCTTTTCCGGAGTGCGGACGGCAGCCGCCTGATCGACTGGCGGCCGCGTGAGCAGGTCGTCATCAAAGCCCGGCTGCCGGTCCTGCACAAACACCCATGCCACAAACACAAAGCCCAGCAGCGCCATGCTGAGGATGATCAGCGTGCCCCAGGAGGCACCCCGCTCGATCTCGTGCCTCAGCGCCCTGCGGACCTTCTTCGGCCGGATGAGGGGCTGCGATGACGTGGTTGCCCTGGGCTGGGCAGGGGTGGTGGCAGGCTCCTGCGCGGGCCTGGGCGTGGTGGCTGCCTGCCGGATCTTTTCCGGCGCTGCCACGGATGCTGGCGCGGGGGTGGGCTCCCGCGCGGGTGCAGATTCAGGTGGGGGAAGGACCGCCGCTTCATCCCTCTCGTGCCGGGAGCGGCGCCTCCTTTTCCGCGCGGGCGGCGCATCCTGCCATTCCTGGTCCAGCTGCCAGGGAGACAGGTAAACACCATCGACCTCGCCCGCGCCGCTGTGCGCGGGCTTTTCGGCAGGTGTCTCGGTCGGCAGGTGGGGCCGGATCATGGCGGGCAGTATGCACACAGGCATGCGTGCAGGCAACGCATGTCATTGACCTTGCGGCATCCCATAAGTCTCATAAAACTTGTTTGTGAAGACCCCCTTGGGATCACGCTGGCGTTTGAGCTGGAAAAACTCCTCCGCCTGCGGGTAGGCGCGGCGCAGCTGCGCGCGCGTGGCGTGCAGGCGGTAGGGCAGGTAAAAAGTGCCGCCGCAGGCAAGCGCGGCATCAATCATCTCACGTGTGAAGGTTTGCATGCCCTTGTCCGCGGCCTCGTTCGGCAGCAGGTGAAACAGCATCACCAGGCCAAAGACCTCCGTGCCGGCCCCGGTTTCGATGTCGCGCGTGTAGTTCAAAAGCGTCACATCATCCGGCAGCACATTGCGCACGGTGATGTTCATGAGGTCCACCTCATGCGCGCGCAGGACGGCGCGGATGGCCTTCACAAAGGCGCTCATCTTTGTCACGGGAATGAAGTATTCATGCAGGATCTCCGCGCAGCCGGGGTCGCGGTTTCCAAACAGGTCCGCCGGTTCCAGCATGATGTCGTTGCGCCACAGGGCGGCCGTCTTGCCGGGCAGGAAGCCGCCTGCGGTCTCCCCGACAGACGACTCCGCCAGCCAGCGGAACTGCTTGCCCACGTCGCTGCCCACGCAGCAGCGGAACACCAGGCGCTTCATGCGCTGCATGAAGGCGCTCGGCTGCGTGCCGGTGGCGGCATCCTCCGGCGCGCGCTCCAGCACCGTGATGCTGCCGCTTTCCAGGAAGGCCATGGGCGCCACATTGATGCGGCCATAGGCCATGCCCACGTTTTTTCCGGCCTCCGCCCCGCCCGTCATCTCATGGAACACACGGTCGTAGTCGGCGGGCATCACGCCGCGGCTGCGCGGCACATACACCTCGTCCTTCACCACGCCGAGCGTGGCCTCCGTGATGATGCCAAACAGCCCGTAGCCGCCCAGCACCAGCCGGAACAGGTCCGCGTTTTGCGTGCGGCTGCACACCTGCGCCACGCCATCCGCGGTGATCACCCGCAGGGACTTCACCGTGCTGGAAATGGGGGCCGAATTGTGCTGCCAGCCGTGGCAGTTCACCGACAGGGAGCCGCCGATGCTGAAGTCGCTGTTCGACTGCATCACCGCCACCGCCAGACCATGCGGGCGCAGGAACTCGATCACCTCAAACCAGCGCGTTCCCGCGCCGGCGGTCAGCTCATCCTTGGCCTCGTTCAGCCGCAGGCCGCGCAGCTTCAGCATGTCCACCACCACGCCGCCATCCGTCATTGTGTGGCCGCCCATGGAGTGCTTCGCCCCTGCGATCGCGATTTTTCTGCCCTCCGCCGCGCATTTCAGCACCAGCTCGGAAAGCTGCTTTTCCGCCGCCGTGACCTCCTTCTCCACCTCGACCACCTGTTCCGGGCTGCCCTGGCTGAAGCCGCCCGCGTCCTGCACACCGGGCTTGCGCTCCGGGAACGGGTTGGCGGGATCGCTCCACCACACCTGCAGCACGCGCACGGAAACCAGGATGATCAGCCCCATCACCAGCAGGGCGGCCCATTTAAAAGAACGGCGGAGGTGTTTCATGCGTGCGTGCCTGCCAGTGGATCATTTTCCGATGCGGCGTGCAAGCGTTTCACCGCCACGCCAGCAATCGGTGGCCGCCCAGCGGATGCATCTGCGTGGCCACCCGCCACCCGGTGCCGAGGCCCATCGCGTGCCGCAGCTCCTCCCTGCGGAACCCGGCGCGGATGCTCGCCTGCATGTCATGCCGCTGCACGTGGTTCAGCTCCGCCAGCGCGCAGAACAGGCGGCCCAGCACCGTGTGGACCCACAGCCGCGCCGGCTCGGCGGCGATGATGAGCCGCGTCGCAGGCGGAAGCCGTCCGCCCAGCAGGCGCAGCTGCTCCCCAGTGAAATGGTGCAGAAACAGGTTGGCGATGACGACCTCCGCCTCCGGCAGGTCATTCGCCAGGACATCCCCGCGCGTCCAGCCTGCCGCCTCCGGCCACTGGGGCGGCCGTGGGGCCAGGTCCACCGCATGCAGGTCCCCTGCCCGGCACAGGCCCGCGTGCAGCAGCCGCAGGGACAGCGCGCCATCGCCTGCGCCAAGCTCCGTGACGCGCCAGCCTCTTTCGCCATGGCGGCGCAGCATGCGCTCGATCCAGCGGTGATTGCCCATGATGCCGTTCACCTGCAGCATCTCCTGGCGCGCGCGGACCGCGTCCGGGTGGTCCGGCGGCAGCGTGTCGAGCAGCTCGGGCTGGAGCACACGTTCTCTCATGCTCGTTTCAGGCGGTTGCAGGGCAGGCTCCGCATGGCAAACCACGGCGCCACATGGCGGGAAAGCGGGCCATGCAGCAGCACATGCCGGAAAATGAAGTCCCGCAGCAGGCTGCGCTTCTCCCCGCGCCACACGCCCAGGCCCATGCCCCACTCCGCCCTGCGTGCCGCGCTGCGTGCCGACTTTTGCCGGCAGCGCTCATAGTCGCGCAGCCAGTGCTCGGCGTCCTCGCCTCGGCGCAGGATGGCGTGCAGCGCCTCGGCGGCAAATTCCGCGTCGGCAAAGCCGGTGTTCATGCCCTGTCCGCCGATGGGGCTCATCACATGCGCCGCGTCACCGCACAGCAGCACGCGCCCCGCGCGCATGTGGTCGCAGTCGATCCGCAGCGGGGAAAACGCGCTCTCATGCAGCTGGTCGGCCTCGTTCAGCAGGCATCCCGCGCGCAGCCGCACCTGGGGAATGAGCTCCTTCGGGTCATTTGTCTGCACGATCCAGCGCCGTTGCCCGCCCGGCAGGGGAAAGCTCTCCACCGCGCCCGTCGGCGTGAAGAACACGTGCGCTTCCTCGCCCAGCCCGGTGCGGTCCGTGAAGTCCCCCATCACAAAGTGGCAGCCGTAGTCGCGCCGCCGGGTGCGGATGCCGAGGAGCTCCCGCACACTGCTGCGCCAGCCGTCGCAGGCCACCACGTAGGCCGCCTTGAATTCGTAGTCCACATCCCGTGCCTGCACCAGCACACCCTCCGCCTGCTGCGCCACGCGCAGCACCTCCACGCCACGGATCAGCGTGACGCCGGGCTGCTGCGCCAGCGCCTGCTCCAGGAGCCGCATCGTCTGCCGCTGCGGCAGGGAAAGAATGAAGCGGTACGCGCCCCCGATCTCCCGAAATGACACGCGGCCCACCCGGCCGATGCGGCCATGCACATGACATTCCTGGATGCGCACCCCGCTTTGGATGAAGGCCGGCGCCACGCCCGCCATGTCCAGGATCTCCAAGGACGGCGGCGTGATGCCGATGGCCTGCGACTGCCGCGGCAGCTCCGTGCGTTTCTCCAGCACCAGCACCTTCAGTCCCCGGCGGCCCAGCAGCAGGCTCAGCAGCAGGCCCACCGGACCCGCGCCGATGATGATCACGTCATGGCTCATGTCAGATTATCGCAGAATGTCCAGCAGGGCGGTTTCGATGGTCAGACCGGGACCAAAGGCCATCGCACAGGTCAGGCCCTGCCTGGATGGATCTTCCAGCAGCCTTTTCAAGACAAAGAGAATGGTGGCGCAGCTCATGTTACCAAAGTCCCGCAGCACGCCGCGTGCCGTGTCCAGGGCGTCCGGCTTCAGGGCCAGGCCTGCCTGCACCTTGTCCAGAATCGCACGGCCGCCCGGATGCACCGCCCACTCCTGAATGTCCGCCGGGGCCAGCCCCCGCCGGCCCAGCACGCCGCTGATGAGGGCGTGGATGTTCGCCCCGATGATGTCCGGCACATAGCTGGACAGCACAATGTTAAAACCCTCGTTGCCGATCTCCCAGGCCATGTCCTGCTCGCCGGAGGCCACCAGGGCGGACTCAAAGCCCTTCAGGCCCATCGCCGGCTGGCCGGCCTGCGGCTCACGCGCGCTGACCAGCGCCGCCGCCGCACCATCCGCAAAGACCGAGTTCGCCAGGATGGAGTCCGGCTGGTCATTGACCTGCATGTGCAGGGAGCACAGCTCCAGGCAGACGACCAGCACCACGGCGCCAGCATCCGCCGCGCAAAACTGCGCTGCCATGCGCAGCGTGGGAAAGGCCGCGTAGCAGCCCATGAAGCCCAGCGTGTAGCGCTGCACATCCTCCCGCAGCCCCAGCTCGCGGATGATGTGGTAGTCCGGCCCCGGATTGGAAAATCCCGTGCAGGAGGCAAAGACGATGTGCGTCACATCCTGCGCCGTGAGGCCGGGAGCATCGGCCAACGTCTGCCGCGCCAGCTCCACCGCCAGCCTGCGCGACTCGCGGGCATAGCACGCATTGCGCGCCCCCGTGTCCGGGGCAATGAGCGAGCCGTCTTCCCGTTCATGAAACAGCTCCGTGGCGGCCCCGGGCCTGAAGTCACCGCTCACGCTGTGCCGTGTTTCGATGCCGCTGCGCCCATAGATGGCATGAATCAGCCGCTTCGTCTTCGGGTCCACCGACCAGTTCTTCAACCGCTCCCGCGCCTCATCCTGCGAATACGCGCACGCCGGAACCTGCGTGGCGATGTGGTGGATGAAGGCGGGCATGCGGTGTCCTACCCTTCCTCATCGCGCCACATGTGCCAAGGGCATGTACGGATGATGGAATTCTTTTGCGTGGCGGTGCCCGAGGCTTAGATTGTGGCATGATCTCTGTGCTCGAGGCTGCTGAAACCCGTGAAGCGGTGTTTCCTATCAGCGTGGAGTTTTACCATGAGGCAGGCCGACTGGGCCTGATTGGAGAGAACGTGGAACTTTTGGAAGGAGTATTGATCACCAAGATAGCGAAATCTCCTTTCCACGAATGGTTGTCCGAGCAGTTGATGGAGTTGCTCCGGTCCGTCTGCGCAGGTGGATTTGTGGTGGTCAAGGAACGTCCGATCACTTGTCAGCGTTCAGAGCCAGAACCTGATCTGGCGGTCCTTGTGGGGCCTCGCGAAAAGTATCGTGGCAAACATCCCACGACGGCGGAACTCGTCATCGAAATTTCCCTCAATACTGTCCAACGCGACCGCAGCAAGGCTGCTATTTATGCGGGAGCAGGTGTGAAAGAATATTGGCTCATCGAGCCAGAAGCAGGAAGCACTACGCTCTATCAAAATCCAACTGCGGACAGCTACGGTCGACAGACCGTCTTTACCGCCGACCAGGAAGTGCGCAGTGAGATCTTCCCGGCCTTTGTGCTGCATCTGGGCAGCTTGCTGGCCTGAGCACTTTCCAGCAGAGAATCCCCCAAAGGCCGCTTCTCTTTTTTGCCGGTGGCTGCTAACGGTCGCGCATGTCCTCCGCCCACCATCGCTGGAAACCCATCGCGCTGCGCCTTTGGCGCGTGGCGGTGCTGGTGGCGGCGGTGCTGGCCATCCGGCGTTCGCATGAGCCGGTGGCGGCCGAGCTGACGGTGGAGCGTGTGCGTGACTTCTTCCCTGCCGCCGCTGTCCTGGTGCCGCAGGCAGGAATGCAGGCGGTGAAGGATGACTCCGGCATCACCCTCGGCCACGTCATGCAGACCTCGCCGGAGGCGGATGACATCATCGGCTACTCCGGTCCCACGAACACCCTCATCGCGCTGGATTCACGCGGCAGGGTGCTTGGCCTGCGCATTCTCCGCAGCGCGGACACCACAGACCATGTGGCGGAGGTCGTCGGCGAGCGTTCCTTCTTCAAACAGTTCACGGAGAAAAAAGCCAGCGAGGTGGCCGACCTCCGCCCGCAGGCCGTCTCCGGTGCCACCTTGACCAGCAGCGCCATCGCGGAGGGGGTGCTGCGTCGCCTGGGCAAAAGCGCGACGACCTCCCTGCGCTTCCCCGACGCGCTCACTTTGGAAGAAGTGAAAAAGGTGGAGCCGCAGGCCGCCAGCCTGCGCGACTCCAAAGGCCATCCCGGCTCCAGCGACGTGCTGGATGCCGCGGGGAAAGTCATCGCCCTTGCCGTGCGCACCGCACCCGCCTCCGACGGCGTGGTGGGCTACAAGGGGCCGAGCGACACCTTCATGCTGATGGACGCCACAGGCACCACGCTGCGCGGCATCACCCTGCGGCGCAGCTACGACAACGAGGCCTACGTGGGCTACGTCACCGGAGACTCGGCCTTTTTGCAGACCTTCGATGGCATGACGGCAGAAAAGATCGCCAGCATCGACTTCAATGAGGCCGGGGTGGAAGGTGTCTCCGGCGCCACGCAGACCAGCTATGGCGTGGCCGAGGGCCTGCGGGTGCGCGCGCAGGCGCTGCTGAAGGAAAACGAAAGCCAGAGCGGCTGGTGGGCGCTCATCCGCTGGCGCTGGCAGGACACGGGGCATGTCATCATCATCATGGCGGCATTCCTGATGGCCTTCACACCGCTGCGTGGCCGCGCATGGTGCCGTCATCTGCACCATGGGCTGCTGGTGGTGTATGGCGGCTTCATGGCGGGGGAGATGCTGTCCCAGGGGCTGCTTGTCGGCTGGGCCACGCATGGCGCGCCGTGGCGGAATGTGCATGGGCTGGTGCTGCTGGCGGCGGTGGCGCTGCTGGGCCCCATCTTCACCAGCAAGCACCTCTACTGCCATCACATCTGCCCGCATGGCGCGCTGCAGCAGTTGCTGGCCAGGCGGCTGCCCTTCCGCTGGTCGCCCCCCCGGCGGCTGGACGCCCTGCTGTCGAAGCTGCCCTTCCTGCTGCTGGCCTTTGTGCTGTTCAGCGTCGTCTGGGGGCTGCCGGTGGACCTCAACGACGTGGAGCCCTTTGACGCCTACCTCTTTCGCGTGGCGGGCTGGGCCAGCATGGCCATCGCCATCGGCGGCCTGCTGTGGTCGCTGGTCACGCCGCTGGCCTACTGCCGCTACGGCTGCCCCACAGGCGGCTTGTTCAAGCTGCTGCGCTTCACCGGAGATGGTGATCGCTTTGGCATGCGTGATTGGCTGGCCGCCGGCTGTGTGGCAGTCGTTCTTCTCTTGGCGCGCGCCTGA
Source organism: uncultured Prosthecobacter sp. (assembly GCA_964588755.1). Classification (GTDB taxonomy): domain Bacteria; phylum Verrucomicrobiota; class Verrucomicrobiia; order Verrucomicrobiales; family Verrucomicrobiaceae; genus Prosthecobacter. The sequence goes on along the minus strand of CAZPSQ010000025.1, from coordinate 23,538 downwards.
AACGCGGCTAACGACACAGCTCCCCCACCTCATGCCACTTCTTTCCAGACTCGAGTCCAAGTTCGGCCGCTTTGCCATCCCCGGACTGGTGCAGATCATCGCTTTGTTCCAGGTGCTGGTGCTCCTCATGATCATGCTCATGTCCAAGGAAGGCGCCGCCGCCTATCTGGCGTTTCTGGACCTTGACCCCACGCGCATCCTGCGGGGCGAGGTGTGGCGCCTGGTCACCCATGTGTTCATTCCGGGCAATTTCTCCCTCATCTGGGCGCTCATCGGCACCCTGTTCATGATGTGGATCGGCCGTGGTCTGGAGGAGTCATGGGGCGCCTTCCGGGTGAACCTCTACATCTTCGGCTGGATGTTTGTCGTCACGGCCGGGGCGTTGCTGTTCCACTGGTCCGTGCCGGGCATGTTCCTGTTTCAGACCCTGCTCTTCGCCTTTGCCACGCTGTTTCCGAATGAGGAGATCTACATCTACTTCATCCTGCCCATCAAGATCAAATGGATCGCGCTGCTCAGCGCCGGCGCCACCGCCTTCATGATCATGGGAAACCCCGGCCTGCTGCTGCCGGTGCTGGTGGCGCATCTCAACTATTTCGTCGCCTTCGGCCCCGGCTTCCTCGGCGCGCGCGCGCAGCAGGCCAAGGTGATGGCACGCCGCAGCCGCTTCGAGTCCGCCCAGCTCCCGCAGGGCGCCTTCTTCCACCAGTGCTCGGTCTGCAAGAAGACGGAGATCGACAATCCGCAGCTCGACTTCCGCGTGCTGGACTCCGGCGATGAGATCTGCAGCGACTGCCGCAAAAACCGCGACACAGCCGCCACCGGAGGCTGAAAGCCATGGAGGACTCTGCGGAAGACGACCTGCTGGCCGAGGCCTTCCTCGAGTTCATGCGCTCGGAGCGCCGTTCGTCCGACCGCACGCTGGCCAACTACGAGCTGGCCCTCCGCCAGTTCCGCCAGTGGCGCACGCCCTTCAAAGGCTGGGCCGCGCTCACGGCGGATGACTTCCGTGCCTTCCTGTTCGACCTCATGAAGCAGGAGCGCGGCCGCGCCACCATCCGCCTGCAGTTCGCCGCGCTGCGCAGCTTCTTCAAGTGGCAGACCCGCCGCCGTGGCCTGAAGACCAACCCGCTGCTGGACGTGCAGCTTCCCAAACGGGAAAAGAAACTGCCCGTGGTCCTCACCGTGAAACAGATCGAGCAGATGCTGGCCCTGCCGCTGACGCAGGAAAAGTCCAAGCGCGACGCCGTGTGGGCGCCGGAACGTGACGCCGCCATTCTGGAGCTCTTCTACAGCACCGGCATGCGCCTCAGCGAGCTGGTGGCGCTGAACGTGGAGGACATCGACACCTACACCGAAACCGTGCGCGTTTTCGGCAAAGGCAAAAAGGAGCGGCTGTGCCCCGTGGGCGGAGTGGCCCTGGAGGCCGTGCAGCGCTACCGCCTCAAGGCCGGTGTGCACAGCGGCGCCTTGTTCATGAGCAAGCTGCGCAAACGCATCACCACCCAGGCGGTGGATGATGTGGTCAGCAAATACTGGCGCGCCTCCGGCCTGCCCGTCCACCTCACTCCGCACAAGCTCCGCCACAGCTTCGCCACCCATCTGCTGAACAACGGCGCCGACCTGCGCAGCGTGCAGGAGCTGCTGGGCCATGCCAGCCTTTCCACCACGCAGATCTACACCCACGTCTCCACCCAGCGGATGAAGGAGGTGTACAACGCCGCGCATCCGAGGGCGTGAGGAGTCGCGCGATTTGTTCACCTCAGGTCTCTTCGCCCGCCAGCCTTCGCAGCAGCGCCTTGGCTTCCGCCACGCGCATGCCGGGATACGCGGACACCAGCCGCGCCAGCCAGCCGGTGAGCCGGGGCGCGGCGTAGCTGCTGCCGCTGACCACGCGCCAGCCGCCGCCCTTCCACGGCACGCGCACATCATGCCCGTGCGCGCTGAATTCAACGAGGCTGCCGCCCCGGCACTGCCACACATCCGGGGGCAGGCTGGCAAGGTTCACCGTGACCACGGTGGGAAACCAGCCGGGCCACTCGCGCACGGAGGCGTCATGGTTGTTGCACCCGGCCACGATGTGGACGTTCCGCAGGTAGGCCAGGTCCGTCCATTCCTTGTAGGGCATGACAAAGCGCGCGTCCCCAGGGCTGCCGAAACTGCAATTGAGAATGTGGTAGCCACGCTCAATGGCATGCCGTGCCGCCTCCCACACCATGGTGCTGCGTGACTTCAAGTCTCCATCCAGCACGCGGAAGCTGCCGATCTGCGCCTGTGGGGCGATGGAGCGGATGATGGAGGCAATCGCCGTGCCGTGGCCCATGGCATCGCCGCTGGTTTCGATGACGCGCAGGAAGGAGCCGTCGCGCTCAAAGGCCACGTCATCCGCCAGCGTGAGGCCTGCGAGATCGGGATGCGTGGTTTCAATGCCGGAGTCCAGCACGGCCACGCGCACGCCGCTGCCATCCGCCGCTGCCAGCGCGGCACGGACTTCTTCAAGCTGGGTGCTGGCGATCCAGGAGTCAGGCATGATGATGGTCCTATTCCTCAATCCGCATGAGCCAGCAGTGCAGGCGGTGGTCGATCAGCCTGCCCAGCACAGCGGCGGTGGTCTCCATCGCGGCCAGGTCCTCCACGCTGAAGGAGGGCGGCGGTGCAAAGCCGGGCGGAAAATCCGCGCTGCTGCGTGGGATGTTTTTCAGCCCCGGCAGAGCCGCGCGCTGGATCAGCCGCACCGCCGTGATGACGCCGCACGTCTGCCCGCTGAGGCGCAGCGGCACGGCCAGCATGGCCCAGGTGAAGACGCCCAGGGAGTCATCCAGCGTGCGGTTCTGCATCTGGTTGAAGCACACCTCGCTCTCGCTGGAGGCGAAGCCGCTGGTGAAGGCCAGCCCGGTGAGGCCCTGCTGCGCCGGCATCTGAAAGCTGCCCACAAAGCTGGAGGCCTGCGGCCCGTTGTTCCAGCAGGGCGTCAGCGTGCCGCCACCATCCGGCGTCAGCCACACGGAGCCTTCATCGGCTTGAATGCCGTGCAGCGCGGACTGCAGCAGTCTCGCCGGCATGCCATCTAGCAGGGACGCGGGATGATTCTGGAGCACGCGGGCCAGCCATTCATCGCGCAGGTCCACCAGCCGCGCGGCCAGCGCGGACATGTCAGCATCGGGAAGAACGGGAAAAGGACTCGGCATGCGTTTGTGGAATGTAGCGGCGTCTTGCGGTGGCGTGAAACAGGTTTTTCACGCGCCTGCTTGGCAGTGGCTCCGATATTCGCCATCATCTCATGCCATGTCTGTCCGCCTGCCGCACAAGCGCCTCCCATTTCTTCTGCTGAGCTGGCTTTGCCTCGGCGGCGCCGCTTTCGCCGGTGGTTCCGTGCAGGGCACCCTGGCGGTGGAGGCGATGAAGCCCGCGCCCGTGAAGCCCGGCTACAATGTGCAGACGAAGAAGCCCGTGCAGAAGCCGGAGGCCGCGCCCGCCATTGTTTACCTGGAGCGCGCCGACGGCGCATATCCACGCACCAGGGTGGGGGAGACACTGCGCATCCGGCAGGACGGCTACCAGTTCCGCCCGGCCATCGCCGCCGTGCAGGCGGGGGCGCGCGTGGCGTTCCCGAACATGGACGACGAGTTTCACAACGTCTTCTCCTACTCCAAGACGAAGCGCTTTGACCTGGGCCGCTTCCGCAAGGACGAGGCCAGCCCGGAGGTGCTCTTCGACAAGCCGGGCATCGTGAAAATCTACTGCGAGATCCACCAGCACATGCGCTGCATCATCCTGGTGCTGGACACGCCCTGGTTTGTGACCACGGACATGAGCGGCAGGTTCAGCCTGAAGAACGTGCCGCCGGGTGAGTACGTCCTGCGCGCCTTCCAGCCTTCTGAAAGGCTGCTGGAGCAGCGCGTGACGGTCACGGAAGGCAAGACCACCACGGTCAGCCTCGCACGCTGATTCCCCCACCTCACCGCATGACCTTCCGCGCCAAGCTGCTGCAAGCCATCCTGGCCATCGTGGTGGTGACCACGGCGGCCAGCCTGCTCATTGCGCAGCGGCAGAATGCGGTGCTGTTTCAAAACGTGGTGGACCAGCTCTTTGCGGAGCAGATGAGGTCCTTCCAGCAGGCGCAGGCGCTGCCCATCCAGGCCGCGCAGGCGGAGGCGCGGCGGCTGGCGCAGTCGGTGCGCCTCTTCGCCGCGCTGGAGGAGGGAGACCCCGCCGAGGTGTACAAGATCGCGGGGGATGAGCTGCGGCTGGGTGAGTTTGCCTTCTTCCGCCTGCTGGATGCGAAGGGAGTCATGATTCCACCGGCGGAAGACAGCCGCGCAGGTGCTTTTGATGCGACAGACCTGCATGGCGAATGGCTGCCCAAGGGGGAGCCGCACGAGGGCGTGGACTTTGGTTTCGTCTCCACGAACAGCGGCGCGGCCTACCGGCTGCTGGCCTCGCCGATCACGAATTTCGACCAAACCGTGGGCACCTTGATCCTGGGCCAGCCCATGCCGCGCGAGTCTTCAATCATCCTCGAAGGCAAGTTCGTGGGCGAAGGCATTCCCGGGTCTCTGCGCCCTCCCTTGCTGGCGCAGCAGGACAGCACAGGCCGCGTGACGGTGGGCGGCGTGGAGCACCGCTATGCGCGCTTCCGTTTGAATGCGGGATCACGCTATCCTGCGGCGGACTGGGTCTCGGTCTTCTCCATGGCCGGCCTGCGGCAGCAGCAGCGCGCACTGGCCATCCGCATTGTGTCCATCGGCGCGGCGGCCTTCCTGCTGGCGGGCATCGTGGGCCTGCTGCTCTCCCGCCAGCTTGCGCGCCCGGTGGCGGAGCTGGTGCATGCCGCTCAGAAAGTGCGTGAAGGAGACTACGCTGTGAGCCTGCCGCCCACCAACACCGTGGAGCTGGACAAGCTGGGCACCGCCTTCAACGAGATGGCCGCCGGGCTGGCCCTGCGGGACCGCTACCACTCCGTGCTGCAGCAGGTGACAGACCCGCGAGTGGCGGAGGAGCTGGTGCAGGGCCGCGTGAAGCTGGGCGGCGAGCTGCGCGAGGTGACCGTGGTCTTCTGCGACATCCGTGGCTACACCGCGCTCAGCGCGGGGCGCGACCCCGTGGAGGTCATCGAGATCCTGAACCACCACATGACCGCGCTGACCGCGATTGTGCAAAAACATCGCGGTGTGATCAACCAGTTCGCCGGAGACGCCATCATGATCCTCTTCGGCGCGCCCAAAAGCTACGGCAACGACGCGGAGCACGCCGTGCGCTGCGCGTGGGAGATGATGCAGGAGCGTGAGCGGCTGAACCAGGACGCCAAGGAACCCCTGCGCATCGGCACCGGCATCACCACCGGAAAAGTCGTGGCAGGCTGCATCGGCGCGGAGAGCCGCAGCGACTACACCGTGGTGGGGGAGAAGGTGAACCTGGCCGCCCGCCTGTGCGGCGCCGCGTCCGCAGGGCAGATCATCATCGACGCGGAGACGCAGGCCCGGGCGCGCGCGCTGGCCGGGTATGAGACCTTGCCGCCGCTCACCTTGAAAGGCTTTGCCCAGCCGGTGCCGGCGTATCGCGTCACCTCTCTTTCTTCTTCATCGTCATGAGCATGAAACCGCCCGTCTTCATCACCTGTCTGATCCTGGGCATCGCGCCACATGCGCGCGCCCAGGCCGTTCTCGACACCGTGGATGAGAAGATGAGTTTTCAATCCGAGGCGCTCGGTCTGCGCGCGGACCTTTCCATCATGGCGGATGCCACGGTGTATGCGGCGGAGCAGCCCGCGCAGGGCCTGCTGTATGGGGATGACAATGTGTTCTTCGCCCCCCGCCTCGTCACCTTTCTGGATGTCAGCGTGGGCAGCCGTGTGCTGCTGCATGGGCAGATGCGCGTGGACCGCGGCTTTGATCCCGGCTCCGCGCCGGATGGCCAGGTGCGGCTGGATGAATACTACCTGCAACTGCGCCTGGCATCACAGGATGAGGTGAACCTGCGTCTCGGCAAATTTGCCACCGCCTTTGGCTCCTGGCCAAAGCGCAACCTGAGCTGGGACAACCCGCTCATCACCGCGCCCATGGCCTATGAGGACATGCTGCCGATGACGGACAGCTTTGCGCCCGGCGGACTGGCGGGCTTTGCCGCGCGGCGCGACATGCCGGACAACAAGCAGGACTGGGTGCCCATCGTGTGGGGGCCGTCGTATGCCACGGGCATCTCGTTGTTCGGCCGCGTGGATGTGTTTGAGTATGCCTTTGAGGTGAAGAACGCGGGCATCGCCTCCCGCCCCCAGGCCTGGGATGGCGTGCAGGATGGTTTCCGCACCAATCCCACCTTCACCGGCCGTGTGGGCCTGCGCCCCTCGCCGGAGTGGACCCTGGGCACCTCCTTCAGCCATGGGCCCTACATGCAGGACTTCGCAGCGCGCACGCTGCCCGTGGGCACAGGTGTGAATGACTTCACCCAGACCACCTGGGGCATCGACGCAGGCTACGCCCACCGCAAATGGCAGCTCTGGAGCGAGCTCATCGCCGCGCGTTTTGAGGTGCCGCGCGTGGGGAATGTGGACGTGCTCAGTGGCTTTGTGGAGGCCAAGTACAAAATCACCCCCCAGCTCTGGGCCGCCACCCGCTGGAATCAGGCCTTCTTCAGCGACGTGCCCGGCCTGACAACGGAATGGGACCGCAATGCGTGGCGACTCGACCTGGCTCTGGGCTACCGCTTCACCGAGCACGTGCAGGTGAAGCTGCAATACAGCGTGGGTGACAAACGCGGCAGCGACCAGGAAGGAAATCACCTGGGAGCGATGCAGGTGACGGTGAGGTTCTGAGGCGCGCGTTGTTCATGCCAAAGCATGAACAACGTGCCCAGGCACAAACCTCACAGGCTGAACAGCCAGACGATGACGATCATCAGGGGCGCAAGGGCGAGGATGGAAGCGGCGGCGGGGGTGTTGGCGTCGGAGTTCATGAAAAGCGTGGTTCATGAGCTGGATGCGCGCCGTGGCAGAACTTGTGTGGAAACTGAAAATTTTTGCGGCAGCGCCGCCGCACAAAGAAAAAGCCCCGGCAGAAACACTGCCGGGGCCGCGCTGATAGCATCCTGCGAAGGATCAACGACCGCCGGTGTTGATGCGTGAGTTGATGCGGACCTGCATGGCGCGCGCATCCTCCGCCACCGCGCGGACAGGGGCGTTGTCTCCCACGGGCTGGGCCAGGCTGCCCAGCTTGCCGGTTCCATTGGCGCCGGTGTTCACCGGGCCGGTGGAACCGCTGTCTTCCTCAACCGGTTCGCCAGCCTTGTTCTTGCGGGCCTGGAGGCCTTTGATGTCCGCCCGGGTGATGATGCCGCTGCTGCCGGTTCCGGCATCGTCAGGCACGGGCTCCTGATACTCGACCTGGTCGAGCTGGGAGGCCGCGTTTTCGTTGCTGGTGCCTTTCTTGCCCTGGCGGAAGATGCCAATGATGCCGTTTGCCTCGTTTTTCTTGTCCTCCGGGCTGCCAGTGTTGGCGGTCATGATGCCAAACGCGGTGCTGGCAAAGCTGCCTGCCGTGCCGCTGGCGGCGGTGCCGGCTCCTGACTGGGTGCCGGGGCCGCCCGTGCCGGTGCCGAGAACAGACATGGCCCAGTTGATCACATCATCGAGCAAAGAGGTGTCTCCTGCATCCGCAGGGTCATCACTGGCTGCCGCCCCACGGGTGGTGACCATGCCGCCGCCCGCAGGAAGGCTGGAGAGCGGATTTTTGTCGTGATCACTGGCTTTACCTTTCAAACCGTCCATCAGGCTGCCAGCGCGGCCGGGGAGGTTGCCGAAGTTGTCACGAATAAAGCGGTCGCCCTTGGCACCTGCCCCGGCCGCCTTCAGATCCACGCCAAGACGATCCTTGAGGTTCTTGAGCTTGGCGGTGTTGACCTGGGTGACGGCCGGGGTGATGGCCTTCGTGGCAGGTGCCTTGGCGATGGCGGGAGTCTTGGAAGCTGCGGTGACGGCAGGAACTTTCGGCGTGGTGGGTGTCTTCACCGTCGGCACCTTGACCACCCCCGGAGCTTTAACGGCGGGGATCTTGGGGGCGGTGGGCACCTTGACAGCAGGGACCTTCACCACGGGGATCTTGGGAGCGGCGATGACCTTCGGCACAACAGGCACCTTGGGAGCGGCGATGACCTTCGGCACAACAGGCACCTTGGGAGCGGCGACGACCTTCGGCACAACAGGTACCTTGGGAGCGGCGATGACCTTCGGCACAACAGGCACCTTGGGAGCGGCGACGACCTTCGGCACAACAGGTACCTTGGGAGCGGCGATGACCTTCGGCACAACAGGCACCTTGGGAGTGGCGACGACCTTCGGGGCCGCCGGGGTTTTGACGACGGGGGCCTGCTTGAGGTTCGGGATCGTGACCGCAGACAGGGCGGACGTGGTGGCAAAGACGAGGGCGAGGATCGTGCCAGTGATGTGGTGCTTGAGTTTCATGGGCGTTGGATGTGCTGAGTGTTTGGCTTGTTTTGGTTTCGGCGGGCTTCAACAGCCCTTGCGGTTTCAGAGGCTGGATGCGCGGCGGGCGGGAACTTGTGCGGAAAGTGGAAAATTTTTTCCAGTCTCTGGTGCGGTTTTCACCGGATTTTGGGGGTGGTCGGTTCGCGGGGTGTGGAGGCCGCTCCGCTGCGAAGCGGGACGCTGGCGGAGCCTTGCTTCACGGGATTGGGGGCGAGGAGCAGCGCTCCGGAGGAGGGCTCGCGGGGCGTGGTGCCGACTGCGGGGCGGAACCCAAGGGGATGGCTGGTGGTAGAATAGCCGCCCTCGCTGGCGCTGCCTGGGGCCCACCAGGGAACCCACAGCTCATTGGCCTTGGTCGCCGGATCGGTGTGGTCCGAAGGATTCGGCGCGGGGGCAGGCGCGGAGGAGGCGTCGCTGCCCGGGGAAATGACGGCCATCTCCTGCCCGTCGGCGTCGCTGTCGGGAAGGGGTTGCGTTTGGGCCTGGGTGCCGCTGACCACGCGGTGGGGAGCCGCCTGACGCGCCACGGAATCAGTCTTTTCCTTGAGGCCGCCAGCAGGGGATGCCATGGCCTTTTGAATGGAGGCGGGGCGGCTGGCAGGGGCGGGGGCCTTCACTGCCACCACGGGCCGCCGGGATTCTGTCTGCTTGTTGCTGACCGCCATCCGTGTTTGCGTCACGGCGGGGATTTTTGGCGCGGTCTGCGGCGTCTTGGCGGGTTGTGGGCGGAGCATTTGCGTGGCGACGACCGGGACCCTGGGCGTCACAGGCACTTTGACCACGGGTGTCTTCACCACGGCTGGTGTCCTGGGAGTGACCGGAACTTTCACGGCGGGAATCTTGGGAACGGAGGGCGTCGCCACGACCGGCACCTTGGGCACGGAGGGGGCCTTCACGACTGGGATCTTGGGAGCGCTGACCACCTGGGGAATGACCGGCACCTTCGGAGCGGTGACGACCTTCGGCACGACGGGCACTTTGGGCGCTGCCGGTGCTTGGGGCACCACAGGCACCTTGGGCGTGGAGATGACCTTCGGGGTCACGGGGGCTTTGACCATGGGGGCCTGCTTGAAGTCTGGGATCGTGGCCGCCGACAAGGCGGAGGTGAAAACGATGGCGAGGATCGTGCCGGTGATGCGCTTTGTGAGTTTCATAGGACTTGGTTGCTGGGATTGGGACGGTGTGGTTTCACAGGGCAGATGCGCGTCTGGCGGAAACTTGTGCGGAAAGTGGAAAAACTTTTCCGGTCCCAGGCATGGGCGCAAAAAAGCCCCGGCAGCACGCTGCCGGGGCTGAAGTGTGGTGATCTGGGCCGGACCGGATCAGCGGGCGCCAGCCGCCTGGATTTTGGCGCTGTCCACCCGGATGGCGGAGCCGTTCACCGCGCTGGCGGCGGGGGCCGCGCGCACGGCCTGGTTGACCTGCACGCCCTGGGGCGCTGGCGCCGGGGGCGGGGCGCCGGGGGTGAAGCCTTTCTTGCCAAAGCTCACCCCGCTGCCGCTTTTGCCCTCCCCGGTGGCGGGATTGATGAGGGAGCCGCGCCGGGCGGCGATGTCCTTCAAGTCGCGGTCCGTGATGGCGACGCTGGTTTCGTCCTCCGTGGGAGTGGTGACGCCCCCGCCCCGTTTCATGCCCAGCAGCTTGGCGAAGGCCTGCTGCTCCTCCGGGGTGAAGAGCACACCGCTGGCGGTGTCTCTCTCGGGATTCGGCCCGGCGGCACCGTTGCCGTTTTTGCGCTGCTCGATGGCGTTGTTCTGTCGGCGTTGCTCATCACCACCGAGACGCCCCTGGGTGGCCTCGGCCAGGCGGCCGCTGCGGCTGCCACGTTCTGCGGCCTCCGGGTTGGGGGTGCCTTCCTCACTGGTGGTGGCGGTGTCATCGTTTTGCTCTGCGGCGGCAGGTGCGTTGTCACCGGTGGCGGCATCGGCCGTGGCAGCGGCATCGCCGCCACCGTTGTTATTGTTATTGTCATTGTTGTCGTCGTTGTCACCGTTGCCGCCACCGCCACCGCCACCGCCACCGCCACCACCATTGTTGCTGCTGCTGCCGTTGTCATCGGTGCCGCCGGAGTCGGGGCCGGCAAAAATGGCTTCGTCACGCTTGGTGACATTGGTGCTGTCCCCTTCCTTGACGTTTGGAGGTGTGCCTTCGCCCATGCCGATGGTCTCGCGCGAGCCATTGCTGTCCACGCGTTCCGTGGTGTAGGTGCCATCTGGGAAGTAAGTGGTCACATAGTGGCCGTCATCCACGCCACCTGGGGAGCCAGTGATGTCGAAACCGACGGTGGTGGTGCCGTCTGTCTGGCTGGTGGGGGCGTCTGTGATGGTGAAGGTGGTGGGGCTGCTTTCCATGTTGGATCCGGCGGGCGTGGTGGAGCCGCTCTGCTGTGGGTTGGAGTCGAGGTCCTGCTGCTCCACCGCCGCGTTGCCCGTGGCACCAGGGGTGGCGGGATTGCCGGTGCCTGCCATGGCGGGGGGCGGCATGGTGTTGTCCACAGGCGTGCCGTCCTTCGGCTGGTTGGGGGAGCGGTTTGGGTCCTTCGTGGGGGAGGGGTCGGGATCCACCGCCAACTGGGTGCCGGTGCCGACTCCCTGGCTGATCTGCCCGGCCCGGGCGACGATGTTGCCATTCGCCACGCCGTTGATGCTGGTTCCTTTGCCTTTGCCGGCCCCCTTGCCAGCGCCTTCGACATTGCCGCCACGGATGCCGCCGGCGGAGAGCTTGCCGTCCTTCACGCCTTTGGGGGCCTGGGTGCGCGGTCTTTTGCTGCCAAAGACAAGCTCAAGTGTCGAGGGACCGCTGCCCGTGGGATTGGGCGCCCCGTCCCCCGGGGTGGCGCCCAGCACACCTGCCAGACGGCCTTTGAAGGACTCCGCCAGGGTGGAGGGCTTTTTGGACACCGGCTTCTGGACGGGTTTCTTCTCCTCCTTGGGTTTGGAGCTTTCCTTCTGCTCCTCGGCGGCGCGTTCAAGGCGGTCCCTCAAGGATTCGCCGGGCTTTTTGGCGGGCGGCAGGAGGCCCTGCTCCTCCAGCACGGTGGTGGCCGCCACCTCAACGATCTGGCGCGCCTCCCTGGGGTCGGTGACGCGGTTCGTGACGATGTCATCAATGGCCTGCTGCACGGCTTTGTCATCCTCGGTGGCACCGGCAAGCTGCAGGCTGGCCTTCGCCTCCAGCACGGTCTTCACCAGATCGAGGGCGGTCTTGTCGCTGTCAGGCTCCCCCTGGGGGGCGTCCTTGCCGGTGAGATCCTTGATGATGACCCGGCCGACGATCTCGTTGGCGATCCTCGGGTCTGTCTCCCCGGTGCGGATGAGGCCGTCGGTGATGCGGGCGGCCTTGGCGGAGTCCACCCCTGCAAGCTGCAGGTTGGCCGCCGCCTCCAGCACCAGCGTCAGGTTGGCCTTGGCGGCAGCGCGGGTGGCCGGGTCGGTCAGCCTGCCAGCCACCTCATTGGCCTTCTCTTCCCCCACCAGGGAGCCGATGAGCTGACGGGTGGCCTCGATGTCTGAGCGTTCCTGAACGGCTTTTTCAGCGGCGGCACGGGTGGCCGGGTTTTGCAGGTCGCTGTTGATCTTGGCCGCTTCTTTGTCGCTGAAGCCCAGCATGGCCAGCCGGTCGGCGATGTCTCCCTTCGTCTCCCCTTCATTGTCCTTGTTCTTGTCTGAGGATTCACCTTTGCCGCCCTGGGCGGTCATGCGGGCGGCCGGGGGGGGCGTGCTGCTGTCAGCCGCCTGCGGCTCATTCTTCGGGCTGGACTGCACGCTGGGTCCGGGGGTGGCGGCTTTGACAGGTGCCTTGGAAACCACCGTCGAAGCGGGGAGGCCGCCTGCTGGCGTTTTGATCGTCACCCGCGTGTCTGCCTTGCTGGCGGCAGGGGTTTTGACCGGCGTCTTGACGACCGCCGCCGGGCTGTTTTTAACGACTGCCGGGATCTTGGGCGTGCCGGGGTTTTTGATCGCAGGCACCCTCGGCGTGGAAATAACCGGTGTTTTGACAACCGGCGGCGTCTTCGGCACAGTGGGCGTCTTCACCACGGGGACCTTCGGCACAGTGGGCGTCTTTACCACAGGGACCTTCGGCACAGTGGGCGTCTTCACCACAGGGACCTTCGGCGGGGGCTGCACCTTGGGCACCACGGGAACTTTGGGCGCGGTCGGCACCTTGGGTGCAGTGACGACCTTCGGCGGCGCAGGCGGCGTTTTGACGGTGGGCAGGGACTTGGGGGCCTTGAACTGTGGCGGAGTCGTTGCGGCTGGCGCGAGCGACGTGAAGGCGAAAACAGCGGCGGTCAGCGTGCCGGTGACGCGGTGGTGCAGTTTCATAAAGAAAAGCGGGAGAAAATGCGGTTAAGGTTCGCAGCTCGGATGCGCCCGGGATTGGAACTTGTGCAAAAAGCCAAAAAAAACCGGCGCGGCCAAAAAGGCACACGCCGGAGGACGAAGCACGGACCGGCAGCAGGCCTTACCAGTTATAAAACAACCGCACAAAGACGGTGCCGGTCAGCGCGTCGAAGTTCGAGCCTGCGATCGTCGAGTCGGAGTCCGTGTAGCTGCCCACCGCGTCCACTGCCAGGTAGTCCAGCGGCTGCCAGCTCACGGTGAGGGTGGGAGTCCAGGCGTTGTCTCGGCGTCCACCGGCATCAATGAACTCCTCATGCGAATACTGCACGGACGGAATGATAAAGAACCTCTTTCCTTCAAACGGGATGAAGGTGAGGCCGAGGTTGAAGTCGTGCTTGTTCTTGTCCGCCACGAAACCAGCGGGACTGCCGGAGTCGATGTAGCTGTACTGGTAGCTGAAGGTGGGGATCATCCAGGACTTGAGAAACCAGGAAAACTCGGTGGCCAGACCGTAGGTGTAGCTGTCCAGCGTGCGGTTGCCGGTGGAGCGGTTGAAGAGGCGGGAGAACTGCCAGCTCAGCGGCACGGTGAGGCTGACTTTGTCATTGAACAGCAGGCGCTCATAACTCAGCGCCTGGCGGAAGGTGCTGGTGAAAAAGTCATTGGCAGAATGCGCCCCTTTGCCATGCCAGAACCAGGCCTGGTCAAAGCTGTTCGTCAGCTTCCAGTTGTCATTGAACTGCGCGTCGATGGACACGCCCACAAACTCCGCCAGCTGAGTGTCGGTGATCTCATCCTCCTCGGTGTTGAAGATGTTGTCGGAGGCGAAGAACATGGTGTTCGCGCGGAACTGCATGGAGAACACCTCGCCGAAGGACTGGTACCACCCGCGCTTTTCCGCCTCGCTGGGTCCCGCCTCGCCCGCCGCCGCGGCCAGGGAGTTGCTGTTGCCCAGCTCACGGAACAGGCCGAAGCGGTGAAAGCTGCCGAGGCCCGTGGGGTCCTGGCGGCGGTAGGACTCGATGATGTTGACGCGTGGGGCAAGCTGGGCGGAGGCCATGGTCGTACCTAGGCCAAACACCAGCGCGAAGATTAGAAAAAGTTGGCAGCGGTTCATCGGCGGCCATCAAACCTTGTGGCCGCGCGGAATGCAATTCAGCTTTTCGCCACACGCACATTTTGTGCTGTCGGGCTGGTTTTCTGCTTTTTCTCCAGGCTCCGCCGGGTGTTCTCCATCTCCCGAAGCATGCCGACGCGGTGGTAGGTCCCTGCGCCGGTGGGGTCCATGCGGCGTTGAGACTCAATGACTTTGGGCATCGGCGGAGTGGCGGCGTGCAGGGGGGTAAACACGGAGGCACCCAGGGCGCACACCGCGAAACCTACAGGTGAGATACGATGCGTTTTCATAAAAAATGCGCGGAGTGGGCGGGCGCCGCAAAGTGTTAGAGGGAACAATACCTGCATTCGTTCATTGTTACAAGGCGGCAGAAGTCGCGGCATGACCGCCTTGGGGGGAGACAACGGCAAGTCATCGGAACACCCGCCGCACGGAATTCACCGCACGGTCAAACGCCTGCTCCACCTGGCTTTTCGGAGGCGGGGCGGGTGTTCGTCTGCTGGAGGAGGAGACCTGCGTGCTCTTCTTCTTGGAAGTCGTGCCGGACTTGGACTTCGAGGCTGTGGATGCTTTCGGCTTGGAACCGGAGGGACTGGCGCTGACCACCTTTTTTAGCTCGGTCCTGGAGTTTGAAGCTGCCTTGGTCCCCTCCCCTTTCGCCGCAGCAACGGGTGCTGGCGTTTCAGCGGCCTCGCCCGTGCCATCATTCCCAGGTCCAACGGCCATGGCCTTGCGCACTTCTTCCCTGGCCTCATGGGCCGGGGGCGCTGCGGGTGTCTTGGCGGCGGCGGTGCTGGTGATGACCGGCATTTCTGTGGCAGGCTTCGTCTCCCCACCAGCCTTCGTTTGGGGGGAGGAAGGCTTGGCCTGCACGGCAGCGACCTTGGCAGGCGCCTGGGCCGGCTCCTCCTTGGCCGGGGCCGTCGCGGCAGGCGTGGGGCTGGGCGGTGGAGCGGTGGGTTTTGCGGCGGCCAGCGTCGCATCCGCAGGCAGCAGCCCTGGTGCCGGTCCGTAGCCATGCAGACGCGCGGTGCCCTCGGCACGCGGAAGGTGGAAATCAAACACGCTCACGCCGCTGCGGCGCATGCCGGAGAAGCTGCGGCCGTCGCTGGCGCCGAAGATGATGCGCTTGCCGTCCGACTTGCGCTTGCCCAGGTACACCATCACATGGGTCACCGGCAGCTTGCGTGTGGTGGCGGTCGTGTTCGTCCAGAACAGCAGGTCCCCCGGCTTCAGGCCGGCAAATTCAGGGCTGTCAAAGTTCGTGGCAGTGGGCGTGAGATGGAGCCCGGATTTCTTTTCCACCCACATGGCCATCTCATCCGACTGGCGCGGGACGTCCTTCAGGCCCTGGAAATGCAGCACATGGTAAATCGTGCCGGAGCAGTCCATGCCACCCTTGTTGGGCTCATGGGAGCCATACATGTAGCGCAGCTCCAGGTGGGTCAGCGCCAGCGCGCTCTGCACCAGGCTCTGCACCTGCTTCGGGTACTTGTCGAACCCTGCGATCTCCTCAATGCTCATCGTGGACACTGCGGCCGGCCGCGGCTCCTTGGGCGTGTCTTCCTTGGGCACGGCCTGTTCGGCTTTCTTTTCGGCCGGCGTGTCAGGCTTGGCCGGGGAGGAGGCTGGGGACTTGGACTTGGCAGCCGCGCCCGATTTTGTCCCAGATCCAGACTTGGCTGGGGAAGAGGTGCCGCCCTTGCCTTTTGACTTCGACTTGGAGGATGCCGTCGTGGCGGCGGAAAGATGGGCCATTCCAGCCGTCAGCAGCAGCAGGGTCAGAAGACGCGGGAAAAGGGACATAAGCAGCCGGGTAAGGAGTTGGCGCCTGTTTGGACGCGATTGGTGAGGATTTGATCAATTCGGGGACTGTTTCCACCCGTGTTTCGCGCCTGGGGCAGCCGGCGCGGGACTTATTTTGCTTTGGCTTTGAGGACATTCGGCCCCGGTTGTGGCAGTCCTCACGACAAGACGAGGAGGAGCAAAAGGCGGACCTGTTCCGAATTTCTGATTGCCGTGGCGGCCTGACGCCGGAGAGTCGCGCCCGCATGATTTCCCAGCTTCTCGACTTCGTCCTGCACGTGGACAAACACCTGCAAACCTTCGCCCAGGAGAACGGGGTGCTGATCTACGGGCTGCTGTTTGCCATCGTCTTTTGCGAGACAGGCCTCGTCGTCATGCCGTTCCTGCCGGGGGACTCCCTGCTGTTCGCGGTGGGCGCGCTGGCCGCCCAGGGCTTTGTCCGCATCGAGTACATTGTGCCGCTGCTCATGTGCGCCGCCATCATCGGGGACAATCTGAACTACTGGATCGGCCGCAAGGCGGGCGGGTGGATCGTGAACCAGCGCTGGTTCAAGCGGGACTACCTGGCCAAGACGGAGGCCTTCTTCATCAAGCACGGCGGCAAGGCCATCATCCTGGCGCGCTTCGTCCCCATCGTGCGCACCTTTGCCCCGTTCACCGCCGGTTTTGGCAAGATGGACTACCGCCGCTTCCTCGGCTACAGCCTCGGCGGCGGATTGATCTGGGTGCTCAGTTTCACCATTGCCGGCTACTTCCTTGGCAGCATCCCCATCATCAAGAACAACCTCAAGCTGGTGTTCGTGCTGATCATCGTGGTGTCCGTGCTGCCCATCGTCATCGAGGTGCTGAAGCACAAGGCCGAGGCCAGAAAGGCGAAGAAACTTGCCGAGAGTGAGCAGGCCTGAGTGACGCTACCGCCCCACCCGGGCCCCAGTGGCGGGATTGATGTAATAACCGGAATGCCCGCCTGTGCCGGGCACAAACACCGGCTGCTGGGAGGCGGGGCCGCCGTAGTACGGCTGGCCCGGCACGTAGCCGGGCAGGCTGGCACCGGGATACACCGGCATGTCGCCAATCGTCTGGTAGGCCTCCACGCCGCCGGTGGACCGAATGACAGTGCTGTTGCTGTAGCTGCCGAAGGCGTCGGACTCGCGGTACTGGTGCATGAACTGGTCCCCCTGCGGCATGGCGGTGGGGCCGGAGCCTGGCGCGTAGCCCCCGCGCGGCACCACCCGGCCGGGGCTGGCGGTCGTGGTGGCGCTGGCTGGCCGGGAGGCGGAGCCTTCAGAAATCTGACCCCTGCCGGCGGGATAGTAATAACCGGCGCTGTTCTGCGGCGGGGCGCAGGACACGACGCACAGCGTCGCGAGCGCGTGGAGGAGGCCCAGGCGTGTTTTCATGCCCCCAGCGTACCATGCGCGTCAATTCTGGGCCTTGAAAAACTTTGGCGGCACCGGCAAAGAGGCGCACAGTGCGCGTCATGCAGGCAGTCGTCATTCAGCACCCCTTGGCCCAGTGCCACCTTGCCGCCATCCGCGCGGCCGCCACGCCCTCCCACCAGTTTCGGCGGCATTTGAACCTGCTGGCCCGCATGCTTTTCCTGGAGGCCACGCGGGAGCTGACGCTGCAGGAAACCACGGTGCAGACACCCGTCGCGGAAACGAAGGGGGCCATCCTGGCGCGTCCGATGGTCTTCGTCCCCATCCTGCGCGCGGGTTTGGGCATGCTGGACGGCATTCTGCCCCTCATGCCGGACGCCACCGTGGCGCATGTGGGCATCAAGCGGGACGAGGGCACCGCCCTGCCCCAGCCATATTACGCCAACCTGCCTGCGAACCTCGCCTCGGCCGAGGTCTTCCTGCTTGACCCCATGCTGGCCACCGGTGGCAGCGCCTGTGAGGGCGTGCGCCAGCTCAAGGCCGCAGGCGCGCGGAAAATCACCATGATCTGCGTGGTCACCTGCCCGGAAGGACTCGCGGCCATGGAAAAAGCACACCCCGACGTGCCGGTGTACACGGCTGCCATCGACCAGGGGCTGAACGAGCGCTGCTACATCGTCCCCGGCCTGGGGGACGCGGGGGACCGGTATTTCGGAACCTGCTGAGATTCCAAGGCTCTGCACGCACGATCTGCCCTCCACGGCGCGTACCCCTCCTCCTGCCCCATGCCCATCACTCTGCCTCCCCTGACACGCCGCGACTGGTTGAAGCGCGGCACGGCCGCCGCCTTCGGTTCCCTGGTCGCCTCCCAGGCATCCGCGCTGGAGATCCCCGAGCAGACCTGGGTGCTGTTTTCAGACACCCATGTGGCCGCCGATGAGGCGCTGAACGCCCGCGGTGTGTGCATGGCGGAGAATCTCACCCGCTGCGCCAATCAGGTGCTGAAAATCGGGCAGAAACCCTTCGGCCTCATCATCAATGGTGACTGTGCCTATCTGGAGGGCATCTCGGAAGATTACGTCACCTTCCTCCGCTGCCTGCAGCCGCTGCGGGAGCAGTCCATCCAGATCCACTGCACGCTGGGGAACCACGACCACCGCACCAATTTCCTCAACGCCGTCATCGGCCCGCCGCCGCCGAATGCGGAGCGCCCCATGCAGGTGCCGGACAGGCACGTGGCCACCGTCACCAGCGCCCAGGTGAACTGGATCCTGCTGGACTCCCTGGACCTTGTGAACAGGACGCCAGGCCTGCTGGGCCAGCCCCAGCTTGTGTGGCTGGAGCGCGAGCTGCGGAACACCCCCGACAAGCCCACCTTCATCGTCGCCCATCACAACCCCCAGGGACCCATTCCCGAAGGCGGCAAGCCCACCGGCATGCAGGACAGCGACGCCATGTTCGACCTCCTGGCCGCCTTCCCCAAGGTGCAGGGCTTCATTTATGGCCACACGCACACCTGGCTCCGCTCCAAGCATGAGAAGACCGGCCTGCCGCTCATCAACCTGCCCCCCGTCGCCTACACCTTTGACCCGAAGCGCCCCAACGGCTGGGTCATCGTGCGCGTGAACGCCGACCGCGCCGAGTTCGAGCTCCGCGCCCTGAATCCCGCGCATGAGCAGCACGGGGAGAAGCAGGTCATCAAATTTGTGTGAGTCGCAGCTTCCGCAGCGGCCGCCAATGCCGCGCCACAACGGCGCTGGCATCAATGCATGACACATGGCTTGAAGGAAGCTGCCCGTTTGCGCTGTAATCGCCAGATGCCGTTATTCCGCGCCACAGCCTTTGCCCTGGCCCTCACCCTCGCCACGCACGCCGCCGACACCAAGCTCGTGCGCGACACCGAGGCGCTGACACCTGCGGAGGAGCAGACGAAACTGCATCTCCCCCCAGGCTTCGAGCTTCAGCTCTTTGCCAGCGAGCCGATGATCAACAAGCCCATCAACATGGCCTTCGACGCGCGTGGGCGCCTGTGGGTGTCCTCCACCGTCGAGTATCCCTACGCCGCCAAGCGGGACCGCTGGTCCGACGATCAAGGCACACACGTGAAGGACAGCCGTGATGCCATCAAGATCCTTGAAGACACCGATGGTGATGGCAAGGCGGACAAGGTCACCGACTTCGCCGACGGGCTGAACATCCCCACCGGCGTGCTGCCCTGGCACAAGCCGGAGCACAAGGCCGGGTGCATCGCCTGGAGCATCCCGAACATCTGGTACTTTGCCGACACGGATGGCGACGGCAAAGCCGATGTGCGGGAGGTCATCTTCGGTCCGCTGGGGTATGAAAAGGACACCCACGGCATGTGCAGCAGCTTCCGCCTCGGCCTGGATGGCTGGGTGTATGCCACGCATGGGTTCAACAACACCAGCACCTTCAAGGCAAAGGACGGCAGCACGCTGGCGCTGCACAGCGGCAATGTCTTCCGCTTCAAGCCGGACGGCTCACGCGTGGAGCCCTGGACGCATGGGCAGGTGAACCCCTTCGGCCTGGCTTGGGACAAATACGGCGACCTCTACAGCGCCGACTGCCACAGCTCGCCCATCTACCAGCTCATCCGTGGCGCGCATTACCCCAGCTTTGGCAGGCCGCATGATGGCCTTGGCTTCGCGCCCGTGATGTGCCAGCACAGCCACGGCTCCACCGGCATCTGTGGCATCGTGTACATCGACGGCGGCGTGTGGGGGCCGGAGTGGGACGACCACACCTTCGTCGGCAATGTCGTCACCTCCACTGTGAACCATGACAAAGTCACCTTCACCGGCGCCACGCCGAAGGCCAATGAGGAGCCCGACTTCCTCACCAGCGACGATCCCTGGTTCCGCCCCGTGGACCTCCAGCTCGGCCCGGACAACGCGCTCTACATCGCCGACTTTTACAACAAGATCATCGGCCACTATGAGGTGCCGCTGGAGCATCCCGGCCGCGACAAGGAGCGCGGCCGCATCTGGCGGGTGGTGAAGAAGGGCGCGGCGAAGCCTCTGGTGGAGACCAATCTGGAAACGCGGACATCAGAGGAACTTGCCAAGGCGCTGGATTCCCCCAACCTCACCACACGTTCCCAGGCCGTGCGGCTGCTTTCCGCACGGCTGCTCAACGCTGAAGAGGGGGCTGCCGCCAGGCTTCTGGGCGCTCATTGCCAGACGCCCATGCAAAAGGCGCATGGTTCTTGGGTGGCTCATCAGGTGAGCGCGGCCACCCACAAGGACGTGTCGTTTATGGACGGCAACGAAGATGACTACGTGGATGTGCATCTCCTCCGGCGTGAGGCGGAAGAGCCACCGCGCGAGTGGAAGCTGGCAGTTCTTTACACACTGTCCTGTCTGCATCCTCCCGAAAATCCGCCGGTGCCCAGGACGCAGGCAGCGGCGTGCCTGGCCCTGCGCCAGTGCCGGCCGGATGCTCGCGGGCGTGCGGTCACAGCCATGCTGGCACAGCTGGCGGCCACATCCGGCTCTGATGCGGTTCTGACCCACCTGCTCCTAAGAAGCAGCAGGCACCTTCTTGAGGATGCAAAGGCCTTTCAAGAAACAGCAGAAATGCTGCGGAAGCAGGGAGGAGACGCCGCCCTGCCGGCGGAGGAGAAAAAAGAGATGGATGAGATGGGACGGCACTTTCTGACCATCGCCAAAACCGTTCCCTCCGAGGCCAGTGCCGCATGGCTGCTGCAACATCTTGAGCAACAATCAGAAAGGGACTCGGCCGTGTTCGCCCACATCGCGCGTCATGGCACGCCGGAGGTGACTGCCAAAATGATCAGCTTGGCGAAGAGAACCGACGCCGCAGAAGTCCGGCGCGTGGAGATGCTGCAGGCCATCCACGACGGCCTCAGCGAGCGCGGCGCGCCCGCCAACGCAGAACTTCTCGCCTGGGCGCAGGAGCTCGCCGCGCAACTGCTCAATACGGTGCAAAAACAGCCCGCACCCGCCTGGACCGCCATCGGCCCGGCGGACAACGCCCCGAAGTGGGCGCTGAAGCCGCGCAAGTGCGCCGATGGCACCGAGGCGCAGGTGCTGCAGAGCATGATCCAGGGCGGAGCCGAGGAGAGGCTCACCGGCATCCTGCGTTCACACACCTTTGCCGCGCCGGAAAAGCTCACGCTCTGGATCAATGGCCATCGTGGCTTTGCCAATGCGCCTGCCCATGACAAAAACCTCGTGCGCGTGGTCGATGCGAGTTCGGGCCAGGTGATCGCCAGTGTGTTCCCGCCGCGCAGTGATGTGTGCCAGCGTGCCGAGATGGACCTGTCCAGGCACGCCGGGCAGCAGGCCCGGCTGGAGATTGTCGATGGAGATGATGGCAAGGCCTACGCGTGGCTGGGCATCACCCGCATTGAGCCGGCGGTGGTGAGTGCGGACGACTTTCAAAGTGATGACGCGCCGCGTGCCGCGCTCAAGACGCTGGCCACCATGCTCCAGCATGCGGCGCCTGCCGCCCTGCGTGAGAAACTGGCCGCCTACCTGCCCCCGCGCCCTGCGCCGCCTCCCCTGCCCGTCTCGGCAGAGCAGCGGCAGCAGCTCAACACCCTGATCACCTCACGTCACACTGCCTTTGAGAAAGCGCAGCCAGACCTCGCGGCGGGCAAGGCGGCCTTCACAACCCACTGCGCTGCCTGTCACCAGATCGGCGGCGCGGGCGGCCTCATCGGCCCGCAGCTCGATGGCATCGGCGCGCGTGGCCCGGCGCGGCTTTGCGAGGACATCCTGGACCCGAACCGCAATGTGGACGCCCATTTTCACCTGCACGTGCTCACGCTGAAGGATGGCAGCGCTGTTTCCGGTTTCTTAAAGGCGGAGGCAGGCCAGATCCTCATCCTCGCCGATGCCACCGGGCGTGAGCACCGCATCTCCAGGGCGGATGCCATCAAGACAGAGATCACCCCTGTTTCACTGATGCCCCCGATCTTCGGACAGGTGCTGGATGAGAAGACATTTCTCGATTTGCTGGGATACTTGGTGAACGAGAAAGCCCAGCCGTAACCTCATGGCACATTCTTCCTTTCACCGTCTCGCTGTGGTCTTGCTATGCGGGACGGTCCTTGCCGCCGAAGTCCTGAAACCCCACCCCAAAGCCCTGCCCGGCATCCACGCCCCAGGCGAGGTGGACCGGCCGGAGATGGTGCCGTTCATCGTCGCCGATCCCGCATCCCTTCCTGGCATCGTGGTGGATGAGACAAGCGCCGCACTGGTGGGCGACTGGCAGTACTCCACGCACACGCCGCCGTATGTGGGCCTGGGCTACATCCACGACATGAAGACCGGCAAAGGAACGAAGTCAGTGACCTTCACGCCCACGCTGCCCAAGGCAGGCTGGCACGAGGTGCGGCTGGCCCATTGCCACAACGTGCGGCGGGCCACGACCACACCCGTCACCATTCATCATGCCGATGGCGAAAAGACCGTGCGCATCAATCAGCAGCAGGAGCCGGAGCACGGGCGGCTCTTTCGCACACTTGGCACCTTCCGCTTTGAAGCAGGCAAGGCAGGCTGGGTGCGCGTGTCCAATGAAGGCACCGAGGCGGACAAGGTGGTGATCGCGGATGCGGTGCAGTTCCTGCCGGTGGAGAAGCCTTGACGCGCCACCACGGCCTCAGCCCCTGCGCCACTGCCGTTCCATCTCCTGCAGTGGCGCGTCCGGCGGCGGCATGAAGCCGGGCGGCGCCGTGATGTGGGCAATCGGGCGCGGATCATCCGGACCCCAGCATTCGCACCAGTCATAAAGATCCATGGACCAGCC
This sequence comes from uncultured Prosthecobacter sp., assembly GCA_964588755.1. Lineage (GTDB taxonomy): Bacteria > Verrucomicrobiota > Verrucomicrobiia > Verrucomicrobiales > Verrucomicrobiaceae > Prosthecobacter. The sequence goes on along the minus strand of CAZPSQ010000025.1, from coordinate 621 downwards.
TTCTTGGCACAGATACCAGCCGTTGCGGATGGGCCCCTGGCAGCCATGGCAGGCGCAGACCAGGCCCACCGCCTCGGCCGCCGTGGGCGCGCTGAGCGTGGCCACCACGCCGTCATCCAGCAGCTGGATGATGAAGACGGCGGAGGCCGGTGCTGGGCTGGTGTGGCCTTGGGTGATCGTGGCGCTCTTCGGAGTGGAAAACGACATGAGTTACCCTTCCATCGCACAGCAGGCGGTGTGCGGCGGTGGAGGAGCGGTCTTTTTTTGGCCCGCACAGCAGCCTTGCCGTCAAGGGGCCGCCAGCTTCGTCACCACATGGCTCATGTAGGGGAAGAGCTGCTTCTTGCGGCTGACCACGCCCGGCATGTCGTACACATGGTCCTTGGCCTGCGGGTAGTCGATGGCGTCGATGACGCGCTGATCCCCGGCGACCAGCAGCACGCTGTGGTGGCGTGTGATGTCCGTGACCATGAGGCAGGCGAAGTGCAGGCTGTGCTTGGCCAGCAGCGACTGCAGGGCGGCCTGCAGGTCTGCCTGCCGTTTCCAAAACTCATCCAGGCCCAGCTCCTCGATCTGCGAGATGCTGATGTGCCAGCCGTTCTCCTCGAAGACCTTGCGGTC
>CAZPSQ010000024.1:0-39972 GCA_964588755.1 uncultured Prosthecobacter sp. | reverse complement strand
AGGGCCAGGTCTTCATGCCGTCAAAGCTGATCCACAGCGCCATGGGCGTGCGCTGCTTGCTGTTGGGATTGTGCAGAATCGCCACCGTGTCGCCGCCCAGATTGTACAGCGTCGTCTTGCTGCCTGGGTTCGGGATCTGCGTGATGCTGGCAAACTCCGGCCAGGTGAGGCCGCCGTCCTTCGACTCCGCCTTGTAGAGCATGCCCCCCAGGCCATCGGCACGGATCACCATGGTGACGCGGCCGTCCGGATGCTCGAAGAGATCATTCTCCGCCCAGCCGAAGTAGCGGCTGTTCGGTGTCAGGCGGATGTTTCCATGCTCGCTCCAGGTCTTGCCGCCGTCGCTGCTGATGAGCACGCCATTGCGCGGATTGGTGAAGTCACGCTCCAGCGGCGGGAGCTTCTTCTGGTCATCCGGGCCGATGTAATGCTGGAAGGGAATCATGATGCGGCCGTCCTTGGTGACGATGTGCTTGCGGATGAAGGTGCGCTCCTTCAGGCGGCCGGGCACCTCCATGGGCTTGCTCCAGGTCTTGAAGGAGTCGTCACTGGTCAGATACCAGGAGCGCCAGTCATTCGCCCAGTGCTTGGAGTGGGTGGAGAAAAAGAGCGTGCTGCGCTGGCCGTGGATCATGAGCTCGGTTGGCCCCTGGCCGATGGTCTTGCCTTCGCGCGGGAAGCCGACATCGAAGGGCTCCAGCGGCGTCCAGGTTTTCCCCTTGTCCGTGCTGCGCGTCACGCCGGTGTAGTTCAGCGGGCTGGGCTCGGTGTCGCCCCCGGCCAGGATGAAGAGAATCCAGGAGCCGTCCGGAAGCTCCCGCAGTGTCGTGTCGCACACCATCTTGTTTGGTGTCACACCGTCATACGGGATGCTCTTGAAGTCCTGCCTGGCATCTTCCTCCGCCTGCGCGGTCCACTTCGGATCAGGGCGGATGGAGCCGGGCAGACGCGGCGCATGGGCCTTGTTCACCACGGTTTTGCTCACCCTGGACCTGCGCTTGGCCTCCTCGCGGTCCATCTCCACCTTGCCGATCTCCGCCTGCTTCTGCATGTCCTCCTCGGTGAACTTCACATGCAGGATCTCCGCGTCGGTGTGGCGGTTCCAGTCATAGAGAATGTGGATGTCGCCATCGGGGGCCTGGAAGCCGTCCGGATAAGAAACCTCGCTGCGGTCATCGATGAGGAAACCTTTGCCCCACGTCCTGCCGTCGTCCTCGGAGAGGAAGGCCTTCAGGTTGGAGCGGCGTGGCAGCCGCACATTGATGGGGCCGTTCTTCACCAGAAGCAGCTTGCCGGAGGCAAGGCGGCGGATGAAGAAGCGCGCGCTGCAGTTCTGGATGGTGGACGGCTGCGGCTCGCTCCAGGTCGCGCCCTTGTCGGCGGAGGTGCTCTCGCTGATGCCGTCCTTCGTGCGGGCCAGCATCCAGAGAGCGCCGTCCTTGCGCTCCACGATCATGTGCTCGTCGAAGTCCGTGCGGGGGAAGGCCACGCCGCCACGCCGCGTCCAGGTCTTGCCCTGGTCGGTGGAGGCAAAGACATTGGCCATGCGGATCACATCCAGGTCCTTGTGCGCCTCCTTGTCCACGCCTGGGCCGCCCATGCGGTCACGGGTCCACAGCGACACCGGCAGCAGCCAGTCGCCATTGGAAAGGACGGTGGGCTTGTTCAGCGTGCAGCCGTCGGCAAAGCGGACGGGCGCGGTCCACGTTGGCTCGGCCGCGTCGGGATCGTCGCAGCGGATGTACCAGTCGCCACAGCGGCCGTCGTAGTAGCCGAGGCTCTGGTCAAAGAAGCACCACAGGCGGCCGAGCGGATCGGTCCACAGGTTGCCCACCAGCGCGCGGCGCTCATATCTCACACCGTTAAGCTCGCCATCCTGGGGGTCGATGACGACGCGCGGCTTCGACCACGACTTGCCGTCGTTGTCGCTGCTGGCCAGCATGAAGAAGCCGTTGGGGCTGTCTCCATTGCCCACCCAGGCGGCCCACAGGCGCCCCTTGGGCGTGCGGTCGAGGCCGATGATCATGTTTCCCGGCCGCACCTGGTCGTCATACTCCGGGCCGGGGCTGGTGTTGATCAGCGGCGGCTCCAGCGTGAGGTCAGCCAGGACTTTGTCCTGGGCGATGCCTGAGCTGGCGAGGGCGAGGAAAGCAATGGAGAGAAGTTTCATGGTTGTGTCGTGCCTTGAAAACGCGGCCGGCAGCGGCATTCACGGCCACGAACCACAATTCATGCTGTTATGTTAACACAAACATCAGCTCCGCCAGCCTTCCTTGATCTCCAGCCAGGCCCACTCCGCCAGCATGGGGAAGAGGCGCAGGGTGTCGCTGCGCTGCAGCGTGAAGCCGGGGATCAGGCAGCGCTGGCCACGGTTTGTCCTGCCCAGGCTGCCCGTGCGCCTGCGCCGCCGCGCCATCTTGGCAAAGCGCCTGTTGTAACAGGACATGAGCGCCGAGAAAAAGCGCCCGCTCGGCGGGGAGAAAGGCGGTTCAAACAAGGCCTTTTCGCCGTGGTTGAAAGGCACCTCCACCACACCCCAGTAGTACAGGCTGAGGTCCAGGCGGAAGGCCAGGCTCATGAGGTCGAACTCGCCCATGTACTCGTACTTGTCCTTGTAGATGGACTCGAACCAGCGGCGGTGGCAGACGGAGAAGTCGCGGTTGTGGCGCTCCAGGCGTTTGGGCATTTCCGCGCCCTGGCGCTGCTGGGTGATGAGATTGGCCGCGCTGCTGGTGGTGAAGGAGATCCAGTCCATGCCGGGGCTGTAGAACGGGTCCATGAAGGCGGCCGCATCCCCCACCAGCACAAAGCCGTCACCGGCAAAGGTGGTGCTGTAGTAGGCCAGGTTTTTGCGCCAGTGCATGTCCTCCTCGCAGTAAGTCGCATCGGCCAGCATCTCCTTGGCCACAGGGTGCTTCATGAGGAAGGCCTTCAGCCGGTCGCCCAGCGTGGCGCCTTCCTCCTTGAATTCGACAAGACGCTGGTCGATCACGAAGCCCACGCTCGTGTCGCCGCCTTTCAGCGGAATCCACCAGCTCCACCAGCCGTCGCCAATGATGTGGTTGGTGGCCGTGTTGCGGGTGCCATAGACGGCGCGGGACCACTCGGGATGTTTCTCCGCCAGCTCGCGGCCGTCCCAGTCCTTCACACCTTTCCAGCGGGACCAGCATGCCGCCGTCGGGTGCTCGGTGTTGGACACCCACCAGCCGTTTTTACGCGCCAGCAGGGCCGCCACACCAGAGGCGTCCACGATCCAGCGCGTGTGCACAGTCTGCGTCACGTCGGCGTGCTTCACATCCAGCGTCTGCTCGCCACCGGCGTTCAGTTGCACGTTGGACACCGTGGCCGGACGCACCACGACCGCCCCCTTTTCACACGCGCGGCGCAGCACCTCCTCATCAAAGGTGGAGCGGTCGAGCTGGAAGGACGGGATGCGGGCAAGATACTTCGCCCCAAGCTCGCTGGCGTCTCCCACGCCCTCCGTCTCCTCGTTTTTGAACCAGAAGCGCAGCCCCTGCTTCACCAGGTGGTTCTCATTGAGGTACTGCGTCAGGCCCAGCACACGGCACATGAAGAAGGCGCTGATCTCCACCGTGGCCTCGCCGACACGGCGGCCCAGCTTCCCGGTCTTCTCCACAATCAGGAGGCGGATGCCGGGATTGTGCCGCAGCAGCAGCGTGGCCGTGGCCGCGCCGGAAAGCGCGCCGCCAATGACAACAACGTCCCACGGCCGGGCGTCAAGAACAGGGGCAGGAGATTCGGGAGAGAGGGACATCAAGTCAGGCGCGCAAGGGCTGGGAAAGGTCGTCAGCGGCAGTCTGCCGGGCGCCAAAAAGCGTGAGCAAAGGCCCCGTCAGCATGGTGGTGGCCAGCGCCATGATCACCAGCATGGTGAAGATGCGCGGGGAGAGGATGCCAAGATCGTAGCCGATGTTCAGCGCGATGAGCTCCATCAGCCCGCGCGTGTTCATCAGCGCGCCAAGCTGGAGGGACTCGCTCCAGCTCATGCCGGTGAAGCGGGCGGTGAGGGCGCTGCCGCCCAGCTTGCCCAGCGTCGCCACGGCAATGATGAGCAGGCACAGCAGCCAGCCCTGCACATCATCAAGCAGGCCGATCTGCGTGCGCAGCCCGGTGAAGGCAAAAAAGAGCGGAAGCAGCAGGACCGAGCTGAAGTTTTCCACCCGCACATTGAGCTTGTGCCGGAAGCCGTGCATGTCCGGCATGATGGCCCCGGCCAGAAACGCCCCAAAAAGGGCGTGAATGCCAATGACCTCCGTGCACAAGGCGGCGGAGACCACCACACAGACGATGGTGGCCAGCGTACCCTTGGACGGCTCCTCCTTCCGCAGCCGTGCCTCGCCCAGCCAGCGCGGCAGCGCCACACGAACTCCCCACACCATGAGGGCGATGAAGCCCGCCACAAGCGCCAGATTCAGCGCCGAGCCGACAAGGCTGGTGGACTTCACGATGGCCACCACAAAGGCAAGGATGCTCCAGGCAGTCACATCATCCACCGCCGCGCAGGTGATCGCGGTGCTCCCCACCAGGGTCTTCGACATGCGGCGCTCTTGGAGAATGCGGGCCAGCACAGGGAAGGCGGTGATGCTCATGGAAATGCCCATGAACAGGCCGAACGAGGTGAAGTTGGCCCCCGGCGCGGCCAGACGGGTGTAGAGAAAATAGGCCAGCAGCAGCCCAAGCAGACAGGGAAAGATGATGCTCGCGTGGCTGACCACGACAGCCGTGTGCGCCTTGTTGCGCACCTGCTTCACGTCCAGCTCCATGCCCACGGAGAACATGAAAAGGCAGACCCCGATCTGGCTCAGCAGCCTCAAGGCATCCAGGGAGGTGGCCGGAAACACAACCGCGAACGCGCCCGGCGCCAGCAGGCCAAAGAGCGACGGCCCCAGCAGAATGCCTGCCGCCATCTCCCCCACCACAGCAGGCTGCCCCACGCGCGTGAATGCCCGGCCCATGAGCTGCGAAGCGGCGATGATGACCACAAGCTGCAGGAACAGATGGCCCAGCGGATGCTCGAAGTTTGTCTTGAGCGACGCCACCATTCCCTCAACCGGAGCGACCCCCGCCGCCTCCGCGGCAACCTTCACCCCCTCCGGCTGCGGCAGGGAGGAGCCGAGACGCAAAAGGCTCGGAATGGCGATCACCGCCACCACAAGGGTCACCAGATAATAGAGCGAGGCGCGCTTCATGGCGTCGGCAATGAATCATTCGGCCGCCAGCCCGGACCCGCCCACCTTCGGCTCGCCCAATGGCAGATCATCCGGCAGCGGAACAAGCTCGCGGATTTGATCCCACAGGACGGAGTAGTCCTTGTTCACGTCTCCGCTCAGGCAGTCTGTGACCGCGCCACCGGCGTCCGCATGCGCCTTGATGAGCTTGCCAAAGCTGAACTCCGGATTGTAGAAGGCATAGACGAGCTTGCGCATGTTCTCCACGCCCTCCCGCAGCGTGCGGGCGTACCCGGTGAAACGGGCGGGCGAAAGATCGCCCGCCACCAGCGCCTGGTGCACCTCCTCACCGGCCAGCACGCCGCTTTTCATGGCGAACATGAGGCCGCTGCTGAAGACCGGATCGAGGAAGGCAAAGGCATCCCCCGCCAGCAGCAGGCCGTCGGAGCCGCAGTGCCTGGCATGGTGCGTGTACTCACTGGTGATGTAGTAGCCGCCCACCTGCTGGCCGTGGGAGAGCGACTCCTTGATCCACAGGTTCTCCTCGATCTCACGTTTGAAGATGCCCTCGGGGTCCTTCACCCCGTCGCGGGACAGGTACTTCCCCTCCGCCACCACGCCCACGCTGACCATGTCATCGTGCTGCGGAATGTGCCAGAACCAGCCCTTGTCCTTCACAAAGGCCACCGTGGTCTGCCCTTCATCAATGCCCGGCTCGCGGCGGGAGCCCTTGTAGTAGGTCCACACCGCCACCTTGTTCAGATACGGGTCGCGCACGCGCCAGCCGTTGCGCACGGTGCTGAAGGCCTCCTTGCCCGTGCAGTCGATGGTCAGCCTCGCATGGTGGTCTGACACCACGCCCTCATGATTCACCGCCCGCACGCCGATGACCTTGCCGGAGCCGTCACGCAGCAGCTCCTGCACCCTCGTCTGCTCCCGCACCTCCACGCCCTTGTCGCGCGCGTTGTTCAGCAGAATCTCATCAAACTCGGACCGCAGCACCTGCCACGTCTGCGCCACCGTGTCCTTGTCATAACGGTTGAAGAAATAGAACGGCTGGCTGGTTTTGCCATTGGGCGGCACAAAGCACACGCTGAACTTCTGCACAAAGTGGGACTTCTTCATCCGCTCCACCAGCCCGAGGCGCTCCAGCGGAAAATAGGTGAAGGGGATCAACGACTCCCCGATGTGGTAGCGCGGAAACTTCTCCCGCTCCAGCAGCAGCACCTTGTGACCGTGTTCGCCCAGAATGGCGGATGCGCTGGAGCCCGCAGGCCCTCCGCCAATGACGATGACATCGTGGGTTGTGGTCATGACAGGATCATGGGCGGATTTCACCGATAACAGTAATACTGTTTCATGATAGGATTCATGCCGGCCCGCTATCAACATGATGCCATCTGCGAATTTGCACCTGCGAAGGTCCCGCCAAAGATGACGTGACCCATGCCGTCCGCCTCCCCTCCCTCCCCCGCCTCTGAGCAGCCCTACGATGTCGTCATCATCGGCGGAGGCCCTGCCGGCTCCACCGCCGCCACCACGCTGGCCCGGACGGGCCGCCGCGTGCTGGTGCTGGAGAAAATGAAATTCCCACGCTTCCACATCGGCGAGTCTCTCCTGCCCTACAACCGCCGCATCTTCGACGAGCTCGGCGTGTGGGACAAGATCGCCTCCGCCGGCTTCATGACCAAGCGCGGCGCCCAGTTCCTCATGGGCAACGGCGACCAGAAGGTCCGCCTCGACTTCTCCAAAGGCTCCTTCACCGCCTATCCCCAGGCCGTGCAGGTGGAGCGCTCCAAGTTCGACGACCTCCTCCTCAGGCACTCCCGCGAATGCGGCGCCGAGGTGCGCGAGGAGGCCACCGTGCTGGAGCATCAAGTGCACACCGACCGCGTGACAGTCCGCTGCCGCATGGCGGACGGCGCAGAGCAGGAAGTGACCGCCGCCTTCCTCATCGATGCCAGCGGCCTCACCAACTTCACCGCCAACCGCGAGTCATTGCGCGAATACTACACCGGCCACAAAAAGATCGCCATCTTCGGCCACTTCACCGATGTGGACATGCCCCAGGGAGAGGAATATGGCGACATCCTCATCGTCCGCCGCGAAAACTCCTGGTTCTGGATGATCCCCCTGGAGGCAAACAAGACCAGCGTGGGGCTCGTCATGGACGCGGCCGGGTTCAAGGCGCTCAATGTGGAGCCCCAGCAGGCCTTTGACGATGCCGTGCGCACCACGCAAACCGTCGCAGGCCGCTTCACCCGCGCCGTGCGCCAGGGCCAGACCCATGTCCTCACCGACTTCTCCTACCGCAACCACCGCCTCGTCTCCCCCCGCGTCCTGCGCGCCGGGGATGCCTCCGGCTTCATCGATCCCATCTTCTCCAGCGGCGTTCTCCTCGCCATGACCAGCGGCCAGCAGGGCGCTCAGGCCATTGATGACGCATTGAATCAAAACGAGCCGCTGACCCCCGGCATGCGCCGGTATGAAAAAGACAACCGCCGCCGCATCAGCCAGTTCTGGGAGTTCATTGAGAACTTCTACCGGAACCACTTTGCCCAGCTCTTTTTCCAGCCCTCAAACCGCGTGCAGATGATGTGCGCCATCAACTGCGTGCTCGCCGGCCGCACAAAGCTCTCCTTCGCCGTGCGCTGGCGCCTCCGCGTCTTTTTCACCCTGGCCTGGCTGAACAAGCACATCCCCATCGGCAGGCGCATCACCGTGCGGTGAGTTTCATGGCGCCACCGCCGACTGCCAGATCTTCACATCGTCAAAGAGCACGCCCTTCCCGTTCACGGTGAAGTGAAAGCTGCTCTTCGTCTCATGCGCCACCCCCTCGGACTTCAGCCACGCCAGCGGCACCCCGTCCATGCACACCCGCATCTCATCGCCCTTGATCTCGATCGCCACCTGGTACCACCGCTGCTGCTCCAGGGAAATCTTGGCCCCTGCCGAGTGCGGCGCCGCCAGCCTCTCCGCCTCCGCCTTGCGCGCGGGGTCCTTGCGCATCTCGTAGAGCTCCTTGCTCATGATCCCCTTCTTGTCATCCGCCAGCCGCAGCTGCTTTGGCGTGAAGGAGGCACGGCAGATGTGGCCCGCATGGGAGCCCTTGAACTTCTGATCGTCAAAGACCGCGTTGAAGCCGTTGGAGCCATCCAGCTTGAACTTAAACTCCACCACCACATCCTTCATGGGATGGTAAAAGCGGCCCACCGCCCCGTGGTCCGCGCGCGTCTGCACACCACGCAGCACACCGCCCTCCACGGTGAACGTGCCGATCAGCGGCTTCCACCTCCCCAGGTCGGTGCGTTCAAAGTCATCAGCCAGGATCGGCTCCCCCTTTTGCACCAGCGGCACAGCGGGGACATCAGCAGCCATCATGCCGGCTGGAGACAGGGCAGGCAGAGCACCAAAAAAAAGAAGTGATTTCATGACGGCCCCTGCAACGAAGGCAATTCCCGATGTTGACCGGGAAATCACAGTGTTATGTTAACAGCCTGCATGCCTCTTCCCGAAGCCAACCTGCAAGCCGTCGCCCTTGAGGCCGGAGTCTCCATGATGACGGTCTCCCGCGTGCTGCGCAACGCGCCCAAGGTGGCCGCGCCGACGCGCCAGCGCGTGCTGGCCGCCGCACGCGCCTTGAACTACCAGCCCGACCCCCACCTGGCTCGCATGATGACGCTGGTCCGCGGCAAAAAGCGCCAGCGCGTGCGCGCCGTCATCGCCGTCATACGGGAGCATGTGCCAAAGGACGACCTGCTGAGCACCTCGTATCAATACGTCCCCATTGAGGACATCCACCGCCGCGCCAGGGGCCACGGCTACGAGGTGGAGGAATTTTGGCTGGGCCGCGACGGGCTGACCCCGGAGCGCCTGCAAAAAGTCCTGCACGCGCGTGGCATCGAAGGCGTCATCGTCTCACCACAGAGCCGGGAGCTGCCATGCAGCCGCCTGGACTACTCCGGCTTCGCCGCCGCAGCCTTTGGGCATGTGATGCGGGAGCCCGCGCTGCACCTCTCCGCCGGAAACATGATGGTGGGCATCAAGACCGCCACCGCCGAGCTCACCCTGCGGGGCTACAAGCGCATCGGCCTGGCCGTGACCCAATGGGTGGACGACCGCTCCCAAAACGGCTACTGCGCCGCCATGCTCAGCTTTCAGGACACCCTGCCCCCCGCCCGCCGCGTGCCCACCCTGCTGCTCCCGCACAACAACATCAGCCGCAGCTTCGGCGCGTTTTCCGAATGGATGCGCAAGCATGAGCCGGATGTCCTCATCACCTTCGACACCCACGTCCCCGGCTGGCTGAAACGCATGAACCTCCGCGTGCCGCAGGACATTGGCTTCGTCGTCCATGACTGGACACCCAGCATGACAGGCTACGCCGGCATTCATCAGCGCCGCGACCACGTCGCCGCCGCCGCCGTGGATCTCGTCGCCACCCAGCTCTCCCAAAACGAGCGCGGCGTCCCCCCCGTCCCCCGTCAGATCATGCTCCCCCCCCAGTGGATCGACGGCCCCAGCATCCGCCCCGGCGCCGGAGTGCGGGACTCACTGCCGCCTTGATCCCGGCCAGGGTACGCGTTACTCTCCCCCTGTTCGCTCTTTGACAAAGCCCGCACGTCTGTGCGGCACAGACACAAACACAAGTTTCCTGCGGTGCTCGTTATCGTGCCATATGGCCCGGCCCGTTTCTTCAAATGCGGGGGCTGCGCGCCTGGGGTGACATGTCATGCCTTCACTGGAAGACAGCACTCCGTCAACGCGGGTCCCCACCTGGTCTCATGGGATTCGTGAGCCTTTGGATTGCGGACGGCACAGGTGGGTTTGAAAGCGTCTCGGCTCCGCCCGGGGCGCTTTCTCTTTTTACAGGCGGAAAAAGGGCAAAAAAAACAGCCTGGAACAGACAGTCTAGGCTCAAGCGCCCAAGCGTGAGGTGGGGCAGCTGGTCCTCCAGCCGCCGTGGTGAACGAAGTGACCGATGAGCGAATCCCTCCTCGCTCACTTCCCCCTCCATGATTCTGTCAAAACAGCTCAGGCCCCTGGCTGGTTCGCCGTCGGCGGCAGCGGGGTCGGGTCTTTGTCCCCCATCGGACTTGCCGGGCGGACGATCACGCCCACGGGCATCTCCGCCTTCTCCATGTTCAGGAGCTGGCTCACCGTCACAAACTGGTACCCCTTCGCCAGCAGTTGGTCAAACATCGCCGGCATGGCGGAAATCGTGGGCGGGTGAATGTCATGGGCCAGCATGATCGCCCCCGGATGCGCCCCATTGACCAGGCGGCTCGTCACCACCGACACACCCGGACGCCGCCAGTCCTGCGGGTCCACCGACCACATGATGGTCGAATAGCCAAACTCGGCAAACATCAGGTCCTTGATGCGCGCATTGATCGCCCCATAGGGCGGGCGCACCAGATGCGGGCGGACCCCGGCCACCTCAAACACCGCGTCTTCCGAGTCCTTCAACTCCTTGCGGATGCGGTCGTCCGACACACTGGTAAGGCTGCAATGCGTCCACGTGTGGTTCGCGATCTCATGCCCCTCCGCGATGATCCGGCGGATGATGTTGGGGTACATCTTCACCTGCTGGCCGATGACAAAGAAGGTGCACTTGATGTTCCTCGCCTTCAGGATGTCCAGCAGCTTCGGCGTGTGCACAGGGTGCGGCCCGTCATCGAAAGTCATGGCCACCACCTTCTGGGAAATCTTCACCGATGAATAGGAGGTGCGCGCGCCAGTCGGCGGCACCACCGGCATGGTCGAAGGGGTGTTCAGCCGCTTCACCAGCGGATTCTCCGTCTCGACATACGGCGTTGCTTTGCGGGCTTGTTCGAAAGCGGGCTTCTCAGGCTGCGGCGCCTTCTGCGTGGAGCAGGAGTTCGCTGCCAGCATGACGCCAAACCAAATGCTGAAATACATGCGTTGGGGGATCACAGGCGTTCAGACTAAGGGGTGAAATTCAGTCGCGAAAGCTCGAATTGTCAAAAAACAGAGACTCTCCAGAAAAGCATCCCGCCCATGCCTCCGCAGCAGTCATCAGCCGCCACCGCCCAGGCACCAGGTCCACCGGCAGCCCAAAACCCCCGACGCTCTCACGATGCAGCGCCACCACACGGTTCTGCGTGCGGTGAAACATGCGTTTCACCTGATGGTAGCGCCCCTCATGCAGCGTCAGCCGGGCGCTGCGCTCCCCCAGGATCACCAGCTCCGCCGGCAGCGTGGTGATGTCCTCGGTGTGGAAGTAAAAGCCCCGCGCAAACGCCTCCACCGCATCCGGCGCGATCGGCTCCGCCGTCTCGACATGATAAACCTTCGGCACCTTGTGCTCCGCCGTCATCAGCTGTTTCGACCAGCGCCCATCATTCGTCAGCAGCACCAGCCCCGACGTGGCCCGGTCCAGACGGCCTGCGATGTGCAGCGTGTGCTTGTCCGGATCATCCATCAGATCCAGCACGGTGGGGTGCTGGTCATCCTTCGTCGCGCTCAGAATGCCCGCCGGCTTGTGCATCATCACATACAGCGCCCTCTCCGCCTGCTGGAGGGTCACACCATCCAGGGCCACCTCCATGAACCGGTCCACCGGGTGATGGCTGTCGGTCACCACCACATCATCCACCCGCACACGTTTCCCCGCGATCGCTAGGTGCGCCGCCTGACGGCCCATCGATTGGTGGGCGGCAATGACGCGGTCCAGTTTCATGCCACACCTCCCGCCCGGCCGGGCTCAATCTCAGATTTCGCCAAAGTGCTTCTCCCGCACGCTCACAATCGCGTCCAGCATCTTGTCCGCCTCCGCGCGGATCTTGGCGTCCAGGCTGGAGGCGCTGCGGTTGTAGCGGCGGAACAGCACCTTCAGCTGCGCCTTGACCTCCTCCTTGCCCATCTTGGGCGTGATGCCGCATAGCTCGTCCGCACTTTTGGCCGGCTCCACCTTGGCCGCCGTCGGCGCGCCCTTGTTCACCTTGTCCAGCAGCGTGCCGCCGGCTTTCGGCTTCGCGGCCGGGGGGGGCGCCGCCTCGGCAGGCTTGCCGCCCAGGGACTTCGAGAGTGACTTGAGGATCTTGAACATGGTTTGCGAATTTTGGGATTCAGGCTCGGAAAATTACTCGATGCGCATGGCCCGCAGGTGCGCGCTGCGCCGTTTCAGCTCCTCGTCGGAGAGCACCCCCGCCCCCTTGTAGCTCACCGCCACCTCCTTGCTGCGGCCGGACTGCTTGTCCACCACCAGCGCGCGCACCCGCTGGTTTTCATCATAGCTGAACGTCACCGCGATCTCGCAGCCCTTCGGCCGGTTCGGCGGCACCTCCAGCGTCAGGCGGCCGATCACATCCACAAACTTCGCGTCCTCATCCTCCCCCTGCGTGATGTCCACCTCGATCACACGCTCGTTGTCCTCGGACGTCTGGTACACCTGCGTGCGGGAGCACGGGATCGGCGAGTTCTTCGGAATCACGATCGAGTTCGCCAGCTTCTCCTCCTTCGTCTTGGCATTGTAGATCATCGCCAGCGTGCCGTAGCTCGCATTGCACACCTCCTGGATCTTGGCCGATTTTTTGGCAAACAGCGCCGCGCCCAGCGCCACGCACTCGTCCACGTTCCCGCAGGACTTCGGCGTCTTGCCAAACATCTTCTCCAGGATCGTCTTCACCTTCGGGATTCGCGTGGACCCGCCCACCAGCACCACGTGGTCAATGTCCGCCGGCTTCAGCTTGGCCGAGTCCAGCGCCTGCTCCACCAGAAACAGGCTGCGCGTCAGCATGCCCCGGATCATCTTCTCAAAGTGCTCCCGTGTCAGGTCGATTCGGGCAATCCCGTTGTTCTGGTCGTTCGCCACCGTGTCGTTCACCCGTTGCAGCTTGGACAGCATCTTCTTCGCGTCCTCCGTCGCCTGCAGCACCCGGCGGCGGTGGCGTTCGTCACTGTAAAGCGCGGCGCCGGTCTGCTTGCGGTACTGGTCCCCGTAGGCGTCCAGCAGCATGTCGTCAAAGTTGCTCCCGCCCAGGTGGCGCGCCCCTTCGGACGTCAGGATCTTGATGACATCCCCCTGCACTTCCAGGATCGTCGTGTCCAGCGTGCCGCCGCCCATGTCGAACACCAGCACGCGCCCCTTCACCCCCTGCGAGTGGGCGTAATACACCGCCGCCGCCGTCGGCTCGTTCACCAGCCGCCGCACCTTCATGCCCGCCATTTCAGCCGCCGCGATCGTGCTTTTGCGCGCCAGTTCGTTGAAGTTCGCCGGCACCGTGATCACCACCTCCGTGATGTCTCCGCAGATTTTGGAGCAGTCGCGCTTCAGCTTGGAAAGGATCAGCGCGGAAATCTCCGCCGGGGTCCACTTTTTCCCGTCGATCTCCACCAGATGCTCCGGGTCGTCCATGTGCCGCTTGATCTGGAAAATGGTCCGGTCGGGCTCCCCGCCGTCACGCGCCGCGCTGCCCACCAGCTTCACATCCTCATGCGAGTCGAAGAACACCACGGAGGGCGTCAGCCGCTCCCCGTCCGCGTTCGGGACAATCTCGGGATTGCCATCGGGTTTCAGGTACGCCAGCCCGGAAAGCGTGGTGCCAAGATCGATTCCAACGTGTTCAGCCATAAAAAGAAATAAGTGAGAAAATAAAACGCTGCGCAGGCTGGCCTACTGGCTGGAGGTGCGCACTTCCACCTTCCGCAGGATAATCTCGTGCCCTTCGCCGCGCGAGTAGATAAAACCGGAACGGCAGCTTTCCGTGACGCGCGGCTTCGCCTTGCCCGGCACCGAGTCCACCACGGCGATGCGCTTGCGCAGGTCCACGTCCACCTCGGTGCCCGGCGGCACGTCAAACTCCGACACACCATGCTGCAGCAGGATGTCCTCAAATGAGGCCCGCAGCGTGCGGAGCTGGCCGGGGACGTCACTGCTGCCGTTCGCGCCCGCATAGCGCACCACCAGCGCGTCGATGAGGTCGATGCGCTTGATGATGTCGTTGGCGAACATGACCACCGTGCTTTCCTCCACCGGCAGGCCCCGCCGCATCACCTCATGCTTCTCCTCCAGCTCCTCAAGCTGCCCGCGCAGGCGTTTTTCAATCTCCAGCCAATGCTGCAGTTGCGCCTCCGCCTGGGCATACTCCTGCTTGCGGGCCTCCAGCCGCCGCAGTTCGGTCCCCGCCTCGTCGATCCGGCCGCTCAGCCGCCGCTGCGTCGTGCCCAGGTCCGCGATCTGTTTCTCCAGTTCCGCAATGCGCCTTTTCTGCTCCACCTCGTAGTTTTGCAGCGCCGCCGCCTGCTTCTGGATGCTCGCGCTGAACGTCTTGAACTCCGTGTCCGCCAGTTCGCGGTCCTTTCGTGCCTGCTCCGCCCGGGCCGACTCCCGGTTGAGCGTCTCCTGCGCCGCGCTCAGCTTCACCTGGATAGCCAGATCCTCCTCCGACGACCGCCGCAGGGACTTGTTGATCTCGGTCTGGCGCGACTCCAGGCCTGACAGCGCCTGCCCGAGGCCCAGGATTTGACCTCCCACCTTCAGGTAGTCCCCCAGTTCGCCCTGCCGGGCGTCGATCTTCGCCTGCAGTTCTTTCAGCGCCAGGTCCGCCCCTTCCATGTCCTGCCGCTGCGCGTCCAGGGACTTGGTCAGGCGCTCCTCGTCGGCCTTCAGGTTCTGCACCCGGTCCAGCCGCTGCCGCAGTTCCCCTTCCAGCGCTGCGGCGTCCCGCCGGGCGGCCTCGGCCCTGGCCTTCGCCTCTTTGACCTCTTTTTCCAGATCAGCAAGCTGGCCGTCCGCAGCTCGCGACTGCTCCTGCGCGGTCTTCAGATGCGCCGTCTCCTTGTCCACATCTGCCTGTGCCTTCATCAGCCGCTCCTCCCGCAGCTTGTGCGCCTCCTCCAGTTGCGCGATCTGCTGCTGCAGGTCGGAAAGCTTCTTGTTCTGGTTTTCAGTCGTCACGTTGAGACGCGTGACGAACTGGGACGTCTCGTCACGCTCCTTCGTCAGGCTGCCCAGCAGCGCCTGGATGCCCGCCAGTTCCGTGTTCAGCGCGGGGATCTGCTTGCGCAGGCTCTTCTCCTCACTGCGCGCGGTGTCCAGCGCGCTCTCGGCGTCGCCGCGCTTCCTCTCCGCCTCACTCAGTGTGGCCAGAGCCTTCTCGGCCCGTTTTTCAGCGTCTGCCGCACGCGTCTCCGCTGTCTTGGCGTTCTTGGTCAGCTCGGCCAGTTGCGCTGTCTCGGCCTTCAGCGTCGCCTCCAGGGTCACGATCTCCTTCTTCAGCCGGTCCTGGCTCCGCGCCAGCTCCGCCACCGCCTTGTCCTCCGCCAGACGCTGCTTCTCAGTCTCCTTGAATGTCTGGCTGGCCGTGGCGATCCGGGCATCCACATCGGCCAGTTCGGCCATCCGTTTTTCTGCCACCGCAATGCGTTCCAGCAGTCCCCTCAGCCGGGTCTCGGCAGCGGTGCCCTCGGCCAGCTTGGCCTTCGTCTCCGCCTCCAGGCTCGCCCGTTTGTCACCCAGCGCTTTGTCCAGGTTGACGGACTCCGCGTTCAGCCCCTGGAGCGCGATCTCCGCCTCCTTCCGCTGGGCCAGCGATTCCGTGAGGGTCGCCTCCGCCGCATCCCGGTCCTTCGCCAGCCCGGCAAGCTCCGCCTTCAGATTGTCCGCCTCCGCACGCGTCTGCGTCACCGTGGCGCGCAGGTCCGGCAGCACCGCGTCGAGATCCCCGCGTTCCTTCGTCAGGCGCTGGGTTTCGGCCAGCAGCCGGTCCCGCTCCTGTGTGGCGGTGGCAATGCTGCCGGTCAGCTCGGCGTGCTGCTTCCGGGCCGCCGCCAGTTCCTTCATCCGGTCTTCCAGGCCGGCGGACTGTTGGGCCAGCTCCGCCACCCGGGCCTCGGCCGCGGTGATTTCCTTCTGCCGTTCGGCCATCCTGTCCTGCAGGTTCTGATGGTCTGACTCCGCCGCCGAAAGCTTCTGCTGAGTGCTGGCGTGCGTCGTCGTGAGGGTCGCAATGACCGCCTCCAGCCCGCTGATCTTCTCGGCCAGTGTGGACTGCTGCAAGGTGCTCTTCTCCGCGGCGGCGGCGGCCGACGCCACCTCCTTCTTTTTCTCCACGGCTGCGGCGGTCGCCTGCTCCAGGTCCGCCTTGGCCTGGGTCACCTGGGCACCGAGCTTTTTCTGCTCCGCCTGCAAGGTTTTGAACTGCTGGTCGGCGGTCGCCACCAGCTCTTCCAGATTCTTCGTGCGCTGTTCGGCGGCGGCCAGCCTGCCTTCACGCTCCGTCAGGTCATTTTCCGCCTGCCGCAGTTGCTCGCGCACCTTCCCCACGGCCTGCGAGGCCTCCGCCTGCTGCTCTTCCAGCAGGCGCACCTCCTTCTCCACCTCCTCCCGTCGCTGGGTCAGGGTCTGGGTCAGTAGCGTCTGGGCCCGCCCATGCTCCGTGGCGGCCAGCAGCTCCCGCGTGCGCTCGTCCCGGTCCTTCACCAGCGCGGCCACGGCGGCCACCACCTCCGACTTGTGGGACTCCACCGCCTTGAGCGCCTCCGAAACGTCATTGAGCCGGCTGTCTGTCGACGCCAGGTCGTCCAGCTTGTTGTTCAAGTCGGCCACCTTGTCACCCAGCCGCTTGTTTTCCGCCCCCACCTCCGCAAGGCGCGTTTCCCGCGCCGCGATTTCGGCGTCCAGCGCGGCACGCCGCTTCTCCGCCTCCGCATGGGCGCTCTCCTCTGCCGCCCGTGCATCCCGGCTTTCCTTGTCGAGCGCGGCCAGCCTTGCCTCTGCCGCCTGCACCTGGGCGGCTCGGGCTTTTTCCGCCTCCGCCTGCTGCTTGTTGAGATGGGCAATTTGCTGCTCCGCCGTGACGCGCTGCTGCTCCAGGTCCGTCAGTTGGCCCCGCACCTCGGCAAGGCGCTGCCCCGCCACCGTGGCGTCGGCCTCATGCGTCTGCTGCCTGCCCAGCAGGGCCGTCACTGCGGCCTCCAGGCTGCCTCGCTTGTCCTCCATCTGGCCGAGCGACTGCGTCAGCGCGGTGAGGCGGTCGTCATTGCCCCGCAGTTCTGCCACCCGTGCGGAGATGGCCTTCTCCTCCCCGCCGAGCTGGGCGATCTGGCTTTCCGCCTCCCGCACCTGCTCCTGCGCCTTGGCCAGGGCGGCATTGGCCGCCTCCACCTCGCTTTGTTTGACCTCATGCTGCGCGTCGAGCTGTGCCAGCTTGGCGCGCCGCTCCTCAAGTTCCTTGTCCAGCGCCAGCAGCTCGCCGCTGCGTTTGCCGCGCTGCTCGGCCTCCGACAACTGCGCTTGTCCTTGCAGGTCGGCGAGCCGTCTCACCTCGGCGTCAGCATCCCGGGTCTGCTGCTGGAGCGCCGCCAGCCTTTGCGCGGCTGCGGTCTCATCGGCCTTGAGCTGGGCCAGCGCCGCCTCCTGCGTGCCCACATTTCCCTGCATTTGGGCCAGTTCAGCGCCTTTCTCAGCAAGTCGGGCCTCCAGTCCCTGCAATGCCTCACTGCGCTTGGACTGCAGTTCCGTCTCAGACTTCTGCGCCTCGGACTGGCGCTGGGCCAGGCTTTGCAGCGTTGCCTCGGCGGCGGTGATCTCCGCCTGCACGGCGGCCAGCCGCTCACCTGCGGCGGAAACATCCGTCCCCGACTTGGCTAGCGCGGCGGTGATTTCGTCAAGGGAGGCACGCTTGGCCGCAATGTCCCCCTCCAGCCCCTGCAGCTCGCTGCTCCGCTGGGTTTTCAGTGTGGCCTCGGACTGTTGGGCGGCTGCCAGGAGCTGGTTGACCGCGGCCAGTTTCCCCTGCGCCGCCGTCTCATCCGCCGCAAGCTTGGCCATGACCTCCTCGCGTTTTTTGCGGTGCTGGTCCGCCTCCCCGTGCAGCGATTGCAGCCCCTGCTGGGCGGTGGCCAGGTCGGACTCGGCCTTGGCCACCTGCGTGAGGGTGGACTCCAGCTTGCTCTCGATGTTCCCAAGCTCGCGCCGTTTGACGTCAAATTTTCCCGCCTCGCTCTTCGCGTTCTCGATGTCCTCGCGGGCGCTCTGCGCCTGCCCGCGCAGCCCCTCCGCCTCCGTCTTGAGGCCCGTCAGCTCACCCTCCACCTGGGCCGCCTCCTTGCGGCGCGCGTCCAGGGCGGCCTCCAAGGCCCGGACTTCATCACGCCGGCGCTGCTCCACATCGTTTTCCGCCCGCAGGACATCACGCTGCCGCCGCAGGCTCTCGATTTCATCCCGCAGATCCCCCGCCTGTTTCGCCGCCGCCGGATCAAAGGCCGGCACAGGCAGCGGCGCGCTGGCCAGGGCGGAGGGCTTCGGAATGAGGGAGCCTGGAGGCGAGGCCGCAGGAGCTTTGGGCTGGTCCCCGGGAACACGCTGCACCACCGGCCGCGTCACCTCGATCTTCCCGGTGTCGTCCGCTGGCTTCGGCGGCTCATCCTTGTCACGTGCCGGAATGCTTTCGGTGTCGCCTTTTTTGCCATCTTCCCGGCTGGGCTGGCCCTTGGCCGCCGCCACCGTCTTGGAGCCGCCATCCGGCGCCAGCCCCTTGGGCGCCCGCTCACGGAACCGGCTCTCAAGCTGCCCGAAGGTCAGCCTGTCGCCACCCTTCACCCGCGCACGCTCCACCCGCTTGCCATTGACGAAGGTGCCGTTGGACGATTTGAGATCAACGACCTCGTAGCCTCCATCCTGCTGGCGCAGAAACTCCGCGTGGTGGCCGGAGATAAAAGTATTGTCGATGACAATGTCGTTGCTGGCGTCACGGCCGATAGTGAGCCGTTCTTCGAGGATGTCGAAGACGAACTCATTTCCATCATTGAGGTTGAAGGCCAGATACGGCATGCCGGACGCGCAAAAAGAGGCTGGAGAGCCAGGAGAATAGGGGTGGAAAATCAGTGAATCAAACTTAATGAAATTGCAGGGGCATGAAGAATCCGCACTGCGCTATTGTTTCAAAAATCAGTTGGATTAGACAGTAACATTTAAGATTTCTAAAATATGAACCAACGTCTCGCCACCCTCTTTTTCGGCCTTCTTATCAGTGGTTCCGTGGCCGCCGCCGGTCTTTCCCCCGCCCAGACCGACCGCGTCGGCCGGCGCATCTGGCAAAACGAGTGCGCCGGCACCGTGGCCGGCCTGACCAGTTGGAACAGCGGCGAGGACTTCGCCTCCCTCGGCATCGGCCATTTCATCTGGTACGCCAAAGGAAAACGCGGTCCCTTCCAGGAAAGCTTCCCCCCTTTGATGGCCTTCCTCAACGCCCGCGGCATCCCCACGCCCGCCTGGACCCACGGCCCCTGCCCCTGGCCCACCAAGGCGGCCTTCGATGCCGACAAAAACGGCCCCCGTCAGAAGGAATTACGCATTTTACTTAGTCAAACCGTCCAGAATCAAACCGAGTTCATCATGCTCCGCCTCCAGCAGGCCCTCCCCAAAATGCTGGCCTCCGCACCCGCCCAAAGCCGCGAGGGAGTAAAGGTGGCATTCCAGACCCTCCTCAACACCCCCGAGGGCGCGTTCTGCCTCATCGACTACGTAAACTTCAAAGGCGAGGGCACCAGCCCCACCGAGCGCTACAAAGGCCAGGGCTGGGGCCTCCTCCAGGTTCTCCAGGAAATGAGCGCCACAGGCCCCTCCTCCAGCCGCCACTTTGCCGTGTCCGCCAAACGCGTGCTGAGCCGCCGCGTGGCCAACGCCCCGCCGGAGCGCAAGGAGCAGCGCTGGCTCGCCGGATGGCACAACCGCTGTGACGGCTACGCCCGGAAACTGTGAGGCCTACTCCTCCGCCTTCTTCTCAATTTTGATCTTGGGCATGCTGCCAAAGACCTTGTCGATGGTGTCGTTGAGCAGGTTGCCGTTCATGTCCTTGGAATGGCGCAGGGCGAGGCCGACGATGAACGCGAACAGGAACAGCGAAATCACGACAACGGCGCTCATGCAGCCGTTTTCAGACGTGTCCGGGTAGCCGCTCGCCTTGCTGCCGTAGGCCCGGCGCACCGGGCTCAGGGCACGCCCTGACTTGGACGGTCGGGCGGCCGCCAGCACTGCGGCGGGGGAGGTGGGCTCGTCCGCCATGACAGCGGCCGGGGCCGGCAGATGCGCGCCACCGCCTCCCGGGCCGACCGGACGCTCCTCCGGCACAACCGGGGGGTCTCCGGCATAAAAGACAGCCTGCACATCGCCAAACCCCACGCGGTCGCCGTCGTTGAGCAGGGCCTCCTCAATCTCCGCGCCATTCACACGGGTGCCGTTGCTGGAGCCAAGGTCCTGCACGTAAAACTCGTCGCCAGACAGCTTGATGGTGGCATGCCGCCCGGAGGACGAGGGGCAGGTGAGCTGCACCAAACTGTCCGGATGCCGACCAATGGTCGTCACTTCGTTTTCCAGTTTGTGGACGAGCGTGGAGCCGTCCTCCATGTAAAAGACTACCGAGGCCATGAATGGGAATTGTACGAGATCGTTTGCGCAAACTTCAAATGCAAGCACGAACAGAGGAAGAGAAACTTGGGATTTTCCTGATGCAACGGCTATGTTCACGTGTGACAGTGAATTCCCAGCCCCCTTTTGTGCCATGCGCCTTCCAGTTTCCCCCTCTGCATTTCTCGTCGCCGCGCTTCAGCTTTTGATTCTGCTGTCGGCGCCTGCCCGCGTGTGGGCTGATGACAAGGAGGAGGCGGAAAAAGCCGCCCACGCCCTGGCCTATGACCAGGAAAACGAGGGTTACAACATCCGCGCCGAACCCTGGGTGCGGATGCTGGAGCCGGAGGTGGGCAAGGCCACCCGCATGCAGCTCTACAAAGGAAATGACTACTGTTTTTGCGTGGCGGTGCCGAAAAAAGCCGGCGTCCACATCACCGGCGCCGTGCTGGACCTGAATGGAAAACCCTCCGGCGAGATCCTGCCTGTTCTCGACGGCTGGGGCTTTGTGCTGTTTTACAAGCCGGCCAAAACCGGCATGTACATGATCGCCATCCATGAGACCGAGAAGGGCAAGCGCAAGCAGGTGCCCGTGGCCATGGTGACGGGGTACAAGTGACCCTGGAGGTCAACCCACCTTGTAGCTGCCGTCCTGCTTTTTGGTGACGGTGTGCAGCACCCCGCCATCAGCGCCATGGTGGGTGAAGACCAGGGCGTCCGGGGTGATCTGGAGATGGGTGAAACCATGGACATCCCTGCCGAAGGGGACCTCACGGGTGGATTCCAGCTTGCGGGTGCGCGCGCCGCCGCCGCCGGAGAGCAGGTGGGTGGTGAACTTGCCCTCCATTTCCAGGTGCTGCATGTCGTGGTCGTGGCCGCAGAGATAGGCGTGGACCTTGTGCTCCTGAAACAAGGGCTCCCACTGCTTCAGGAGAGCCTTGGTGTCACCATGGTCGCCATTGGAATAAAGGGGGTGATGGGCCGCCACGATGGTGAAGGGCGCGCGGGGCGTCGCCAGCTCGGCCTTGAGCCATTGGAGCTGTTGGGCCTCCTCGGCCTCGGTCAGGTGGTTTTTGGGCCTGCCGGTTTTCTTGTCCTTGCCGCCGGAGACGGTGGGCAGGTTGCTGTCCAGGCAGATGAAGGTGACGAGGGGCTTGTTGAGCGGCCCCAGGTCGAAGCGGTACCATTTGGCGGGCATCTTCCAGCGCACGCCGGGCTGGCCGGCGTACTCCAGCTGCACTTTTTCGCCGCCTTCATTGTCGTGGTAGTCATGATTGCCAAACACGGGCCACATGGGGCCGGGGAAAACGCTGGAGGGATACATTTCCTCAATCTCAACCCTCCAGCGCTTGGACTTGATGGACAGGCCGTCCTTGGTCTTGCCGTAAAAATTGTCCCCCAGCAGCAGCAGCCCTTCCGTCTTGAGTTTTTTGGCGGCGGCAAATTTCCTCATTCCCTCAGCCACCTTGAGCTGGTCCGCGCCACCGGTGCCGAAGTCGCCGATCATGAGCACATTCAGGGCGTCCGGCGCCACTTCCACGGCACGGCCAGGCCGCAAGTTCAAGGCCAGCGCGGCGGAGGAGCAAAACAGGGTCTGGATGGCACGGCGACGGGAGAAAAGCTGGGAACTCATCAATGGCTGAAACGCAAAGCCGGGGCACTATCTCGCATCGTTTTCAAGTCATGCGCCTCCTGCTTCTTCCCACCCTGGCCTGCCTGCTGGCAGGCTGTCTGCGTGAGAAAGGCGTGACGGAGGCCTCCGGGCGCACCATGGGAACCACCTGGAGCCTGCGCTCCCGCGCGCCGTTCGAGGCAGATCTGCAGAGGGACATTCAACACCGGCTGGATGCCTGGGAGGCCACCTTGAGCCACTGGCGGGCGGACTCCGACCTGTCGCGGTTCAATGCCTCCACCAGCACGGACTGGGTCAGCGTGCCCCCGGAGCTGGTGCAGGTTGTCGAGATCGCACAACAGATCGGCCGCAAGACCGGGCATGCGCTGGACATCACCATCGCCCCCCTGGTCGATGCGTGGGGCTTTGGCGCGTCTGGAAAACGCAGCACGCCTCCGACCAAGGCCGAAATCACTGCGGCGAAGAGGCTTTGCGGCTGGCAGCATCTGGAGGTGCGGCATGAGCCGCCTGCCCTGCGCAAGGCCATCCCGCAGCTGCGCATCAATGTGAGCGCCGTGGCGGAAGGCTGGGCGTTGGACCGGCTGGCCAGGCATCTCGAAGCCGGTGGTGTGCAGGAGTTCCTGCTGGAAATCGGCGGCGAGGTGCTGGCACGTGGCGAGTGGCGCGTTGGCATCCAGAATCCCGCCGCGCCGCCGGGGGAGGCGGCCCAGACACTGCTGCTCAAAGACCAATCCATGGCCACCAGCGGAGTGTACCGGCAGCATTTCACCGCAGGCAAACAGGACTATGCCCACGTCATCAATCCGGCCACGGCGCGGCCCGTAGCGCACGCTCTGGCCTCCGTGAGCGTCATCCACCCGACAGCATCCCAGGCGGACGGCCTGGCCACGGCCCTGCTGGTCCTAGGCCCCGTCAACGGGCGTGGGCTGGCGCAAAAACTGGGGCTGCATGTGGTGTGGTTTGAGCGGGCAAAGTAAGCGCGCGCAAAAACTCATTGCCCTCCGCCCTCCGCTCTCTGCTATCAGTGGCCCTCCACCATCCATGTTTTACGTCGCCGAAGACCACGAAGAAGGCAGCCATGAACCGCAGCGCAGGCACCCGCCGCTGGCCCCGCGCATGCGCCATGCCTTTTCGACAGATGGCAGGATGGCCGCGTCCCCGCAGTTTGAGTACCGTCCGCAGCAGCAGCGCATGGCGGAGCTGGTGGGCGCGGCGCTGGATGGGAACCATGCGTTTGTGTGCGAGGCGGCCACGGGCGTCGGCAAGTCTCTGGCCTACCTGGTGCCGGCGGTGACCTTTGCGCTGGAGCAGAAGCGCAAGGCGATCATCTGCACACACACGATAAACCTGCAGGAGCAGCTTATCCTGAAGGACATTCCCATCGTGAGGCAACTGGTGGGGG
This sequence comes from uncultured Prosthecobacter sp., assembly GCA_964588755.1. GTDB lineage: Bacteria > Verrucomicrobiota > Verrucomicrobiia > Verrucomicrobiales > Verrucomicrobiaceae > Prosthecobacter. Next base: position 16,375 of record CAZPSQ010000024.1, on the reverse strand, counting down.
ACTTCCATGCGGAGATCCTGAAGGGACGTGGCAACTACCTCTGCCCCACGCGGCTGAAGCGCGCGCTCAATGAGGCGGGCGACCTCTTTTCCAGCAGCGAGGCGTCCGAGCTGAAGCTGCTGCTGGACTGGGTGGCGGAAACGGAGGACGGGACGCTGAGCGACCTGGACTTCACCCCCAGCGCACGGGTGTGGTCGCTGGTGTGCAGCGAGCCCCATGCCTGCACCCCGCGCCGCTGCCCGCCCGGCAGCCGCTGCTGGTACCAGGACACCCGCCGGCGGATGGAGGACGCGGATGTCGTGATCCTGAACCACACGCTGTTTTTCACGCTGCTGGCCTCGGCGGATGAGACGGCCACCGAGGACTGCAATTTCCTTTTCCCGCGCGACTTCGTGATCCTGGACGAGGCGCACACGATCGAGAACGTGGCGGCGCGCGCGTTCGGCCTGCACATCAGCGAGTCCAACATCAAGTTCGAGCTTGGGCGGCTGCACAACCCCAAGACACGCAAAGGGTTCTTCCAACTGCTGGGGGACAAGGACGGCATCCGGGAGGTGCTGCAGGCGCTGGACAGTGTGAGCGACTTTTTCCGTGCGGCGGAGGCGAACTGCAAGTTCAGCAGCTTCGGCCGTGAGTTCCGCGTGCGCGAGGCGGGACTGGTGGAGGACACGCTCTCCCTGCCGCTGGAGCGCCTGGTCAAGCGCGCCCAGAAAGCGGGAGACGCGGCGAACAAGGAAGGCACCAAGCTGGAGCTGCACGACCTGGCCAAACGGCTGACCGCCATCCGCGTGGGGCTGAAGACCTTCCTTGATCATGACAATGAGGACCATGTGCACTGGGTGGAGCGCACCGGGGCCGAGCAGCAGACCCTCGCCTTTCACACAGCGCCGGTGGATGTCTCCCCACGCCTGCGGCAGATCTTTTTTGCCAGTGGGAAGGCCTGTGTGTTCACCAGCGCCACCCTGGGAGTGGGGGATGACGAGCAACTGGGCTATTTCCGCCATCGTGTCGGGGCGGAAGAGGCACCTGCGGCCTGCATCGAAAGCCCGTTCGACTTCAAGAAGCAGATGCGGCTCTATCTTCTCAAAAAGATGCCGCAGCCCAGCGAGCCGGGCTATCTGGAAAAGCTGGAGCACTGGATCTGCCACTTTCTGGACCTCAGCATCGGGCGGGCATTCGTGCTGTTCACCAGCTACAGCCAGATGACCTCCCGGGCCGAGAAGCTGGAGGAGCACTGTGAAAAACGCGGCTGGCGGCTGCTGATCCAGGGCCGTGGCATGCCACGGCATCAGATGCTGGCGGAGTTTAAAAACGACACGCACAGCGTGCTGTGCGGGACGGACAGCTTCTGGACGGGCGTGGACGTGCCGGGCGAGTCGCTGAGCAATGTGATCATCACCCGGCTCCCTTTTGCGGTGCCGGACCACCCGCTGACCGCCTCCCGCATCGAGCATCTGGAGGCCCAGGGGTTGAATGCCTTCACCGAGTACAGTGTGCCGGAAGCGATCCTGAAACTGCGGCAGGGGGTGGGCCGCCTGATCCGCACCGCCACTGATCGTGGAATGTGCGCGATCCTGGACAACCGCATCCTGACCAAGCCTTACGGGCGGGCTTTTCTGGCGTCGCTGCCGGAATGCCCGATGGAGATCTTGTAGCGGCAAGGCGCCCCCCATCCCGCAGGAACGCCGCCGCCGGGCTACTTTGCTTCGGACACAAGATCGTGCCGTCTGCCTGCGTAGGTTCATAGCCTCATCATGAACCTGCCCCGTCACGCCCTCCTCGCCGCGCTGTTTGCCACCGCGCCGTGCCTTGCTGCTGACGAGCCGCGCCCGCTGAACTTCGCCAATGACATCATGCCCATCCTGACCAAGGGCGGGTGCAACGGCGGCGGGTGCCATGGCAAGGCGGACGGGCAGAACGGCTTCAAGCTGTCCTTGCTGGGCTTCGAGCCGGAAGAGGACTACGAGCACATCGTCAAGGAGGCGCGCGGGCGCCGCGTCTTCCCCGCCGCGCCGGAGCAGAGCCTGCTGCTGACCAAGGGCACCGCCGAACTGCCACACGGCGGGGGGAAGAAGCTGGACCCCGCCTCGGAGGACTACGCGGACCTGGTGCGGTGGATTGGCGAGGGCATGCCCTATGGCAAGGACACCGACCCGAAGATGGCCCGCATCAGCGTGGAGCCGGCGAAGCTGACGATGCCGCTGAAGGGCGAGCAGCAGCTCAAAGTGACCGCCCACTACACGGATGGCAGCACGCGGGATGTGACGAAGCGCGCGCTGTATGAGGCCAATGAAAAAGGCATGGCCGACACCACAGAGACAGGCATGGTGAAGCTCTTTGACCTGCCCGGGGACGTGGCGGTGATGGTGCGCTACCAGGGCAAGGTGTCCACCTTCCGCGCCACGGTGCCGCTGGGCGCGCCGGTGGAGAAGCTGCCGCCCGTGAGCAATTTCGTGGACGATCTGGTGTTCGCGAAGCTCAAGACCATCGGCATTCCGCCGTCGGAGATCGCGGATGATGCCACCTATCTGCGGCGTGTGACGCTGGACCTCGCCGGCCGCCTGCCGACAGCGGCGGAGATGAAGGAGTTCCGCGCCTCGGCCGACCCAAAGAAGCGCGGCGCCCTTGTGGACCGCCTGCTGGACAGTCCGGAATACGCCGAATACTTTGCCAACAAGTGGAGCGCACTGCTGCGCAACCAGCGCACGCAGCCGCTGTATGCGCGCGGCACCCACCTCTTCTGGCAGTGGATCCGCGACAGCATGGCCGACAACAAGCCCTATGACCGCTTTGTCAGTGAGCTGGTGGCGGCCTCCGGCGAGATCGACCACAACCCGCCGGTGGCGTGGTACCGCCAGGTGAGGGACATGAAGCAGCAGATGGAGGATGTGGCGCAGCTCTTCCTGGGCACCCGCATGCAGTGCGCGCAGTGCCACCACCACCCGTTCGAGAAATGGAGCCAGCAGGACTATTACGGCTTTGCCGCCTTCTTCAGCAATGTGAGCCGCAAGCCCTCCGGCTTTGCGACTGAGGAGATGATCTTCCACAGGCGCGGCGTGGCACAGGCCACCAACATCCGCACGAAGGCGGCGGTGATGCCGACGAGCCTGGGGGGCGGCGCCGTCAAGCTGGAGCCGGCCCAGGACCCCCGGCGCGCGCTGGCGGAGTGGATGAGCCAGAAGGACAATCCCTTCTTTGCCCACACACTGGTGAACCGCTACTGGAAGCACTTCTTCAACCGCGGGCTGGTGGAGCCGGAGGACGACATGCGGGAGACGAACCCACCCGTGAACCCGGAGCTGCTCAGCGCGCTTGCCGGCAGCTTCATGAAAAGCGGCTACGATCTGAAGCAGCTGATCCGCACCATCGTCACCTCCACAACGTACCAACTCAGCGCGGTGCCAAACGCGCACAATGCCAAGGACCGGCAGAACTTCAGCCGCTACTACCCCAAACGCCTCAACGCCGAGGTGCTCTATGATGCGGTGAACACGTTGCTGGGCGTGGAGTCCAAGTTTGAAGGGCAGGCGCCCGGAACGCGCGCGGTGGCGCTGCCGGACAACAGCTACAACCAGAGCACCTATTTCCTCAGCGTCTTTGGCCGGCCGGACTCCTCCAGCGCGTGCGAGTGCGAGCGCACGCAGGAGGCCAGCCTGGCGCAGAGCCTGCACCTGCTGAACGCGGCGGAGATCCAGACGCAGCTGGCGCGTGACAAAGGCCGTGCTGATTCCCTGACCAAGGACAGCCGCCCGGATGATGACAAGATCATGGATCTGTACCAGATGGCTTTAAGCCGTGACCCCAACGCGGACGAAATGAAGCTGGCCCACACGCACCTGGAAAAGAAAGCCACCGGGAAGAGCGGCCCGGATGCGCTGAAAGGCAGGAAGGAGGCCTATGAGGACATCCTGTGGGCGCTGCTGAACACGAAGGAGTTTTTGTTCAATCATTGAGCATGCCGGGCTGTGGATGGATGATCCCGTGTCGGGACTGAAAATTGGGAACTGAAAACTAGAAATTGCACAATGAAGTCTCGCGCCACGCCCTCCGGCAATTTTCAGCTTTCAGTGCTCAGTTTACAATTTTCAGTCCTTTTCGCTTTTCTTGTCCCTGCCTTCTCTCAGGCCACCTTTCCTTCCCCGGTTCTCACCAGCATCATGCCGATGGGTGGCACGCCCGGCTCCACGATCAAGCTAACCCTGCGGGGCGGCGATCTGGACGCGCCCAAGGCCATCCTGCTCAACGAGCGCTCCATCCCCGTGACCGCCTCCAACGGCAAGGTGCTGGACATCACACTGCCAGAGGACCTGAAGCCGGCGCTTTACGATCTGCGCTTTGTGGGGCGCATGGGGGTCAGCAATCCGCGTGTGTTTGAGGTGGGTCCGCAGACCATTTTGACCTCCCCCGGCAGCAACACAGGACCGGACTCCGCCTATCCCATCAAAGTGGGCGGCGTCATCCAGGGAACCTTCAAGGCCGGCACCCCGCAATGGTTCACCTTTGAGGCCAAGCGAGGCCAGCCGGTGGGTGCGAGCTTTGACGGCGCACGCTTTGACACCCGCACGACACTGGTGGGCGCGGTCAGCGACCTCAACGGCCGCGAGCTGGCCCGCACGAAAAAAGGGAGGCTGTCATTCACCCCACCCGCGGACGGAACCTACCGGCTACGGCTGAACGAACTGATGCACCGTGGAGGAGACGACTATGCTTTTCGTGTGGCGCTGAAGCAGACAGCGCCCATCTCCACTCCCGACACCAGCGGCCCGCAACCCACCGAAAAGGTGGTGAAGGTGGGGGACACGATCACAGGCGCCTTTCCTGAAGACGGGGCGGCGCTTGTGTTTGATCTGTCCTTCAAGACCGGAGACAAATTTGTGATCGAGGTGCTGTCCCACCAGCTTGGACATGCCAGCGATCCCCATTTGTTCATTGAGATTCTCAAGGCGGACGGCTCATGGTCGCCGATCGCCCAGCCCGCCGACGCGCCCGCCATCGTACCGGCACCGAAGCTCATGCTGGCCAACCGTGATCCGTCCCATGCCTATGAGGCCAAGGCCGACGGCCGGCTTCGCATCTCTCTCAATGACAACTTCAACACCGCCAGCCCCTTCGAGCTGCGCATTGTCCCCGCGCCAGGGAGCAAGCCCAGGGTCATCGCGCTGAATGCCAGCCTGCCTTTCACCGGTGCGCGCAAAGCCTATGACTTCGGCACGGCCAATGTGTGCCGGGGCGGCATCCTCGCCCTGGAGATTGCGGTGCCAAACCGCCACAGTATGAGCGAGGCTCTTGAGCTGAAGGCCGAGGGCCTGCCGCCGGGCCTTGCGTGCCTTGGCGGTTTCATTGGCAAGGGCCAGTCGCTGGGCTACCTGGCCTTTCAGGCGGCGGCGGACGCCCCGGTGGGCGCAGTCCTTGTCAGCGGCATCCCTGAAGCCGCCTACGTCAGCTTTTCGGTAGGTGATGCCGCCCGTGACAATGTGCTCATCCGCCACGCTGGCCCGCCTGCCATCGGGGTCAGCACGCTTTCCGCCCCCGCCCTGGTGCTGACTGAGAAGAACGACGTCTATGAAGTGGCCGCAGGTGGCAAGGTGGACATCCCGCTGACAGTCACCCGCCACGCGGACTTTGCCGACGCGCTCAAACTGAAGGCGCTCGGTCTTGTCGAACACACCAAGGCACCCGAGGCGGACATCCCGGCCAAGGCCAGCACAGGCAAATTCACCCTCGACGCGGGGGCGCTGAAACTCGCCCCGGGCGAATACGGATTCATCCTTGAAGGACCGGGGAAGATGAAGGTGCGAGACCATCTGGAAGCGCTGGCCAAGGCGGAGGCCGATCAGAAGAGGCGCATCGAGAATCAAAAAGACGCGCAGAAAAGGCTCGCCGCGGCCAAGGGTGACACCTCGGCCCAAAAGGATGCGCTCATCCAAGCAGCCACGATGGCCCTCAAGCAGGCAGACAAGTCGAAGGCGGACATCGACAAGCTCGTCAAAGACCTGACAACGAAGGCCGCGCCAAAAGAGCACACTTTCATCGTCTGCTCCAATCCCATCCGCGTCCGTGTGAAGGAGCCTGCCAAAAAATGAAGCCTCTTCTTCCATTCGTCATTCTGCATTCGTCATTTGTCATCGCCGCGCATGCGGCCCCCGTGGACTACGACAAGGACATCCGCCCGTTTTTGAAGGACAACTGCGTCGCATGTCACAACAAGACGACGACCAAGGGCGGGCTGAACATGGAGACGCCGGAGCTGATGCTGAAGGGAGGCGACAGTGACCAAGGAATCCTCCCTGGGAAGGGGGCGGAAAGCATCATCTACCAGGCTGCGGCGCAGATGTGGGACTCGGAAATGCCGCCGAAGAACAACAAGGTCAGCGCGGTGCCGCTGACACCGGCGCAACTGGCGCTGCTGAAGAGGTGGATCGATGAGGGTGCGAAGGCGTCCGAGAGGACTGACAAAGCCATGGCGTGGCAGCCGCTGCCAGCGGCGTTGCAGCCCGCCTATGCCATCGCGGTCACGGCGCAGGGGGACTTTGCGGCGGTGGCGCGGGCGAACCAGGTCAGCCTCTATCATTTGCCCACGCAGAGCCTGGTGACGAAGCTGACGGACGAGGCCCTTCTCAAGTCCGGGCTGTACAAGAACCCGGGAGTCGCCCACCATGACCTTGTGCAATCCATCGCGTTCAGCCCGGACGGCACACGGCTGGCCACGGGCAGCTTCCGCGAGGTGAAGGTGTGGAGGCGTGTTCCGCCGAAGATTGCGGCAGCGCCGTCCGCAAAGCTGAGTGTGGTGCAGGAGGCGGACAACAGCCTCAAGATCACCGAAACGGCCACCGGGAAACTCATGGCGCAGATCAAGACAGACCTGGCCAGCGAGCAGTCGCTGGCACAGCGCCGTCTGGCGGCAGGCCGGGCCACGCTGGAAGTCGTGGCGCAGGGCGCGGCCATCAAACGGGCGGAGACGGAGGTCACGGACCAGACGAACCGTTTGAAGAAGGCCCATGAACTGGCCGTCACCGCGAAGAAGACGCTGGAGGACCGCCAACGGGAGCTTAAAACCAAGGCCGAGGCAAAAGCGGTGGCCGACAAAGCGATGCCGCCCGCCGAGCCAAAGCCGGATGAAAAGAAACTGGCGGAGGCGAAGGAAAAAGCGGACAAGGCGGCCACGGAGCTGACCGCCGCGCAGGAGGCCCTGAAGCGTGCCGAGAACGCCGACACCGACACGGCGGATGAGATCAAGACCGTCACCACCAACGAGGCCAAGGCCAAGCAGGCTGTGGTGGATGCCAAGGCACGCCTGGGCGTTTTGCAGAAAGAACAGGCGCAGGCCGTGGCGGACCGTGACGCGGCGGCCAAGGCATTGGGCCAGGGGCTCAGGAAGGCCAGGGCGCTGGGCTTCTCCGCCAACGGGCTGGAGGTCATCGCCGAACACGATGACGCGCCGCCGCAGGCCTGGAATGCCTCCAATGGCAAGCCCATCACCCCCGGCAGCAGCAGCACCGCGTGGACGCTGGAGCGGACGCTCGGCACCGGCGATGCCAGGTCCGCCATCACCGACCGGGCGAACGGCCTGGCTTTTTCACCCGATGGCAAAACGCTCGCCGTCGGCAGCGGCGAGCCTTCCCGCAGCGGCGACATCACGCTGTGGGAGGCGGCCACCGGCAAGCTGACGAAAACCTATGCGGAGCTGCATCTGGACAGCGTGCTGGCGCTGGACTTTTCCCCGGATGGCAGGCTTCTGGCCTCAGGCGGCGCGGACAAGATGCTGCGCGTCATTGACCCCGGCAGCGGCAAGGTGGTGAAGGTGTTTGAAGGCCACACGCATCATGTGCTGGGGCTTTCCTGGCGCGCTGACGGACGTGTGCTGGTCAGCGCGGGCGCGGACAATGTGGTCAAGATCTGGGACTGGACCACGGGGGAACGCCGCAAAAACGTGGACGGCTGGGACAAGGAGATCACCGGTATCCGTTACCTGGGCACGGCGGACCAGTTCGCCACGAGCGCGGGGGACAACAAGCTGCGCGTGATCAACAGCGACGGTGGCGAGGTGAAGAAGCTGCCGGGCGCGGCGGGCTTCCTGCAAGCCCTGGGCACCTCCAGGTTTGGCGATGTGATTGTCGTGGGTGACCAGGAAGGCACCGTGCGCGCCCTGGATGTGGCGACCGCGAAGGAGCTCTCCGTGTTCAAACCGTGAGCCGAACACGACCATGGGGCGTATAGGACATTCTGCTCCCATGCCCACTTCCACGAACATCTACGAAACCCGCCGCCTGCTGGATGAATATCTGCTGTTTCACTACGGCACGCCTGCCGAGGTGCTGCCCTGGGAGCATGGCCCCCGGGAGGCGCTGGGCTTTGCCACGCGCACGGTGATGGAGCTGATCGACCTGCCACGCACGCCGTGCGAGGCGGTGGCGCTGGACCTGGGCTGCGCGGTGGGACGCTCCAGCTTTGAGCTGGCGAACTTCGGCGTGAGCGTGCTGGGCATTGACTACTCGCAGAGCTTTGCTGATGCCGCCGCCACGCTGGCGCGCGAGGGCAGCATGGAATATGAACGCGTGGATGAGGGCGAGGCGCGCACGAAGCTTGTGGCCCATGTGCCGGAGAACCTGCGTCGCGACCGCGTGCGTTTTGAGCAAGGCGACGCGATGAACCTCCGGGCTGACATTGGCGATTTCGACATCGTGCATGCAGCGAATCTTTTGTGCCGGATGCCGGACCCGCTGAAGCTGATCGAGCGGCTGCCTGATCTTGTGCGGCCCGGGGGCCAACTGCTGCTGACGACGCCCTGCACCTGGCTGGAGGAGTTCACGCCGCGCGGGAACTGGCCGCAGGGCTCCACGCGTGAGTGGCTGACCTCCCTGCTGGAGCCGCACTTTGACCTGGCCAAAACCGTGGACATGCCGTTCCTGATCCGCGAGCACGCACGCAAATATCAATGGAGTGTGGCGCTGGGGATGCGCTGGCGGCGGAAGGTGGCGGAGGTGTGAGTTTCCTGGCTTGATTCCTCCCATCCACCTCGCCTAGGCTGGAAAATCCCATGAAAATGCCCCTCCTCGCCGCCGTTTTTGCGGCCTCAATCGCCCAGGCCCAGACGCCCAGTTTCAAAGAGCAGCAGATCGATGACGCGGTGGGCATCGGCTACGGACTGGCCGTGGCGGATGTGAACGGGGACCAGAAGACGGACATCCTGCTGGCGGACAGCAATGTGATCGTCTGGTACGAAAATCCCACGTGGCAGAAGCATGTCATCGCGGAAAAGCTGACCGACCGGGACCACGTCTGCATTGCCGCGCGGGACATTGATGGTGACGGCAAATGCGAGATCGCGGTGGGCGCGGAATGGAACCCCGGGGACACAACCGGCAGCGGCGCGGTGTTTTACCTCATCCCGCCGGCCGACCGTACCCAGAAGTGGGAGCCGGTGAAGCTGACACATGAGCCGACCACGCACCGCATGAAGTGGGTGCGCAACCGCGCGGGACGTTACGACCTGGTCGTGGCGCCGCTGCATGGCCGTGGCAATGACAAGAATGCCGAAGGCGCCGGTGTGCGTGTGCTGGCCTACCACATGCCGGAAGATCCGCGCAAGGAATGGAACACCACGCTGGTGCAGGGCACCATGCACAAGACGCACAACCTGGACATCATCCCCGCGCCTGCGGGCGAGGCCGAAAGCCTGCTGCTGTGCGGGCGGGAGGGCGTGGTGCGGCTGGACCCCACCGACAACGGCTGGAAGGAGCAATGGATCACACAGCACCCGAAGGACTCCACGGAGCTGCTGGGCGCGGGGGAGGTGCGCTACGGCGCGTTCGCCGGGGGCCAGCCCTACGTCACCACCATTGAGCCCATGCATGGTGACAAGCTCGTCATCTACACCCCGCCGCCAGACGGCCCCAAAAATGGCCCATGGAACCGCCACATCATCGCCAGCGACCTGGTGGACGGGCATGCCATCGCCACGCATGATCTGCTGGGTCTGAACAACCGCCAGATCGTCGTCGGCACGCGTGCCCAGCAGAAGATCGGCAAGGTGGCGGTGAAACTGTTTTGGACCACCAAGGAGGATGGCAACGGCTGGCAGAGCGCCATGATCGACGATGGCGGGATGGCCTGTGAAGATGCGGTGTGTGCCGATTTGGATGGAGACCGTGCGCTGGAGATCATCGCGGCAGGCCGTCGCAGCAAGAATCTCAAGATTTACTGGAATCAGAGGAGCCAGTAAAAACAAATTCTTCTACAGGCTCTGGCTGGTGGGTTGCACGCGCGCAGATCGTGCTTCTACACTAGAACCTGCCATGAAAGTCCTAAATCTTGCCACACTTGCCGTGGGCGTGCTGATGCTGAGCCAGTGCACGCTGCCAGAGTTTCCGCTGGTATCCTCCCGCTTCCAAGTCGCGCGCCGCCCGCTGGTCGTCATGCCCCCTGTGGCATCCCAGCCGCCCCTGTTTGTGTGGCACGGCACCGGCCAGCCAGGGCCGCTGAGCGTGAACATCGACCTCAGTGAGCAGAAGGCTTATCTCTTTAAAAGCGGCCAGAGTGTGGGCTGGACCTATGTGGCCACGGGGCGGAGCGGTTTTGCCACGCCGACGGGCACCTTCCGCATCACGGAAAAGATCGTGGACAAGCGCTCCAACCGCTACGGCAGCATCGTGGACCGCAACGGCAATGTGGTGAACAGCAATGCGACGGCCGGTGTCTCGCGGATTCCTCCTGGCGGCCGCTTCGTGGGCGCCAAGATGCCTTACTGGATGCGCATCACCGGTTACGGTGTGGGCCTGCATGCGGGGGCGATCCCCAACCCAGGGGCCACCGCCTCCCACGGCTGCATCCGCCTGCCGCGTGATTTTGCCCAGACCGTTTTTGAAAACGCCAGCGTGGGCACGCGGATCACGATCATGCAGTAGGGCAGAGGCCGTTTGCAGTGGCTGGCGGTGGTTGGCCATTGTTTGCTGTTGTTCCGGCAACAACAGCAACCCACAGCCAGCGCTACGCAACCTGCGCGGTGGCCAGGATTTGCTCGAACCTTTGCTGCCATGCCTGCGGGCTGGCCTCATTCAGGAGCCACTGACGGCCGTTGCGGCCCATGGAAAGTCGGGATGCCGGGGTCATGGACTCGAAGTCGAGCACATGGCCCACGATGCCTGCGACGTCTGCTGGCTCATGCAGGAGGCCGGTGAGCCCATGATGCACGGTTTCCATGAGTCCGCCGGACTTGGCGGCCAGCACGGGCTTGGCATGGTCATACGCCTCATACACGACGAGACCGAGCGGCTCCCACCAGGTGGAAGGGACCAGCACGGCGCGGCAGCGGCGCAGGGCCTCCCGCTTGGTCTCGCCGCCGATCTGGCCGAGCTGGCCGATGTACGGGTTCGTGCGCAGACGCTCCCGCACGGCAGACTCCAGCGGGCCTTCACCCGCCACGTGAAGCAGCGGTGTCTTCGGCCCAAGCCTGGCGCGCAGCACATCCCACGCGTCCAGCAGGGGCACCACGCCCTTTTCCCCCACCAGCCGGCCGAGGAAGAGGTAGTAGCCGGCGTCCTCCGCCTCGGGGGGGCTGCCCATCGCATCCCAGGAATGGCGCAGGGTGTGGACGCGGTCCGCCGCGAGGCAGCCTGACTGCACCAGCCGGTCGCGCATGAAGTCGGAGATGGCCACCCAGGCCTTCACGCTTTTCAGCCAGCCGCTGCGGTGCAGCATTTTCAGCATGAGGGCGAAAAGGGCGCTCTTCACCACGGAGCCCTGCCAGGCACCACCACGCACTTCGGCCCAGGGGCTGCCGACGAGGCTGTCCGGGCAGAGGCGGTCTTTGACAAAGAGGGTGCCGCCGACGGAGAAGGGGCGGAAATTGTGCAGGTACTGGATGACCGGCGCCCCCCGCTGCAACGCGGCGTGATAGAGGGAGGGAGAGCCCACCGGGAAAATGTTGTGGAAGAGGGCGACGTCAGCGCCGGAGCTGTCCAGCGCCGCATCAAACCGCTGGCGAGCCTCTGGATTGTAGAAGAGGCGGCGCGCCTGCCCAAAGGCATCCGGCGCGCCTGCCGCACGCCACTCCGCGCTGTCGAAGAAACACCGGGACATCTCATGCCGGGCGGCGAGGTGATTGTGGATGCGGTCCACGCTTTTTTCCTCCCCGCCGGGGGCGAGGTAGCGGTTGAAAACCTGCAGGATGCGCGCGCTCATGCCCGCCCCCCCATGTTTCTACGCGCCCACTCTTCCAGAACGTAGAACTGCCAGACCCGCTGGGACAGGGACCATACGGCCGTGGATTCAAGAGGGCTTTTGAAATACGCCTCACATGTCTGCGCGACCATGCGGCCATCTGTCCAGCCGCGTTCCCGGCAGGCCTGGGAGCCCAGTGTCTCGCGAATGCGTTCCTGCCAGCGTGGCAGCCGCATCCATTTCATGAGGGGGAGGGTGAAGCCTTTTTTCTTTCGATCGTCATAAATCCAGGGGGGCAGCAGGTCGCGGAAGGCGGCGCGCAGCACGCGCTTGCCGCCGCTGGTGTCCAGCTTGGCGGGCGGCGGGATGCGGCCTGCAAGCGTGAACAGCTCCGCATCCACGAAGGGCACGCGCAGCTCCAGGGAGTGGGCCATGCTGGTAAAGTCGTTGTCGCGCAAGAGGGTGTTGGCCAGGTAAGTGGTGGTTTCGCGCAGCAGAAGCTGGTGCAGCCAGGAGTCCGGCGCGTCGCCCGTGCCCCCAGGCATGGGTGGTTCTGCCTGCAAAAGGCGTGCCACCTCCGCAGGCGGCATGATCGTCCTGCCATGCGCATGCCATGCGGCCACGTCACGCCCCGCCCCGCCGAGCACATGGTACAGCGCCTTCCAGGACGGTGTGGCGCGCACGGACAACGGCACCACACCAGCCAGCGCGCGCGCGAGGGGGGCTGCGGCGAGCAACGGGGACCTGGCGGCCAGGGACACAAGGCGGTGGAAGTTGTAGCCAGCCCACCATTCGTCCGCCCCCAGTCCGCTGAGGACCACCTTCACCTCACGCGCGGCCACCTGGGAGACGACCCAGGTGTTCAAGGCGTCGCCGGTGGGCTGGTCCATCTGGTCAAAATAGTCGTCCAGCCGTGCCTCCAAAGAGTCTGCGGTGAGGCATTCGCACACGAACTCGCAGTCATAAAATTCGGCGCTGCGACGGGCGGCGGCACTCTCATCCGGCATGCCGGAATCATCCTCATAACCGATGGAGAAAGCCTTGATCTTCCGCTGCCCGGCCTCGCGCATGCAGGCGGTGACGAGCGTGGAATCCAGGCCGCCGCTTAGAAAAACGCCGACAGGCACGTCTGACACCAAGTGCGCCTTCACGCTGTCCAGCACGCCTGCGCGCACCAGACGCCGCTGCTCCGTCTGGTCCTGCACCCACGCGGTGCTGCCGGGCCAGCGCGGCTGGAACCAGGGGCGTGTCTCCACCCGGCCGTCCTGCCACACCAGCAGATGTCCCGGGGGCAGGCAGCGCACGCCCTCATAGGCGGTGTCCGGCGCCTGCACAGCCCCCCAGCGGAAAAACTGCGCCAGCGCGGCGCGGGAGACGGCCGAAGCCCGGCCGAGGCGCGCCACCGCGCGCAGTTCAGAGCCGTAAACAATGCCGCCATCGGCCGTGACCTGATAGTAGAGCGGCTTGATGCCAAAGTGGTCGCGCACCAGGGTCAGCTTGCGGTCTGCCTGATCCCACCAGGCAAAGGCAAACATGCCGCGGAGCCTCGGCAGCACATCCTCCAGCGGCCCGCGCTCCAGCAGCGCGCCCAGCACGGCGGTGTCACCCGATGAATCCAGTCCTGCGCCGCCCAGGCCTGCGCGCAGCTCGCGGAAATTGTAGATTTCCCCGTTGAAGGTCAGGGTCTGGCGGCCACCGCCGAAGCTCATGGGCTGGCGGGCGTGCGTGGTGAGGTCCAGGATGGACAGACGGCGAAAGCCCATCCAGCCGCCGTCGTGCAAAGACTCCGCCCCGTCATCCGGCCCCCGGTGGGTGATCATGGACAGCACCTGCTGCTGAAGGGCACGCTCCTCCTCACGCCAGGGCGTGCCGGGAGAACGGAACCATCCGATGAAACCACACATGAAAGGGCCTGAAGTGAGCCGTTGCAGGCTCAACGTCAACGTAAACCCATGTTCCCCGCAGGCAACCGGCAACACCATGACAAATCGGCACTGAAAGTAAGAGTTTGCACTTGGAACGGCGGCCATCATATAAGAAAACCATGCCTGTCCGCGCCACACGGATCATGTTCTGCATTCTCAGCACTGCCACGCTCCTACCCATGGCGGCGGCACAAACGGCTGTGCTGCGCCCGTGGAAGGATGTGCAGGGGCGCATCATCCAGGCATCCTTCATCAAGGCCACGGCAGACGCCGTGACGGTGCGCATGGCGGATGGCAGGGAGCACGACATCCCCCTCTCCCGCCTGAGCGCCGAGGACCAGACGTTTGTGAAAAACCAGGCGGCCCTGAAACCGGCGCTGGCCCCCGCCCCCGTTGCCGCCGCCACTGCCGCGCCCGACCCGGCCCGGGTGCCGATCGAAAAACGCACCTGGCCACAGAATGTGGTGGTGCCTGGCCGCTCCATCGAAATCCAGCCGGTGGAGGAGTCCGCACCGGCACGGCGCTTTGTGTACCGGTCCGAGGCCTTCGAGTTCACCTCCCAGGCCAAGCTGGCGGGCAGCGTGATGAAGGAGGTGGCGCGCACCTTCGAGGCCACACGCGCGCTCGTCACCGCCCTGCCCTGGGGCATTGTCTGCCGCCCACCCGAAGGGCTGGAGCGCTACCAGGCCGCCCTGTATGAGACGCGCAATGACTACGTGGCCGCTGGAGGGCCGCAAAACTCCGGCGGGGTGTACATGACCGGGGAAAAGATCTTCAAAGTCCCCTTCCCCAGCATCGGCCTGGAGATGCGGGGCAAGACATGGTTCAAAAACGACAACTACAGCGGCGACACGCTGATCCATGAGATCACGCATCAAATGATGCATGACTACCTGCCCTTCCTGCCGGTGTGGATCATCGAGGGCACCGCGGAATACACGGAGATGCTGCCCTACAACGCGGGCACCTTCCGCGCCGACTCGCACAAAGGCGCCATCCGCGACCACATCAATGAGATGCAGAAGCGCGGATACGCCCCCAGCATCGACAACCTGCAGACTCACATGACGATGAACCGCGGGCAGTGGGGAGGCATCGCCGAGTCCTCCAACCGTGCCATGGGGGAGCTGTACTTCCGCTCGGTGCTCATTGTGTACTTCTTCTGCCACCTGGACGGGCCGCAGGGGAAGAAGGGGGAGCGCTTCCTGAAGTTCATGGACGCCGTCCACAGCGAGACGGAAGCCCTGCGCGCCTTTTTCAAGGACCCCCGGGTGAAACGCCATCCGGACGGCAGCTTCACCTACCCCACCAGCTTTCCGCCGCCGGACATGAAGTCGGAGACGGGCCCCTTCAAGCACCTGACCCTGCTCCTCAACGACCGGAGTTATTCACAAATCGCCCAGGAGATGATGGAGGGGTACAAGAGCATCGGGCTGAAGGTGAGTGTGAATTGAGGTAAAACCGGACCGTCAAGGCGGCTCGAGAAAGCATGTGCCGTGAATCCGGCCTGCCCAGACATGCCTCATTCGTCATTCGGATTTCGTCATTCCTCCGCCTCCGCATTTGACGCACCTCATCGACTGTGCAAGATGCCGCGCTTTCCGGCACCGTGAAACCGGCCGCCAGCCTGTGAAGGACGTCACGCACGCCTCACGATCCCGAGAAAGCGCCCAAATCATACGCTTTCTCCAAAAACCCACCTCCATTCGTCATTCGACATTCGGATTTCGTCATTCCTCCCCCCTCCATGCCCAAAGACACCACCATCAAGCGCATCCTCGTCATCGGCTCCGGCCCCATCGTCATCGGCCAGGGCTGTGAGTTCGACTATTCCGGCGTCCAGGCCTGCAAAGCGCTGCGTGAGGAAGGCTATGAGGTGGTCTTGATCAACTCGAACCCGGCCACGATCATGACGGACCCGGAGTTCGCCTTCCGCACCTATGTGGAGCCGATCACCCCGGAGATGGTGGAGAAGATCATCATCAAGGAGAAGCCGGACGTGCTGCTGCCCACCCTGGGCGGGCAGACGGCGCTGAACACCGCCATGTCCCTGCACCGCGCAGGCACGCTGGAAAAGCACGGCGTGCGCATGATCGGCGCCAAGCCGGACGCCATCGAGAAGGGGGAGGACCGCCTGCTCTTCAAGAACGCCATGCTCAAGATCGGCCTGGACCTGCCGCAGTCCGGCGTGGCCCACACGATCGAGGAGGCCCGTGTCATCGCGGAGGAAATCGGCACCATGCCGCTGATCATCCGCCCCGCCTACACCCTGGGCGGCACCGGCGGCGGCA